>NZ_CP039371.1:6156708-6495886 GCF_005080685.1 Pseudomonas putida | reverse complement strand
GGATATCCCCTGAGTTGAAAGCCGGATGAGGCAAAAACAAACCGCCATTGTACCGGTCGGGAGCGCAGTTATCCACATGTGGAAACGCTAGGAGTCGCGACAAAACAGCCATTTAGCGACCGAAATGTCTTTTAGCCCATGTGAATAAGCTCTGTGGATAACCGACCATAAGGGCTATGCACAACCCTGGGTGCCTGCCTGTTGATAACTGGGCTGTGGATAAACAGCCATTCGATCCACAGGTTCTACCCATGTCCAGCACAAGCGCAGCACCTGTTACCGACAAGGTTTAAAATTTCTGTACAGCTCGTGGATAAAGGGCTACAGCCAGTTATCCACAGAAGGTTATCCACCTAAGATCTATAAGTTCTTCAGAAAAGCTTTTATATGTCTCTTCTTTTTTTAAGTGTTTGTCGATCTGCGTGCTGTCTTCAAGCCCTTCTCGGCCTGATGCCATTCAGCGCTCATCGCTCGCCTTCCCTGTACACCGTCCAGTAAGGAAAGGTTGGTTGGAAATTGACCTATTGGCTTGCTTTCTCTAGAATCGCCGATCTCTTAAAAAGGGGGCCATTCCGGCCCGTAGTCGACAAACCCAGGTAACAACGCCATGAAACGTACTTTCCAACCAAGCACCATCAAGCGCGCTCGCACCCACGGCTTCCGTGCCCGTATGGCTACCAAGAACGGCCGCGCTGTTCTGTCGCGTCGTCGTGCCAAAGGCCGTAAGCGTCTGGCCATTTGATTTTTCGGCACAGGTGGTGAGTCAGGACTTCAGTCGGGAAAAGCGACTGCTTACACCCCGGCACTTCAAAGCGGTCTTCGACTCCCCAACCGGCAAGGTTCCAGGGAAAAACCTGCTGATCCTTGCTCGCGAGAACGGCCTCGATCACCCACGCCTCGGCCTGGTGATCGGCAAGAAGAGCGTCAAGCTCGCTGTTCAACGCAATCGCCTCAAGCGCTTGATGCGCGATTCCTTTCGTCTGAACCAGCAGTCTCTCGCTGGCCTGGACATCGTGATCGTCGCGCGCAAGGGATTGGGTGAGATAGAAAACCCGGAATTGCACCAACACTTTGGCAAGCTCTGGAAACGCCTGGCTCGCAGCCGGCCAAATCCAGAGGCAAGCGCCAATTCCGCAGGGGTAGACAGCCGAAATGCGTAAACTGGCCCTCGTTCCGATCCAGTTTTACCGTTATGCCATCAGTCCCCTGATGGCCAGCCACTGTCGTTTCTACCCCAGTTGCTCCTGTTACGCTTATGAAGCCATCGAAAACCATGGCCTCTTGCGTGGTGGGTGGCTAGCCGTTCGTCGCCTGGGGCGTTGTCATCCGTGGAACGACGGCGGTTTCGATCCCGTTCCACCCGCTCCTTCCTCCCGAACTTCTTCGATAGCCGAGTAATCATGGATATTAAACGCACGATCCTGATCGTCGCCCTGGCAATCGTGTCCTACGTCATGGTCCTCAAGTGGAACCAGGACTACGGCCAGGCTGCTCTGCCGACTCAGAATACTGCTGCCAGCACCAAAGCCCCGGCCTTGCCCGATGGCGTGCCGGCCGGTACCGCCGGCGCCAGCGCCGATGTGCCGAGCGCGAATGCCGAATCCAGCCCTGCTGAACTTGCGCCGGTCGCGACCAGCAAGGACCTGATCCGGGTCAAGACCGATGTCCTGGACCTGGCTATCGATCCGGTCGGTGGCGACATCGTCCAACTGACCCTGCCGAAATACCCACGTCGCCAAGACCATCCGGACATTCCGTTCCAGTTGTTCGACAACGGTGGCGAGCGTGTCTACCTGGCACAGAGCGGCCTGACCGGTGCCAACGGCCCGGACGCACGCCCTTCCGGTCGTCCGCTGTACGCTGCCGAACAACGCAGCTACCAGCTGGCAGACGGTCAGGAACAACTGGTGGTCGACCTCAAGTTCAGTGACAACGGCGTCAACTACATCAAGCGCTTCAGCTTCAAGCGCGGTGAGTACGACCTCAACGTCACCTACCTGATCGACAACCAGAGCACCCAGGCGTGGAACGGCAACATGTTTGCCCAGCTCAAGCGTGACGCCAGCTCCGACCCATCGTCGAGCACCGCCACCGGCACCGCGACCTACCTCGGCGCTGCCATGTGGACCGCTTCGGAGCCGTACAAGAAAGTGTCGATGAAAGACATCGACAAGGGCAGCGTGAAGGAAAGCGTCGCCGGCGGCTGGGTCGCCTGGCTGCAGCACTACTTCGTGACCGCCTGGGTGCCTGCGAAGTCGGACGCCAACCTGGTCCAGACCCGCAAGGACAGCCAGGGCAACTACATCATCGGCTACACCGGCCCGGTAATCAGCGTCCCAGCTGGCGGCAAGGTCGAGACCAGCGCCATGCTGTATGCCGGTCCGAAGATCCAGTCCAAGCTCAAGGAATTGTCCCCAGGCCTGGAACTGACCGTCGACTACGGCTTCCTGTGGTTCATCGCCCAGCCGATCTTCTGGCTGCTGCAACATATCCACAGCCTGCTGGGCAACTGGGGTTGGTCGATCATCGTCCTGACCATGCTCATCAAGGGCCTGTTCTTCCCGCTGTCGGCCGCCAGCTACCGTTCGATGGCGCGCATGCGTGCCGTTTCGCCGAAGCTTGCCGCGCTGAAGGAACGCTTCGGTGACGATCGCCAGAAGATGTCCCAGGCGATGATGGAGCTGTACAAGAAAGAGAAGATCAACCCGCTGGGCGGCTGCCTGCCGATCCTGGTGCAAATGCCGGTCTTCCTGTCGCTGTACTGGGTACTGCTGGAAAGCGTCGAGATGCGTCAGGCTCCTTGGATGCTGTGGATCACCGACCTGTCGATCAAGGATCCGTTCTTCATCCTGCCGATCATCATGGGCGCGACCATGTTCATCCAGCAGCGTCTGAACCCGACCCCGCCGGATCCGATGCAGGCCAAGGTGATGAAAATGATGCCGATCATCTTCACCTTCTTCTTCCTGTGGTTCCCGGCTGGTCTGGTGCTGTACTGGGTTGTGAACAACTGCCTGTCGATCGCACAGCAGTGGTACATCACCCGCAGCATCGAAGCAGCCAGCAAAAAAGCTGCTGCATAACGGGCTACTGCGCTAGCCTGTGAATAAAAACGCCCCTTCGGGGGCGTTTTTGCTATCTGTCGTTTTGTCGTAGAGGCTCTCGAGCATGAACACTGTGCGTGAAACCATTGCTGCCATCGCCACCGCCCAGGGCCGCGGCGGGGTCGGCATCGTCAGGCTGTCCGGACCGCTGGCGAGCCAGGCCGGGCAGTTGATCACTGGCCGTACGCTGACGCCACGCCATGCCCACTATGGGCCGTTTCGCGACGAGCAGGGGTTGGTGCTGGACGAAGGCATCGCGCTGTTCTTCCCGGGGCCCAACTCATTCACCGGCGAAGACGTGCTCGAACTGCAGGGTCATGGCGGCCCGGTGGTCCTGGACATGCTGCTGCAACGCTGTGTACAAGTGGGCTGCCGCCTGGCGCGTCCGGGCGAATTCAGCGAGCGTGCGTTTCTCAACGACAAGCTCGATCTGGCCCAGGCCGAAGCCATCGCCGACCTGATCGAGGCCAGCTCCAGCCAGGCAGCCCGCAACGCCTTGCGTTCGCTGCAGGGCGAGTTCTCCAAGCGTGTGCACAGCCTGACCGAGGCATTGATCGCGCTGCGCATCTACGTTGAAGCGGCGATCGACTTCCCCGAGGAGGAAATCGACTTCCTCGCCGATGGTCACGTGCTGTCGATGCTCGATGCCGTGCGCGCGGAGTTGTCCACAGTCCAGCGTGAGGCAGGCCAGGGCGCCTTGCTGCGTGACGGCATGACCGTGGTCATCGCCGGCCGTCCCAATGCCGGCAAATCGAGCCTCTTGAACCAGCTGGCTGGCCGCGAGGCGGCGATCGTCACCGATATCGCCGGCACCACCCGGGACATTCTGCGCGAACATATCCACATCGACGGCATGCCGCTGCATGTGGTCGACACCGCCGGTCTGCGCGATACCGACGACCATGTGGAAAAAATTGGCGTGGAACGCGCGCTCAAGGCCATTGGCGAAGCGGATCGTGTGCTGCTGGTGGTGGACTCGACGGCGCCCGAGGCCGACGACCCTTTTGCCCTGTGGCCAGAGTTTCTCGACCAACGGCCAGAGGCGGCCAAGGTTACGCTGATTCGCAACAAGGCCGACCTCAGTGGCGAGCAGGTAGGGCTCGAACAGTGCGATGACGGCCATGTCACCATCACCTTGAGTGCCAAGGGCGACGACCAGGGCCTGCAACTGCTGCGCGATCACCTCAAGGCCTGCATGGGTTATGAACAGACCGCCGAGAGCGGTTTCAGCGCCAGGCGGCGGCATCTGGATGCCCTGCGCCAGGCCAGTTCGCACCTGGAGCATGGTCGTGCGCAGCTTACCCTGGCGGGTGCGGGTGAACTGCTGGCCGAAGATCTACGGCAGGCGCAGCAGGCGCTGGGAGAGATCACCGGTGCGTTCAGCTCCGATGACTTGCTGGGACGCATCTTCTCCAGCTTCTGCATCGGAAAATAATCCACAGACGTTGGCTGCCACAGAGCCGCTCCTTCGGGAGCGGCTTTTTTTTGCCTGTGAGTTGTTCACCTGGGAGGTGGAAAGGAAAAGTGCTTCAAGATTTTTCATGCACAGGAGGGAAAAGTCACCCGGGAGGTCTGTGGAAAAGTCGCCTTCAGCCCCGTTGATAACAGGGCTTTTTTTCTGAGGACAATCCTGCCTGTGGGTAAACAGGCATTTAATCCACAGGCTCAACGGCGTTATCCATAGCCCCCAGGGTCACTAGACCACAGGGTTTAATTTCTCTGTACACCATGTTATTAAAGGGATCCAGAGCGTTATCCACAGATAGGCCTGTGCATAAGAATAAACATAAAAATAAAGCTTTTTTAAATTTCTCTTCTTTGATTTCTGTTGTCTGCCATTCATCCACAGCCTGGTCAAATTTTGCGCAGAAGGTTCCTTTGAGGGGGGTTAAGTCCCTATACTTGTCCGCTTATCTTCTCTATTCGCAAAACAGGCACGAGGTGCGTGGTGGATTTCCCTTCCCGTTTTGAAGTGATCGTCATCGGCGGCGGCCATGCCGGTACCGAGGCTGCGCTTGCGTCCGCACGCATGGGTGTGAAAACCCTGCTGCTGACCCACAACGTGGAAACCCTCGGTCACATGAGCTGCAACCCGGCCATCGGTGGCATCGGTAAAAGTCATCTGGTCAAGGAGATCGATGCGCTCGGCGGCGCCATGGCGCTGGCCACCGACAAGAGCGGCATCCAGTTCCGTATCCTGAACAACCGCAAGGGCCCGGCAGTACGTGCCACCCGTGCGCAGGCCGACCGCGCCATCTACAAGGCGGTGGTGCGCGAGATCCTGGAAAACCAGCCCAACCTGTGGATATTCCAGCAGTCCTGCGACGACCTGATCGTCGAGCAGGACCAGGTCAAGGGCGTGGTCACCCAGATGGGCCTACGTTTCTTCGCGCAGTCCGTGGTATTGACCACCGGCACCTTCCTCGGCGGGCTTATCCACATCGGTCTGCAGAACCATTCCGGCGGACGCGCCGGTGATCCGCCTTCGATTGCCCTGGCTCACCGCATGCGTGAACTGCCACTGCGCGTCGGCCGCCTGAAGACCGGTACCCCGCCACGTATCGACGGGCGCTCGGTGGACTTCTCGGTGATGACCGAACAGCCAGGCGACACGCCGATCCCGGTGATGTCGTTCATGGGCAATGCGCAGATGCACCCCCGCCAGGTCAGCTGCTGGATCACCCACACCAATGCGCGCACCCACGAGATCATCGCCTCGAACCTCGATCGTTCGCCGATGTATTCCGGTGTCATCGAAGGCGTGGGCCCGCGTTACTGCCCGTCGATCGAGGACAAGATCCACCGCTTCGCCGACAAGGAAAGCCACCAGGTGTTCATCGAGCCGGAAGGCCTGACCACCCATGAGCTGTACCCCAACGGTATTTCCACTTCGCTGCCGTTCGATGTGCAGCTGGAGCTGGTGCGCTCGATCCGCGGCATGGAAAACGCCCACATCGTGCGCCCGGGCTACGCCATCGAGTACGACTATTTCGACCCGCGGGATCTCAAGTACAGCCTCGAGACCAAGGTCATCGGCGGCCTGTTCTTCGCCGGTCAGATCAACGGCACCACCGGGTACGAAGAAGCCGGCGCCCAGGGCCTGCTGGCCGGGACCAACGCGGCGCTGCGTGCGCAGGGCCGTGATAGCTGGTGCCCGCGTCGTGACGAAGCGTACATCGGGGTACTGGTCGACGACCTGATCACCCTCGGCACCCAGGAGCCGTACCGCATGTTCACCTCGCGCGCCGAATACCGGCTGATCCTGCGCGAGGACAACGCCGACCTGCGCCTGACCGAGAAGGGTCGCGAGCTGGGCCTGATCGACGATGAGCGCTGGGCCGCCTTCTGCGCCAAGCGCGACGGCATCGAGCGTGAGGAACAACGGCTGAAATCCACCTGGGTTCGGCCCAACACCGAGCAGGGCCAGGCCATTGTGGATAAGTTCGGCACGCCGCTGAGCCACGAGTACAGCCTGCTCAACCTGCTGGCCCGCCCGGAAATCGACTACGCCGGGCTGATCGAGGCGACTGGCGCAGAGGTCATCGATCCACAGGTTGCCGAGCAGGTCGAGATCAAGACCAAGTACGCCGGCTATATCGACCGCCAGCAGGACGAAATCGCCCGCCTGCGCGCCAGCGAAGATACCCGCCTGCCTGTGGATATCGACTACACCACGATTTCCGGCCTGTCCAAGGAGATCCAGGGCAAGCTCGGCCAGACCCGTCCGCAAACCCTGGGCCAGGCTTCGCGCATCCCGGGCGTGACCCCGGCGGCGATTTCCCTGTTGTTGATTCATCTGAAAAAACGCGGCGCTGGCCGCGAATTGGAGCAAAGCGCTTGAGTTCCCTGGTCACCCCGCAACACGCCGAAGAGTTGTCCACAGGTGCGCGCCAGCTCGGAGTCGAGCTTGGCGCCGAGCAGCAGGAGAAGCTGCTGGGTTACCTGGCCCTGTTGATCAAATGGAACAAAGCCTACAACCTGACCGCGGTGCGTGATCCGGACGAGATGGTTTCCCGCCACCTGCTCGACAGCCTCAGTGTCATGGCGTTTATCCACAGCGAGCGTGAGCGCTGGCTGGATGTCGGCAGCGGCGGTGGCATGCCCGGCATCCCATTGGCGATCCTGCATCCGCACAAGCAAGTGACGGTGCTGGACGCCAATGGCAAGAAAACCCGCTTCCTGACCCAGGTGAAAATGGAGCTCAAACTGGACAACCTCACGGTTATCCACAGCCGGGTCGAAGCCTTCCAGCCTGCGCAACCGTTCGACGGCATCATCTCCCGAGCCTTCAGCAGCATGGAGAATTTCACCAACTGGACCCGCCATCTGGGCGACACCGGGACGCAATGGCTTGCAATGAAGGGGCTGCATCCTGCCGATGAACTGGTAGCATTGCCCGCAGACTTCACAGTGGAAAGCGAGCAGGCCCTGACCGTTCCGGGTTGCCAGGGCCAGCGCCATCTGCTGATACTGCGCCGCAAGGCATGACTGGGAACACACGCAACAATGGCTAAGGTATTCGCAATCGCGAACCAGAAAGGTGGTGTGGGCAAGACCACCACCTGTATCAATCTCGCTGCATCGCTGGCTGCGACCAAGCGTCGTGTGCTGCTGATCGACCTCGATCCGCAGGGCAACGCGACCATGGGCAGCGGTGTGGACAAGCACGAGCTCGAGCATTCGGTCTACGACCTGCTGATCGGCGAATGCGATCTCACCCAGGCCATGCACTACTCCGAGCACGGCGGCTACCAACTGCTGCCGGCCAACCGCGACCTGACCGCCGCGGAAGTGGTGCTGCTGGAGATGCAGGTCAAGGAGAGCCGCCTGCGCAACGCACTGGCGCCGATCCGCGAGAACTACGACTTCATCCTGATCGACTGCCCTCCGTCGCTGTCGATGCTGACGCTGAACGCGCTGGTCGCCTCCGACGGCGTGATCATCCCCATGCAGTGCGAGTACTACGCACTGGAAGGTCTCAGCGACCTTGTGGATAACATCAAGCGGATTGCCGCCCGTCTGAACCCTGAGCTGAAAATCGAAGGCCTGCTGCGGACCATGTACGATCCGCGTTTGAGCTTGAACAACGATGTTTCGGCCCAGCTCAAGGAACATTTCGGCGAGCAGCTGTACGACACGGTCATCCCGCGCAACATCCGCCTGGCCGAGGCGCCGAGTTTCGGCATGCCGGCCCTGGCCTACGACAAGCAATCGCGCGGCGCGCTGGCCTACCTGGCCCTGGCTGGGGAAATGGTCCGCCGGCAACGCCGTCAGTCACGCACTGCACTAACAACTTAAGGAATCCGCATGGCCGTTAAGAAACGGGGACTCGGACGTGGGTTGGATGCACTGCTCAGTGGTCCTTCCGTCAGCGCGCTCGAAGAGCAGGCTGTCAAGATCGACCAGAAAGAACTGCAACACCTGCCAGTCGAGCTGATCCAGCGCGGCAAATACCAGCCGCGCCGCGACATGGACCCGCAGGCGCTGGAAGAACTGGCGCACTCGATTCGCACCCATGGCGTGATGCAGCCGATCGTGGTTCGCCCCATCGGTGACAACCGCTACGAAATCATTGCCGGTGAACGTCGCTGGCGCGCGACCCAGCAGGCCGGCCTGGACACCGTCCCGGCCATGGTCCGCGAGGTGCCTGACGAAGCCGCCATCGCCATGGCGCTGATCGAGAACATCCAGCGCGAGGACCTCAACCCGCTGGAAGAGGCCTTGGCCCTGCAGCGCCTGCAACAGGAATTCGAGCTGACCCAGCAACAGGTCGCCGATGCCGTGGGCAAGTCCCGGGTCACCGTGGCCAACCTGCTGCGCCTGATTTCCCTGCCGGAGGCGATCAAGACCATGCTCGCCCATGGCGACCTGGAGATGGGGCACGCCCGTGCTTTGCTCGGCCTGGAGGAAGATCGCCAGGAAGAGGGGGCGCGTCATGTTGTCGCACGTGGGCTCACCGTGCGCCAAACCGAGGCACTGGTGCGCCAGTGGCTCAGCGACAAACCTGATCCGGTCGAACCGAGCAAACCTGATCCGGATATCGCACGCCTTGAACAGCGGCTCGCAGAGCGCCTGGGTTCCGCCGTGCAGATTCGCCACGGGAACAAGGGCAAAGGCCAATTGGTTATCCGTTATAACTCGCTTGACGAGTTGCAAGGCGTCCTTGCTCACATCCGCTGAAACAATTCCCGTTGTAGCGCGCAGTCGGAAATCACTACCGAAGAGTTGAATAGGGGTTAATCCACCCCTATACTCTGCGCGCATTTTGTCGGCACAAATTATGCCAAGTCATAGCTGACTTGTTGGTCGACTTCGAAGGAGCAGTTGTGATGGAAATCCGCACGCCAAACCGCTTGCCTTTCCATCGCTGGGCGGTTTTTCCCGTACTGCTGGCCCAATGCATCGTGTTTCTGCTGGCAACCTTGGTGTTGTGGCAGTGGCAAGGGGTGGTCAGTGCTTATTCAGGTCTCTGCGGAGGTCTGATCGCCTGGTTGCCCAATGTGTATTTCGCCTGGAAGGCTTTTCGCTTCAGCGGAGCCCGGGCAGCGCAGGCCATCGTCAAGTCGTTCTACGCTGGCGAGGCAGGCAAGATGATTTTGACGGCAGTGCTGTTCGCACTGACCTTTGCAGGAGTGAAGCCATTGGCGCCGCTGGCAGTATTCGGCGTCTTCGTGCTGACCCTTTTGGTCAGCTGGTTCGCGCCCCTGCTGATGAATAAAAGACTTTCGAGACCTTAGGGCGTTTGAGGCAACCATGGCAGCAGAAACCGCTTCGGGCTATATCCAGCACCACTTGCAGAACCTGACCTACGGTCAACTACCAGACGGCAGCTGGGGCTTTGCCCATTCGGCTGCAGAAGCCAAGGCAATGGGCTTCTGGGCGTTCCACCTGGACACCCTGGGTTGGTCCGTCGCGCTGGGTCTGATCTTCCTGTTCATTTTCCGCATGGCAGCCAAGAAGGCGACTTCCGGCCAACCAAGCGGTCTGCAGAACTTCGTGGAAGTGCTGGTGGACTTCGTCAACGGCAGCGTGAAGGACTCCTTCCACGGCCGCAGCCCGGTGATCGCCCCACTGGCACTGACCATCTTCGTCTGGGTGTTCCTGATGAACGCCATCGACCTGGTACCGGTCGACTGGATTCCTCAGCTGGCCATCCTGATCTCCGGTGATCCGCACATTCCGTTCCGCGCCGTGTCGACCACCGACCCGAACGCGACCCTGGCCATGGCCTTCTGCGTGTTCGCCCTGATCATCTTCTACAGCATCAAGGTCAAGGGCCTGGGCGGCTTCATCGGTGAACTGACCCTGCACCCGTTCGGCAGCAAGAACATCTTCCTGCAGATCCTGCTGATTCCGGTCAACTTCCTGCTGGAATTCGTCACCCTGATCGCCAAGCCGATCTCGCTGGCACTGCGTCTGTTCGGCAACATGTACGCCGGCGAGCTGGTGTTCATCCTGATCGCCGTGATGTTCGGCGCCGGCATCCTCTGGCTCAGCGGCCTGGGTGTGGTGCTGCAGTGGGCGTGGGCTGTGTTCCACATCCTGATCATCACCCTGCAAGCTTTCATCTTCATGATGCTTACCATCGTCTACCTGTCGATGGCTCACGAAGATAACCATTAAGACCGCCTGGCGTGTCTGAATAGCCTTCCCCGCTCGTTTGGGGGGAAGGCTTTATAAAGTCCGCAAGGGCAGCTGTACCAAACGATTTGTTTTACCGCTTCAAACTAAAAACCTAACCAATACGACGTAAAAGTCGGGAGGAAAGATGGAAACTGTAGTTGGTCTGACCGCTATCGCTGTTGCTCTGCTGATCGGCCTGGGTGCTCTGGGTACCGCCATTGGTTTCGGCCTGCTGGGCGGCAAGTTCCTGGAAGGCGCTGCTCGTCAGCCTGAGATGGTTCCGATGCTGCAGGTCAAAATGTTCATCGTTGCCGGTCTGCTCGACGCCGTAACCATGATCGGTGTTGGTATCGCTCTGTTCTTCACCTTCGCGAACCCCTTCGTTGGTCAGATCGCCGGCTAATCACTCGTTACCACGAGTTGATGGCTGTGATGAATTAAGACCGAGCGAGGTGTTGGCGTGAACATTAATGCAACCCTGATTGGCCAATCCGTTGCTTTCCTGATTTTTGTACTCTTCTGCATGAAGTACGTATGGCCTCCGGTCATCACTGCCCTGCAAGAGCGTCAAAAGAAGATTGCCGACGGCTTGGACGCTGCCAACCGCGCAGCTCGCGACCTGGAGCTGGCCCAAGAGAAAGTGGGTCAGCAACTGCGTGAAGCTAAAGCACAGGCAGCCGAAATCATTGAGCAAAGCAAGAAACGCGCTGCTCAGCTTGTCGAGGAAGCCCGTGATCAGGCCCGCGTCGAAGCTGACCGTGTGAAGGCTCAGGCTCTGGCCGAGATCGAACAGGAACTGAACAGCGCTAAAGACGCCCTGCGTGCTCAAGTGGGTGCTCTGGCCGTTGACGGTGCTGAAAAGATCCTTGGCGCCACAATCGATCAAAACGCGCATGCGGAGCTGGTTAACAAACTGGCCGCTGAAATTTAAGCGAGGGCGATCATGGCAGAACTGACCACGTTGGCCCGACCTTACGCTAAGGCTGCCTTTGAGCATGCCCAGGCCCATCAGCAACTGGCCAATTGGTCAGCCATGCTCGGCCTGGCTGCTGCGGTGTCGCAAGACGACACCATGCAGCGCCTGCTCAAGGCCCCGCGACTGACGAGCGCAGAAAAGGCCGCCACGTTCATTGACGTGTGCGGTGACAAGTTCAATGCACAGGCACAGAATTTCATTCATGTTGCCGCGGAAAACGACCGTCTCCTGCTTCTGCCGGAGATTGCCGCCCTGTTCGACCTGTACAAGGCCGAGCAAGAGAAATCCGTGGACGTGGAAGTCACCAGTGCCTTCGCGTTGGACCAAGAACAGCAAGACAAACTCGCCAAGGTTCTCAGTGCACGGTTAGGCCAGGAAGTGCGCCTGCACGCGTCGGAGGATGCCAGCCTGATCGGCGGCGTCGTCATCCGCGCAGGTGACCTGGTAATCGATGGCTCTGTTCGCGGCAAGATCGCGAAACTGGCCGAAGCATTGAAATCTTGAGTTTGAAGGGGCAGCAGAGCAATGCAGCAACTCAATCCTTCCGAAATTAGTGAAATTATCAAGGGCCGCATCGACAACCTCGATGTGAGCTCCCAAGCCCGTAACGAAGGTACCGTTGTTTCGGTATCCGACGGTATCGTGCGCATCCACGGTCTGGCCGACGTCATGTACGGCGAAATGATCGAGTTCCCTGGCGGCGTCTACGGCATGGCCCTGAACCTGGAGCAAGACTCCGTAGGTGCAGTGATCCTGGGTGCCTATGACACCCTCGCCGAAGGCATGAGCGCCAAGTGCACCGGCCGCATCCTGGAAGTTCCGGTTGGTAAGGAACTGCTGGGTCGCGTCGTCGACGCACTGGGCAACCCGATCGACGGCAAAGGTCCTCTGGGCAACACTCAGACCGACGCGGTCGAGAAAGTAGCCCCAGGCGTGATCTGGCGTAAGTCGGTAGACCAGCCTGTACAGACTGGCTACAAATCCGTCGACGCCATGATCCCTGTCGGCCGTGGCCAGCGTGAGCTGATCATCGGTGACCGTCAGATCGGCAAGACCGCCATGGCCATCGACGCCATCATCAACCAGAAAGACTCCGGTATTTTCTGTGTTTATGTTGCTGTCGGCCAGAAGCGTTCCACCGTTGCCAACATCGTTCGCAAGCTGGAAGAAAACGGCGCCCTGGCCAACACCATCGTGGTCGTTGCCAGTGCTTCGGAATCCGCCGCGCTGCAGTTCCTGGCGCCTTACGCCGGCTGCACCATGGGCGAGTTCTTCCGTGACCGCGGTGAAGACGCCCTGATCGTTTACGATGACCTGTCCAAGCAGGCCGTTGCCTACCGTCAGATCTCCCTGCTGCTGCGCCGTCCACCAGGACGTGAAGCGTACCCAGGTGACGTGTTCTATCTCCACTCCCGTCTGCTGGAGCGTGCATCGCGCGTTTCGGAAGAGTACGTCGAGAAGTTCACCAACGGCGCAGTCACTGGCAAGACCGGTTCCCTGACCGCCCTGCCGATCATCGAAACCCAGGCTGGCGACGTTTCCGCGTTCGTTCCGACCAACGTGATTTCCATCACCGACGGTCAGATCTTCCTGGAATCGGCCATGTTCAACTCGGGCATCCGCCCTGCAGTGAACGCCGGTGTTTCGGTATCCCGCGTAGGTGGTGCCGCTCAGACCAAGATCATCAAGAAGCTGTCCGGTGGTATCCGTACCGCTCTGGCTCAGTACCGTGAACTGGCTGCATTCGCCCAGTTCGCTTCCGATCTGGACGAAGCGACCCGCAAGCAGCTGGAACATGGTCAGCGCGTAACCGAGCTGATGAAGCAGAAGCAGTACGCGCCGATGTCCATCGCGGACATGGCCCTGTCGCTGTACGCCGCTGAGCGTGGTTTCCTGACTGACGTAGAAGTCTCCAAGGTCGGCAGCTTCGAGCAAGCTCTGATCGCCTTCTTCAACCGTGATCACGCTGAACTGATGGCGAAGATCAACGTGAAGGGTGACTTCAACGACGAAATCGACGCAGGCCTGAAAGCCGGTATCGAGAAGTTCAAGGCCACCCAGACCTGGTAAGCCGCAGCGGGGGCCCAGGCCCCCGCTTGCTAACCTGATAGGTGATACATGGCAGGCGCAAAAGAGATTCGCAGTAAGATTGCGAGCATCAAAAGCACGCAAAAAATTACCAGCGCCATGGAAAAAGTGGCGGTCAGCAAGATGCGCAGAGCACAACAGCGCATGGCTGCTAGCCGTCCTTACGCGGAGCGTATCCGCCAGGTGATCGGTCATCTGGCCAACGCCAACCCGGAATACCGCCACCCGTTCATGATCGACCGCCCTGTAAAGCGCGCCGGTTATATCGTGGTGAGCAGTGACCGTGGTCTGTGCGGTGGCTTGAACACCAACCTGTTCAAGGCCCTGGTCAAGGACATGAACGCAACCCGCGAACAGGGCGTCGAAATCGACCTGTGCGTGATCGGCAGCAAGGGTGCGGCATTCTTCCGCAACTTTGGCGGCAACGTCGTAGCCGCGATCAGCCAACTGGGCGAAGAGCCATCGATCAACGATCTGATCGGCTCCGTCAAAGTGATGCTGGACGCCTACCTGGACGGCCGTATCGATCGCCTCTCGGTGGTTTCGAACAAGTTCATCAACACCATGACCCAACAACCGACGGTCGAGCAATTGGTACCGTTGGTGGCAACCCCGGATCAGGATCTCAAGCATCACTGGGACTATCTGTACGAACCCGACGCAAAAGAGCTGCTGGACGGCTTGATGGTGCGTTACGTGGAGTCGCAGGTCTACCAGGCGGTGGTCGAGAACAACGCTGCTGAACAAGCGGCCCGGATGATCGCCATGAAGAACGCCACAGACAACGCCGGTGATTTGATCAAAGAGCTGCAATTGATCTACAACAAGGCGCGTCAGGCTGCGATCACCCAGGAGATCTCGGAAATCGTCGGCGGCGCTGCCGCGGTTTAACGGTTCACATATTCAGAGGATCCAGCTATGAGTAGCGGACGTATCGTTCAAATCATCGGCGCCGTCATCGACGTGGAATTCCCACGTGACGTCGTGCCGAGTGTATACAACGCGCTGAAAGTACAAGGCGCGGAAACCACCCTCGAAGTCCAGCAGCAGCTGGGCGACGGCGTGGTTCGTACCATTGCGATGGGCTCCACCGAAGGCCTGAAGCGCGGTCTGGATGTCGTCGACACTGGCGCTGCCATTTCCGTTCCTGTTGGTAAGGCCACTCTGGGCCGTATCATGGACGTCCTGGGCAACCCAATCGACGAAGCCGGCCCGATCGGCGAAGAAGAGCGTCGCGGTATCCACCAGCCAGCGCCTTCGTTCGCTGACCAGGCAGGCGGCAACGACCTGCTGGAAACCGGCATCAAGGTTATCGACCTGGTTTGCCCGTTCGCCAAGGGTGGTAAGGTGGGTCTGTTCGGTGGTGCCGGTGTCGGCAAGACCGTGAACATGATGGAACTGATCCGTAACATCGCCATGGAACACAGCGGTTACTCCGTGTTCGCTGGTGTGGGTGAGCGTACTCGTGAGGGTAACGACTTCTACCACGAGATGAAGGACTCCAACGTTCTCGACAAAGTAGCGCTGGTCTACGGTCAGATGAACGAGCCACCAGGAAACCGTCTGCGCGTAGCGCTGACCGGCCTGACCATGGCCGAGAAGTTCCGTGACGAAGGTAACGACGTTCTGCTGTTCGTCGACAACATCTATCGTTACACCCTGGCCGGTACCGAAGTATCCGCACTGCTGGGCCGTATGCCTTCGGCAGTAGGTTACCAGCCGACCCTGGCTGAAGAGATGGGCGTTCTGCAAGAGCGCATCACCTCCACCAAGGAAGGTTCGATCACCTCCGTCCAGGCCGTATACGTACCTGCGGACGACTTGACCGACCCGTCGCCAGCCACCACCTTCGCCCACTTGGACGCCACCGTCGTTCTGTCCCGTGACATCGCCTCCCTGGGTATCTACCCAGCGGTCGATCCACTGGACTCGACTTCGCGTCAGCTGGACCCGAACGTGATCGGCAACGAGCACTACGAGACCGCTCGTGGCGTTCAGTATGTTCTGCAGCGCTACAAAGAGCTGAAGGACATCATCGCGATCCTGGGTATGGACGAACTGTCCGAAAGCGACAAGCAACTGGTAGCCCGTGCTCGTAAGATCCAGCGCTTCCTGTCGCAGCCGTTCTTCGTGGCCGAAGTCTTCACCGGTTCGCCAGGCAAGTACGTTTCCCTGAAAGACACCATCGCTGGCTTCAGCGGCATCCTCAAAGGTGACTACGACCACCTGCCAGAACAAGCGTTCTACATGGTCGGCAGCATCGACGAAGCGATCGAGAAAGCCAAGAAACTGTAATCCCGGCGCCCCGCAAGGGGCGCTAATCAGGTTGAGGCAAGCAGATGGCTATGACAGTCCATTGCGATATCGTCAGCGCGGAAGGAGAAATCTTCTCCGGTCTGGTTGAGATGGTGGTTGCGCACGGCAACTTGGGCGATCTGGGTATCGCTCCAGGCCACGCGCCGCTGATCACCAATCTGAAGCCAGGTCCGATCACGCTGACCAAGCAGGGTGGCGATCGCGAGGTGTTCTACATCTCTGGTGGCTTCCTCGAAGTGCAGCCGAACGTGGTCAAGGTTCTTGCCGACACCGTGCAGCGCGCTAGCGACCTGGACGAAGCTCAGGCTCAGGCAGCCCTCAAGGCTGCTGAGAACGCCCTGAACGCGAAAAGCTCGGACTTCGACTATGGTGCGGCTGCCGCACGTCTGGCCGAAGCTGCAGCTCAGCTGCGTACCGTCCAGCAATTGCGCAAGGGTAAGTAATCCGGTCCAGGCCGCTTACTTCCGTTGCGATTGAGTTAAAGGGTAGCCTCGGCTACCCTTTTTCTTTTTCTGAATTCTTCTCAGGTCACGTCCCTGACCGCCCAGGATTGGTAGCCAGTCAATGTCCCTTGATATCGTTATTCTCGCCGCAGGCCAAGGCACCCGCATGCGTTCGGCGTTGCCCAAGGTACTGCATCCGGTAGCCGGCAATTCCATGCTCGGCCACGTTATCCACAGCGCGCGCCAGCTTCAGCCCCAAGGCATTCACGTGGTCATCGGCCACGGTGCCGAGCTGGTACGTGAACGCCTGGCAGCCGACGACCTGAATTTCGTCATGCAGGACAAGCAACTGGGCACCGGCCACGCCGTGGCCCAAGCCTTGCCTGCGGTCACTGCCGACACCGTGCTGGTACTCTACGGCGATGTACCGCTGATCGAGGTGGACACCCTGAAGCGCCTGCTGGCCAAGGTCAGCGAGCGGCAACTGGGCCTGCTCACCGTCACCCTGCAGGATCCGACCGGCTATGGCCGCATCGTGCGTGATGCCCAAGGGCAGGTGACCGCGATCGTCGAGCACAAGGACGCCAGCGAGGCGCAGAAGGCGATCAAGGAAGGCAATACCGGCATCCTGGCCTTGCCAGCAGCGCGCCTGGCCGATTGGATGGGCCGCCTGTCCAACGACAACGCCCAGGGTGAGTACTACCTGACCGACGTCATCGCCATGGCCGTGGCCGACGGCCTGGTGGTGGCCACCGAGCAGCCGCACGACCCGATGGAAGTGCAGGGTGCCAACGACCGTCGCCAGCTGTCCGAGCTCGAGCGCCACTACCAGTTGCGTGAAGGCCGCCGCCTGATGGCCCAGGGCGTGACCCTGCGTGACCCGGCGCGATTCGATGTGCGTGGCGAGGTCACGGTCGGTCGCGATGTGCTGATCGACATCAACGTGATTCTCGAGGGCAAGGTGGTCATCGAGGACGACGTGCAGATCGGCCCGAACTGCGTGATCAAGAACAGCACCCTGCGCAAGGGCGTGGTGGTCAAGGCCAACAGCCATCTGGAAGGCGCGGTGATGGGCGAGGGCAGCGATGCCGGCCCGTTCGCTCGCCTGCGCCCGGGCAGCGTGCTGGAGGCCAAGGCCCATGTGGGTAACTTCGTCGAGTTGAAGAATGCCCACCTGGGCGAGGGTGCCAAGGCTGGCCATTTGACCTACCTGGGCGATGCCGAGATCGGTGCGCGCACCAACATCGGGGCCGGCACCATCACCTGCAACTACGATGGCGCCAACAAGTTCAAGACAGTGATGGGCGAGGATGTGTTCATTGGCTCCAACAACTCGTTGGTGGCGCCTGTGGATATCAAGGATGGCGCGACCACGGCAGCGGGTTCGACCGTGACCCAGACCGTGGAAGCGGGCCAATTGGCGGTGGCGCGTGCGCGCCAGCGTAATATCGATGGCTGGAAGCGGCCGGAGAAGATGAAGAAGAGCTGAGTTATACACAGCTGTTTCGATCGAAAGCCGACTTATGTGAATAAGTCGGCTTTTTTGTTGCTTTACCCGGCCCCTGTAGGAGCGGGTTTACCCGCGAAGAAGACGCCTCGGTGTATGGCACGGGCCTTGCCCGTGTTCGCGGGTGAACCCGCTCCTACAAAGGACGAATTCGTCTTTAAACTTATCCACAGCTTGACGAATCGGCGATCTTAGGTTTTGATTGCAACCATTATCTTTCGAATCGAAACTTAAGCGCCCATGTCGAAACGAAACACCCCCCAGCGCCGTCACAACATCCTGGCCTTGCTCTCCGAGCAGGGTGAGGTCAGCGTGGACGCCCTGGCCCGCCGTTTCGAAACCTCGGAAGTGACCATCCGCAAGGACCTCGCCGCCCTGGAGGCCAACGGCCTGTTGTTGCGTCGCTACGGTGGCGCGGTGCCCGTGCCGCAAGAGATGCTCGGCGAAGCCGCCCAGCCGGTGTCGGCCTACAAGAAGGCCATCGCCCGCGCCGCGGTTGCCCGCATCCGCGAACACGCCCGCATCATCATCGACAGCGGCAGCACCACCGCCGCGATGATCCCCGAGCTGGGCCGCCAGCCTGGGTTGGTGGTGATGACCAACTCGTTGAATGTCGCCCGCGCCATCAGCGAACTCGAACACGAGCCGGTGCTGCTGATGACCGGCGGCACCTGGGACCCGCATTCCGAATCGTTTCAGGGCCAGGTCGCCGAGCAGGTACTACGCTCCTACGATTTCGACCAGCTTTTCATCGGCGCGGATGGCATCGACCTTACCCGCGGCACCACCACGTTCAACGAGCTGCTCGGCCTGAGCCGGGTGATGGCCGAAGTGGCCCGTGAAGTGATCGTGATGGTCGAGTCCGACAAGGTCGGGCGCAAGATACCCAACCTCGAGCTGCCCTGGGGCAGCGTGAACACCCTGATCACAGACGAACGCCTGCCCGCAGCGGCACGCGAACAGATACAAGCCCGCGGCATCAACCTGATCTGTGCCGCGATCAGCCAGGAGCAATGACCATGTGTGGAATCGTCGGTGCAGTAGCCGAGCGCAACATCACAGCCATCCTGATCGAAGGCCTCAAGCGCCTGGAGTACCGCGGGTATGACAGCGCCGGCCTGGCCGTCTATACCCAACAAGGCGAACTCCAGCGCCTGCGCCGCATCGGCAAGGTCGCCGAGCTGGAAGCGGCCAATACCGCCAACCCGCTGGTCGGCCAGCTGGGCATCGCCCACACCCGCTGGGCCACCCACGGCGCGCCGACCGAAGGCAATGCCCACCCGCATTTCTCCGGCAACGAAGTCGCCGTGGTGCACAACGGCATCATCGAGAACCACGAAGAACTGCGTGAAGAGCTCAAGGGCCTGGGCTACGTGTTTGCCTCGCAGACCGATACCGAGGTGATCGTCCACCTGATCCACCACACCCTCAAGAGCATTCCGGATCTGGCCAGCGCGCTCAAGGCGGCGATCAAGCGCCTGCACGGTGCCTACGGCCTGGCGCTGATCAGCGTGAAACAACCCGACCGCCTGGTCGCAGCCCGCAGCGGCAGCCCGCTGGTGATCGGCCTGGGCCATGGCGAGAACTTCCTGGCTTCCGACCAATTGGCCCTGCGCCAGGTCACCGACCGCTTCATGTACCTGGAGGAGGGCGACATCGCCGAGATCCGCCGCGACCAGGTGACCATCTGGGACCAGGCTGGTGCCCAGGTACAGCGTGAAGTGGTGCAATACCACGAAGGCGCCGAGGCCGCCGACAAAGGTGCCTATCGTCACTTCATGCTCAAGGAGATCCACGAGCAGCCCGCCGTGGTGCAGCGCACCCTGGAAGGCCGTCTGGGCAAGGATCACGTCTTGGTGCAGGCATTCGGCCCGCAGGCGGCCGAGCTGTTCGCCAACGTGCGCAATGTGCAGATCGTCGCTTGCGGCACCAGTTACCACGCCGGCATGGTCGCCCGTTACTGGCTGGAGAGCCTGGCCGGTATTCCGTGCCAGGTCGAAGTCGCCAGCGAGTTCCGCTACCGCAAGGTGGTGGTGCAGCCCGACACCCTGTTCGTTTCGATTTCCCAGTCCGGCGAAACCGCCGACACCCTGGCCGCCTTGCGCAACGCCAAGGAGCTGGGCTTCCTCGGCAGCCTGGCGATCTGCAACGTCGGCATCAGCTCGCTGGTACGTGAGTCCGACCTGACCCTGCTGACCCTGGCTGGCCCGGAAATCGGCGTAGCCTCGACCAAGGCCTTCACCACCCAGCTGGTGTCGCTGATGCTGCTAACCCTGGCCTTGGGCCAGGTGCGCGGTACCCTCGAGGCTGGCGTGGAAGCCGAGTTGGTCGAAGAGCTGCGTCGCCTGCCGACCCGCCTGGGCGAAGCCCTGGCCATGGACAGCACCGTGGAGAAAACCGCCGAGCTGTTCGCCGACAAGCACCACACCTTGTTCCTCGGTCGCGGCGCCCAGTATCCGGTGGCGATGGAAGGCGCGCTGAAGCTCAAGGAGATCTCCTACATCCACGCCGAAGCCTACCCGGCCGGCGAGCTCAAGCATGGCCCGCTGGCGCTGGTGGACAGCGACATGCCGGTGGTGACCGTGGCGCCGAACAACGAACTGCTGGAGAAGCTCAAGTCGAACCTGCAGGAAGTGCGCGCGCGAGGTGGTGAGCTGGTGGTGTTCGCCGATGAACATGCGGGCATGACCAATGGCGAGGGCACCCATGTGATCAAGGTGCCGCACATCATCGATGCGCTGGCGCCGATCCTGTACACCATTCCGTTGCAGTTGCTGTCGTACTACGTGGCGGTGCTCAAGGGCACGGATGTGGATCAGCCGCGTAATCTGGCGAAGTCGGTGACGGTGGAGTGAGGGACTGGCGTTAGCGTCCCGGTAGGTCGCATCATCGTTTGAAAGCCCCGCAGGTTCTGGCCTGCGGGGCTTTTTCGTTAACGGGTCCTGGCTTGCATCA
Source organism: Pseudomonas putida (assembly GCF_005080685.1). Lineage (NCBI taxonomy): Bacteria > Pseudomonadati > Pseudomonadota > Gammaproteobacteria > Pseudomonadales > Pseudomonadaceae > Pseudomonas > Pseudomonas putida. Next base: position 6,474,874 of record NZ_CP039371.1, on the reverse strand, counting down.
TCCCGATCTCGGCATCGTCGAGCAGTGCCTTGGCCAGGGCATTGAGGTAGTACGAGGCCCAGATCAGCGTGTGGTTTCGCTCCATCAGGCCGTCCAGGGTCATGTCCCGCGCGTAGCCCATCAATTCCGAGGCTTGTTCGCGGGCGAACTGGCAGTGGATGCCCGGTTCGATACGAAACAGCGGTTGGGTTTGGCCTTCGCCTTGGTAGAAACGGGTTTCGCCCGGTGTTACGGCGTCTTTGGTCATTGTCGATCTCCCTTCGAAAATTTGGCTGTCTGGGCGGGGCCCTTTCGCGGGCAAGCCCGCTCCTACAGGTGCCCCACTGTTATTGAGGACTGTGCTGACCCTGTGGGAGGGGCTTGCCCGCGAAAGGGCCCGCCCTGACAACACATCACTTAATGCAGTGTTCGCGGCTCGGCTGGCAGATGCGCTCGCATCTGCGCATGCTCTTCAGCAAACGCCAACAAGGCCTGCACAGTCGCCATCTCATGGATCACGGCTCGCATGATCTTCGAGCTTGGGCTGGCAGGGTTGAGCATCACGGATTGACTGGCCACGGAAAGGGCGCAGATGACGTGCTCTGATGCCTGCGTGAGTGTGTCTTGCAGAGCGATGAAGGATTCGAGGGAGGAAGCGGGTGGATCGGGGATATTCTTGCGCATATACAACTCCGGAGTCGATTGGGCTGCAACCAACGAGCTGTCAAACAAGAGGGTGGCAGCGGTACGCGGGTTGACAGACCGAGGACTCCGGAGGCTCGGCGCACACGAGGTGCCCCACGTACTGCCGCCATGAAGCGTGTACGTGCTCGGAGAGAAGGATCGGCCTGTCAAAGCCGGTCGCCGATTTGGCAGCGACGCCCCGAGACTAGGCCCCCATTCCAGCAGTAGCAATGGTTTGGCAGGCCTAGGAGTATGAATCGGAAATGCCCTACAAGAAATCGGGTTAGTCTGAAATAGAACTGGCGTTTTGTTTAATGTTCAATGGTTTCGAATCTTTGGTGCCGGGTCCGAACGAGTATGAGTGAACCGATTCGTCCAGAGGCGGCTCGGAAACGCTCACGAGCGAGTGAGTCGGCCGATCTGCGACCTTCCTATTGATCTCGTTGTCCTATGCCAAGAAAAGCAGGCCTGATCAATTTAAGGTAAGCGATGCATCCAAAGGACGTAGTGTTCATTGATCCCATTGAGGCAATCGTCTATGGGAATATGGAAGAGAATGCTATCATTTTGATCATGTTGGTGACCTCCCAATTCGATTGAGCCGTCTAAACGCCATCATTTCATCTGCGTATTTACCCACGGAGGGCTGAGCATGACTGACATTCAGAGCATCTATTCCGCCCTCCACAGCTACGGCCTGTCCAAGAGAAATCTGGCGAGTCTTATGCCTGAGTGGTGGTCGGCTGAAATTGAGGCGACTCCCGGGGCTGCCCAGCGAGCTAAGATCTATCTAGCTAAGGCATTGAGCCTCCAGATCAGAGCATTCAGCGAGAATCCCCCTCGGGTGGCGTTCGATTTGCCAAACGAAAAGCGCTTCAAGCTCTCTGCGAAGACTTCAGAGGACGATGTTGCTGTAGCAGTTGCATTAGCTAAGAGTGGTTCCCGTATCGCCCTCAATGCAATGGATGGCAAGTATTCGCCGCTCCCAGCGAGCGCTGCGCAGATTCGTGCTCGGATTCTCGGCGGCGGCGCTCAGTGGGTCGGGCTAAAGCAGATTTTAGATCTGTGCTGGGAGAGTGGAATCCCGGTTCTCCACCTTGCCTCTCCGTTGCTGGGTCGCAAGAAAATGGATGGCATCGCCATGTCGATCAAAGGTCGGCCTTCTATTGTGCTGTCGAACGTTCGCAAGCAGGGATTTCTGTTGTTCCACCTTGCTCATGAATTGGGTCATATCGCATTGGGGCACCTTTCAGAGAACGGTGCAATCGTTGACGATGAGATCAAGAAGCATGAGTCCGAGGAAGGGCGGAACTACCAAGAAATCGAAGCCGACCGATTTGCTATCGAGTTGTTGACAGGGAATGCGGATACACGATTGACACTACCTCGGCTTATGCAGGCCCGCCCGCTTGCTGATACTGCCATCCGTTTCGGAAGGGAGCGTCAAATTGACCCGACTCATGCTGTATTGAACGTTGCCCACAACGCTCCCAAGCTTTTTCCACTCTGTGTGAGCGCAGTGAAAGAAATATCGGGGCAGACCACCGACCAAGATGTGGTACGTGAGCGTGCGCTCGGCAATTTGGCTGATGGACTTGATCCTGACAGCGAGCACCTGCTTCGGAACCTTATCGCATAGATGATCGTGCTCGCTGACAATGATGTCCTGGTAGCACTGGCCCAATGCGATCTTGTCGATGAAGCGTTAACAGTGCTCAATTGCAGCTTTGCGGACTGCTATGTGCTTGGAGATGCCCCGTATTCCCTTTACCTGAACAACCCGGACAAATGCCTGGATAAGCGCCTGGGCAATCCGACTGCTTTTGATCGACTGTGTCAGATGGTCGATTCCTGCCAAAAGCTGGGGGCGGCCCAAGAAAATATCGACTTGCTTGAGCAACTGATGCTTCTTGATGGGGTTCACGACGGGGAGCTGCAGTTGACACTCCACGCTGAAAACTTTCACTCGCAAAGCGAGAACTTTACCCTTACCACGGGGGATAAGAATTTTCTCAGCGCGATTTACAAATCTGATTGCGAGCTTGCCAAGGCTATCCTGTATCAAAGGGTTGAATGCTTGGAGTCGTTGCTAGTGAAGGCCATCGATATGTACGGCCATGGACACATCACTTCGAAGGTCGCTTACGGCAAGGAAACGACCACGAATGCCAAAAAGTTTGATACCGTCCTGAGCATGGCATTCGGCAACGGGCGAGCTGAGCAGCACACCCTTGAGTGCCTGAATAACTACATGCCAGCACGTAGTTTTTTGCGACCCTGAGACGATTGGAATCACCGCTCAACGGGGCGTGCCGGTGGCAATGTGCAGTCTGCATCACCAAATTGACTGATATACGGAGCGCCGCTCGTGTTGAAACAGGGTCATGACTCCATGGAAGGGATTCAGACGCTTGGATATAGCAACTCGACCGGCTCGGGCTCCGGCCAGCCGAAACCAAGACGTCGCGTACACAAGGGAAAACTCGATTCTGTCGCAGTAATGTCGGCGGCCGCCCACTTTGGCAATTTACGCTTCCAACACTTCGTCGAAACCGGCAAGCTTGAGCGCTCCCCTCGCTCTTCAGAAGCTCGTCCGACAGAGCAGCGAGGGTGGCAGGAGCCATCTTTCTAAGTTAGCAATTACTGCGCGCTCAGTGTCAGTACTTTCACCGAGACGTTTAATCAAGGCACTTGGGCATACACAGCCGAAGTGTGCGCTCACATGATGAGCGTCAGAATGCATGCGACGCGTTAGCTGGGACAAAGTAGGTTGTTTGATTGATTTTCCAACGACCATTCCTTCTAATTGATCGCATCCACGCATCAATCGATGAAAATTCAGCGATTATCCTCAACCCCACTTTCGCCGATCATTCCAGCAACAAGCACTTACAAATTTTAAAAAAAGCTGGAGATCCACCATGAGTCTGCCGTCACATCCGGCGCCCAAGGGCACGTCAAAAGCCGGTATGGTCTTCCGGGTCACGTCCGGAAACTTCCTCGAACAGTTCGACTTCTTCCTGTTCGGCTTCTACGCCACCCACATCGCGGCCGCGTTCTTCCCGGCCTCCAACGAATTCGCCTCGCTGATGATGACCTTCGCCGCCTTCGGCGCAGGGTTCCTCATGCGCCCGCTCGGCGCGGTCATCCTGGGCGCCTATATCGATGATGTCGGCCGCCGCAAAGGGCTCATCGTCACCCTCGGCATCATGGCCAGCGGCACCCTGCTGATCGTGCTGGTGCCTGGCTACACCAGTATCGGGCTATGGGCGCCGGCGTTGGTGCTGCTCGGGCGCCTGCTCCAAGGGTTCTCGGCGGGTGCCGAGCTCGGTGGCGTGTCGGTGTACCTGGCAGAAATGGCCACGCCCGGGCACAAGGGCTTCTACGCCAGCTGGCAGTCGGCCAGCCAGCAGGTCGCGATCGTCGTCGCCGCCGCCCTGGGCTTCGGCCTCAATCAGTGGCTGTCGGCCGGCGAGATCGCCGAGTGGGGCTGGCGCGTGCCATTTGGCGTGGGCTGCCTGATCATCCCGATGATCTTCATCTTGCGCCGCAACCTGCAGGAGACCGAAGAGTTCACCGCCCGCAAGCATCGGCCGAGCATGAAGGCCGTGCTCGCCACGCTGTTCGCCAATGCCCGCGTGGTCGTGCTGGGCATGCTGATGGTGGCCATGACCACTACCGCCTTCTACATGATCACCGTGTATGCCCCGACCTTCGGTAAGACCGTGCTGCAGTTGAGCACCAGCGAAGCGCTGATCGTGACCCTGCTGGTAGGGGTGTCCAACTTCTTCTGGTTGCCCATCGGCGGCGCCTTGAGCGATCGTTTCGGGCGTAAGCCGCTGCTCAGCGCCATGTCGCTGCTGACCGTGCTCAGCGCGTATCCGGCGCTGTCGTTCCTGGCCCAGGCGCCGACCTTCGGCCACATGCTCGAAGTCCTGCTGTGGTTCTCGTTCCTGTATGGCCTGTACAACGGCGCGATGATCCCGGCGCTGACCGAAATCATGCCGGTTGAAGTGCGGGTAGCGGGCTTCTCGTTGGCCTACAGCCTGGCGACCGCGATTTTCGGTGGCTTCACCCCGGCCATTTCCACCTGGATGATCCACGCCACCGGCGACAAGGCTGCGCCGGCCTATTGGCTGATGTTCGCCGCGCTCTGTGCATTCGTCGCCACCTGGATGCTCTATCGCCGGCTGGGCAACCGCGCACCGGTGGCAGCATGAGCCGCCCGATGAAAGCGCTGCTGGCCGCTGCCCTGGTCGCCAGTTGCGGTCTCGCCCAGGCTGCGGAACTGACCGTGATGACCTCGGGCGGCTTTACCGCCGCCTACCAGCAACTCGGCCCCCAGTACGCCAAGCGCAGCGGCGACACGCTGGTCACCGTGCTGGGACCCTCCATGGGCAAGGCGCCCGAGGCGATCCCGAACCGGCTGGCGCGTGGCGAGCATGCCGACGTGGTGATCATGGTCGGCTATGCCTTGGACGAGTTGATTCGCCAAGGCAAGGTCGACCCGGCCTCACGTGTGGAGCTGGCCGATTCGCGCATCGGCATGGTGGTCAGGGCAGGGCAGCCCAAGCCCGCGATCGGCACCGCCGCCGAACTGAAGCAGACCTTGCTGGCGGCCAAGTCGGTGGCCTACTCGGACAGCGCCAGCGGCGTGTACATCGAGAAGCAGCTGTACAAGAAGCTGGGCATCGCCGACCAGCTTGTCGGCAAGAGCACGATGGTGGAGCGCATCCCCGTGGCCTCGCAAGTCGCCAAGGGCACCTATGAAGTGGGCTTCCAACAAGTCGCAGAATTGCTCCCGGTGCCTGGCGTGACCTACGTGGGCAAGATACCGGAGAGCCTGCAATCGGTGACGCGCTTCGCTGCGGGTATTCCCAAGGCGGCCGAGCACCCGGCCGAGGCCCGGCAGTTGCTAGACTACCTGGCGTCGCCCGCGGTGCAGCCGGCGGTGCAGGCCACAGGCCTGGACTCAGTCGCCCGCTAGCACGCCGGGCAGCTCGCGGATCAGCCGCACCATTTCCAGCGCCGCCGGTGTCAGCGTGCGGCCGCGGCGCTTGATCAGCCCCATCTTGCGGGTGACCTCCGGCTCGACCAGCGCAACGCTGGCGAGCACCGGGTGGGGCGTCAGCGGCAGGGCGATCGAAGGGACTGCGGCAATGCCCAGTCCCGCTTCGATCAGGCCCAGCAAGGTGGTCACGTGCCTGGCCTCGCACACGCTTTCCTTGGGCACCGGCATACCGGCCAGGGCCCGGTCCAGCACCAGGCGATTGCCCGATGATTTGCCCAGGGTGATGTAGTCATGCTGGTAGGCTTCTGCCCAGCTCACGACCTCGCGCTGCGCCAGTGGGTGATCCTGCCTGCAGGCGATGACGTAGCGTTCCTCGAGCAGGGTACTGAATTCGATCTCCGGAGCCAGGTTGCCGGTGAAGCTCAGGCCGAAGTCCGCTTCGCCCGAGGCTACCGCGGCACTTACCTCGTTTGCGGAAGCGTCATACAGGTTGATCCGCACTTTCGGGTATTGCCCATGAAAAGCGCGGATGGCGTGGGGCATGAAGTAGTAAGCGGCTGATGGGACGCAGGCGATGGTCAGGGTGCCGGTCCGCAGCGCGCCACCGTCGCCGACGCTGAGCAGGGCCAGGTCGAGGTCGTCGAGCAGGCGTTCGACCTGGGGCAGGAAGGCGCGCCCGACATTGGTCAGCGAAACCTTGCGCGTGGTGCGCTCCAGCAGTTTCACCCCCAGTGCCGACTCGAGCTTCTCGATGCGCCGGCTCAGGGCCGACTGGGTGATACGGATGGTGTCGGCGGCGCGGCGAAAGCTGCCTTGCTCGACAACGGCGCGGAAGGCTTTCAGGTCGTTCAGGTCGAAATTGATGCTCACCCAAGGGCTCCGCTGGTTTGATCGAAGGCGCGCACGAATGGTATTGGGAAAACAGCGACCCCGCCAGTTAACGTCCCTTTTGCGCAGGAACCGCTCTAGACCATGGTCTGGTAAGCAGGAAACTCCCTACGAATGAACTACCCTGTTCCGGTGGCGTTCAAAATGCCATGGGTCGTGCCCGTAAATGGATAGGAGGGTCGTTCATGCTTGCGCAACTTCCACCTGCACTGCAGAGCCTGCATCTGCCGCTACGTCTGAAATTGTGGGACGGTAACCATTTCGACCTCGGGCCGAGCCCGCAGGTGACCATCCTGATCAAGGAGCCTCAGCTGATTACCCAGCTGACCCATCCCAGCATGGATGAACTGGGTACCGCCTTCGTCGAAGGCAAGATCGAGCTGGAAGGTGATATCGGCGAAGCCATTCGGGTGTGCGACGAGCTGAGCGAAGCCTTGTTGAGCGACGAGGACGAGGTGCTCCCCACACGTCAGTCGCACGACAAGGACACCGATGCCGAGGCCATCTCGTACCACTACGACGTTTCCAATGAGTTCTACCAGCTCTGGCTCGACCAGGACATGGCCTATTCCTGCGCCTATTTCCGTGAGCCGGACAATACCCTGGATCAGGCCCAGCAGGACAAGTTCGATCACCTGTGCCGCAAGCTGCGTCTGCAGGCCGGCGACTACCTGCTGGATGTCGGCTGTGGCTGGGGTGGGTTGTCGCGCTTCGCTGCCCGCGAATACGGCGCCCAGGTGTTCGGTATCACCCTGAGCAAGGAGCAACTGAAGCTTGGCCGCCAACGGGTGCAGGACGAAGGGCTGGCCGACAAGGTCGACCTGCAAATTCTCGACTACCGCGACCTGCCGCAGGATGGCCGTTTCGACAAGGTGGTCAGTGTCGGCATGTTCGAGCACGTCGGCCATGCCAACCTGGCGCTGTACTGCCAGAAGCTGTTCGGCGCCGTGCGCGAAGGTGGACTGGTGATGAACCACGGCATCACCGCCAAGCACGTCGATGGCCGGCCAGTAGGGCGGGGTGCCGGTGAGTTCATCGATCGCTACGTGTTCCCCCACGGCGAGCTCCCGCACCTGTCGATGATCAGCGCGAGCATCTGTGAAGCCGGGCTGGAAGTGGTGGACGTCGAGAGTCTGCGCCTGCACTACGCCAAGACCCTCCACCACTGGAGCGAGAATCTCGAGAACCAGCTACACCGTGCCGCCGCGCTGGTGCCAGAGAAGACCCTACGGATCTGGCGCCTGTACCTGGCCGGGTGCGCCTATGCCTTCGAGAAGGGCTGGATCAACCTGCACCAGATCCTGGCTGTGAAGCCTTTCGCCGATGGGCACCACGATCTGCCCTGGACCCGCGAAGACCTCTACCGCTGATCCGAACCCCTCGCCGCAAGCCCGCTCCGCACATCCTGTGGAGCCGGCTTGCCGGCGATAGGGCCGCAGAAGCCCGTTAGAGAATCGGCGAAATCAATCGCGCAATGCGCATCCCCAACTGCTGGATCCGATGGGTGTCCTGGCTGTCCTCGGCGGTAATCTCCCTCGCCAGCTCGAAGTCATGAAGCAGCATCGTCTCCACCTGGTCGGCGAACGTCCGGTCGACGGTGAGCAAGGTCATCTCGAAGTTGAGCCGGAACGAGCGGTTGTCCAGGTTGGCACTGCCGATGGCGCTCACCTCGTCATCTACCAACACCACCTTCTGGTGCATGAACCCGGGTTGGTAACGGAACATGCGCACACCCGCGCGCACCGCTTCGAAGGCGAACAGGCTGGATGCCGCATAGACGATCTTGTGGTCCGGCCGGGACGGGATCAGCACCCGTACATCGACCCCGCGCAGCACCGCCAGGCGCAGGGCGGCGAAGATCGCCTCGTCGGGGATGAAGTAGGGGCTGGTGATCCACACCCGTTGGGTCGCGGAATGGATGGCCTCGAGGAAGAACAGCGAACAGGTTTCCTGCGGGTCGGCCGGCCCGCTGGCCAGTGCCTGGCACAGCACGCCGTCGTCGGGGTAGCTATCAGGCAGGATCAACGGCGGCAGCTCCCGCGCCGCCCAGTACCAGTCCTCGGCGAATGATTCCTGCAGGCAGGCCAGTACCGGACCGCTGACCTCGACGTGAGTATCGCGCCAGGGTGACAGGTGCGGGTTGCCACCGAGGTATTCGTCGCCCACGTTCAACCCACCCAGAAAGCCGACCAGACCATCGACCACGACGATCTTGCGGTGATTGCGGAAGTTGACCTGGAAGCGGTTGAACCAGCCGCGTCGGGTGGCGAACGCATGGATCTGTACACCCCCCTCACGTAGCGTCTGGCTGTAGCGTGCTGGCAGGGCATGGCTGCCGACCCGGTCATACAACACGTACACCTTCACGCCCTCGGCCGCCTTGCGCAGCAACAGCTGCTGCAGCGACTTGCCCAGGGCATCGTCGTGGATGATGAAAAACTGCACCAGCACCACTTCACGCGCATCGGCGATGGCGCTGAAAATGGCGTCGAAGGTGGCCTCGCCATCGATCAGCAGCTTGACCCGGTTGTTGGCCAGGCATGGCATCCGCCCCAGTTTCGGCATCGCACGCAGGGCTGCGTAGCTGGCGGACTCGCGGGCGGTGAGCGCTTCCTCGACCCACGGCCGCCAGTTGAGGTTGGCCATGGCCACGTGCATTTCCTGGTTGGCCTGGCGCCTGGCCTGGATGTAGGCATAAAACGAACGGGCGCCGAAAACCAGGTAGGGAATGAGCGTGAAGTAAGGTATGAAGAACAGCGACATCGCCCAGGCGATGGCACCCTGGGCGGTGCGCACGGTGAACAACGCGTGCAGGGCGGCGATGATACCCAGCAGATGAATAAGGCCGAGTACGTAACCGAAGAAATACGGGCTGTGATAATCCATACGCATCCTGCTTGGCGAATACACTATGGGTAACAGAACACGTTCCCGTGACGGCTTGCAACCCACCTGCGGTATTGGCGTCTAAGACTCAGCCCGGCCGGTTGGCCGGCTTATTTCGAGGAGCGTTCATCCATGAAGAATCGTCTGCCCGTGTTGGCATCACTGTTGGCTTTGCCCCTTGGCCTGAGCAGCGCGTTGGTGCAAGCGCAGATGTTGCAACCTGGCTTGTGGGAGCTGACTACCAGCAACATGCAGGTCGATGGAAAGCCATTACCGGACATGGAGTTCATGCTCGGGCAGTTGAAAAATCTGCCGCCCGAGCAACGCGCGATGCTGGAGGGGACCCTGGCCAAGCAGGGTGTCACCGTCGGCGGCAAGGGCGTGCGCTCGTGCCTCACGCCTGAGCAGGTCGCGACCAATGACATCCCGCTCCAAGACCCGCAGTCGGGCTGCACCCAGAAGATCACCGACCGCACGGGCAATGTCTGGAAGTTTCAGTTCAGCTGCCCCAAGGCACAGGGCAGTGGGCAGGCCACTTTCCTCAGCGACAAGGAGTTCACCACTCAGGTCAGCGGCACGTTCAATGCCTCGGGCGTTCAGCAGCAGGGCAGCATGAATACCCGTGCCGTGTGGTTGGGCAATGACTGTGGCACGGTCAAGCCACGAACCTGACCGGCCTCACCACTGCCAGCGGCTGACCGCAACCGCGTCGTGGGCATGCAGGCTCTCTGCATGTTCCACACGCACGGTGAACCCCGTTACCCAGGTTTGCTGGCGCAGGGCATTGTGTACCCGTCTTGCCGCATCTTCGCAAAACATCAGGTTCTGTCCATTGGCCAAGGCGAAGGCCTGCTCGTCGGCGCGCTTCACGGCGGTCTGTACCGCCGTGCCCAGGCTGCCCTCGATCTCATCGATCAAATCAGTGAGCGGCAGTTGGGTCTGATGGTTGCGTAGTCGTACCTGAACCCTGGCCTGGCTGCGCTGGCTATGCGGCGTTGCCACGATGCCTTGGCTGCTGCCCAGCCAATCCAGCACCTTGTCGCGGTCCAGATTTTTTCCGGTGAAATCGGCTTCGAACTGTTGCTGGATCAGTTGTCTGGCGAGAGCCGCCGAGCATGGGCAAGTGGATGAATAGGGAACGTCGACCGATAGTTCCACGTGGAACATTTCATTTTCGATCCTCGCATCTAATGTGACGGCGTAACCTTTCCAGCCTGCCAGCGGACTGACGAGTGCAGGTCTTTTCAGGGGGAAATCGAATGTCAGGCGCACATAGGCCGAGTCGGAAAGCCCCTCATGAGTAGCGAGGAAGTCAGCCAGCAGGTGGCGAAGGCTCAGCGAGGTGAGCGGCTGTTGCTCGATGGATTCGAGCGCGAGATAGAGCCGCGACATATGAATGCCACGCGATTTGCCATCCACCAGGCTGACGCCAGCGTCGGCCTTGGCCAGCACGCTACACCCGTCGATCTGGATGGGTAGCGCGATGCCGCACATGCCGACCCAATCCAGAGGGGTGGCTTGGGCTTGTGACTGGATGGCGATGTCGGGAAGCGTGAGGCTGGTCATCTGGAGTACCGGTAATGAAGGGTCAGCGGCAACCGCCAACCAGGCTGCAATGCAGATTGAAGCGTTGGCCGCTGGAGCTGGAGACGCGGTTAAGCGTGGTCCAGCCAACGCGTCGGCTGTAACCGAACCAGGCTTCGCCATCGCTGGCCAGGCCTGTGAAAAACGTCAGCGTGCCGTAACGGCTGTTGGTTTGTGCCCAGAGCCTGCGGGTCTCGCTGTCGAAGCCGCGCAGGTAAAAGTGGCTGCCTTCGGTGCGCACGCTGTAATAGCTGCCGTTTGCGCCCTGGCATGCCAATAACGTTGCGCTTCGGGTGCAGAGCGCTAAGCCGTTCGCGGGCGCCATTGCCAGAACCGGTAAAGGGCACACGAGCATCAACGACAGGACGGCTCGGACCAGGTGGTTTTGCATGTGCGGATACGCTCGCGACGAATGTGGCTTGGCGAAATTGTATTGTTACTTTATAACATTGTGCAATGCATCGTTTCGAATGCGTCCGCCTGACGAGGTCTTGCCAATGTCCAATCGCCTTCCTGTTACCGTACTGTCCGGCTTCCTCGGAGCCGGCAAGAGCACCTTGCTCAACCACGTCTTGCGCAACCGGGACGCGCTGCGCGTCGCGGTGATCGTCAACGATATGAGTGAAATCAACATCGATGCCAGCGAGGTGCAGCGCGACGTCACCCTTAATCGCGCTGAAGAAAAACTGGTGGAGATGAGCAACGGCTGCATCTGCTGCACCCTGCGTGAAGACCTGCTCGAGGAAGTGGCTCGCCTGGCGCGTGAAGGCCGTTTCGATTACCTGCTGATCGAGTCCACGGGCATATCCGAGCCACTGCCGGTGGCCGAAACCTTCACCTTTCGTGACGAGCAGGGGCGCAGCCTGTCGGACATGGCGCGGCTCGACACCATGGTTACCGTGGTCGACGGCCTGAACTTCCTGCGTGATTACCAGGCCGCCGATGCCTTGGCCAGCCGGGGAGAGACCCTTGGTGAAGACGATGAGCGTTCGATCAGTGACCTGCTCATCGAACAGGTGGAGTTCGCCGATGTGCTGTTGCTGAGCAAGATCGACCTGATCAGCCAGCATGAACGTGAAGAGCTCACGGCGATTCTGCGCAGCCTCAACGCCCGTGCGCAGATCGTGCCGATGGTCATGGGTCAGGTGCCGCTCGCGCGTATCCTCGATACGGGGCTGTTCGACTTCGACCAGGCCGCGCAATCGCCGGGTTGGCTGCGCGAGATGCGTGGCGAACACGTGCCGGAAACCGAGGAGTACGGCATCGCTGCAAGCACTTGGGTAGCGCGCCGGCCCCTGCATCCACAACGCTTCTTCGATTTTATCCACAGGGACTGGAGTAATGGTCGCTTGCTGCGTTCCAAAGGCTTTTTCTGGCTGGCCAGCAAGTTCCAGGAGGCCGGCAGTTGGTCCCAGGCCGGCGGCATGATGCGCCACGGTCTGGCTGGCCGCTGGTGGCGTTTCGTACCGCGTGAACATTGGCCACAGGATGAGCAGGGTAGCGCCGAGATCCTCAAGCACTGGAGCGCCGAAACCGGCGATTGCCGCCAGGAGCTGGTGTTCATCGGGCAAAATATCGACTTAGCAAAGTTATCCACAGAGCTGGATGCCTGCCTGTTGAGCGATGAAGAGATGGAGCAGGGCCCCATGGCCTGGCTGCGCCTGGAAGACCCCTTTGGCCCATGGCTTGCCGAGGAGGCTGCATGAAGCTGGCGCAGCGCCCTGTGGATATCCGCCAGATCTACGGGGAATCGCCGAAGGTGATGGCGGAAATCTTCCACGACGGCGTCAACATGGCTGTTTGGCAGCGACGCCTGCCGGCGCAGCTTGAAGACTTCGCAGCCCTAGTGATCAGCCTCGGCCAGCCACTGGCGGACCAGCGGGTCGTTGAGGTAAGCGAGCATGAACCGGTGCTGCTGCCCGGCTTGCTGCCGGAAGCTGCGGACCTGCACGGTTACGAGGCCTTCGTGGCCGACGTGACCTGGCTGGTTTCGGCCTACACCTACCTGCTCGGCGCCCGGCGCGTTGGCTTGCGCTTGCGCGTACTGCAAGGCGCCATGTGCCCACGCTTCCATGTGGATAACGTCCCTCTGCGGTTGCTGACCACTTATGTCGGCCCTGGCAGCGATTGGTTGGAGGAGGGCGCGGTGGAACGGGTAGGTTTGCACCTGGCTCCAGCGCCTGTGGATAACATTCAACAACTGCAAACCGGCGACGTGGCCTTGCTCAAGGGCGAGAAATGGATCGGTAACGAAGGCGCTGGACTTATCCACCGCTCGCCGCCCAGCCAGCAGCCCCGCTTGCTGCTGAGCCTTGACTGGTTGGCATGACGGGGCATAGTGGGGGCAAATCCGCTGCGAAGTGACCCCATGCTGCAAAACATCCCCACCCACGTGATTGCCGGACCCTTGGGTGCCGGCAAGACCAGCCTGATCCGGCAGTTGATGGCGCAGCGCCCGCAGGGCGAGCGTTGGGCAGTGCTGGTCAACGAGTTCGGCCAGGTCGGGCTGGATGCTGCCTTGCTCAGCCGCGACGAGGACGGGATCGCCATCGGTGAAGTGGCGGGGGGTTGCCTGTGCTGCGTCAACGGCATGCCGTTCCAGGTCGGGCTCGGGCGCCTGTTGCGCAAGGCTCGCCCGGACCGGCTGTTCATCGAGCCGTCGGGGCTTGGGCATCCGTTGCAACTGCTGCGGCAGTTGGGCCAGGCACCGTGGCTGGGCGTGTTGGTGGTGCAGCCTTTGGTGATTGTGCTGGATGCCCAGGCGATGGGACGTGGCGAGCCGCTGCCGGAGGCTCAGCGTGAAGCCCTGGCGGTGGCCGGGATGGCTGTTGTGAACAAGAGCGAGGCTGTGGATGAATGTTCCAAGCTGTTGATAAATAAGCAGATAGGCGATGTTCCAGCGATCTGGACCGAGCAGGGAAAGGTGGAATTCGACCTCCTTCCAGTTTCATCCACAGGTGTTGTCGAAACTGCTGTGGAACCCGCTTGGGCTGTGGATAGCGGCGCAGTGGCTGCCGGCGCCCTGTGGACAAATCCACAGGTGCCGATTTGCCTGGCCGAGGCAGGTGAGGGAGGCTGGAGTATCGGCTGGCGCTGGCACCCGAGTCGGCAATTGGATCCACAGCTGTTGCAAGCGTTTCTGCAGGACTTGCCCTGGAAACGGGCCAAAGGAGTTATCCACAGCGCGGGGGGGTGGCAGTCCTTTAATGGCTTGAATGGAGAGCTACCGGCCTGGCAGTCCAGCGATTGGCGCAGGGATTCGCGCATCGAGCTGATTTTCGATCAAGCTCAGAACCAGCAGGCACTGCAGGATGGGCTAAAGCGCTGCGTACAGGGGTAGCTGCCGCTCCCCACGGCGCGACCTCAGTTGTGCCAGCGGTTGTGCTCTTGTCGCCACTGCTGCATTTCGATCACATTGTCGGCCCGAGGCGGTGTCTTGATCTCGAACGGGTAGGGCGCCAGTTCTATCTGTACGCTATGGGCCCCGAACTGGGTCACCGTGCCTGGATGGCGTTGTTCACCTGTGACGGTGAACTCGAAGGCATAGATGCGCGCCAGGCGCTTGCGGCCATTGGCATCGCGCACGAAGGCGATACGCTTGAGGGCAACGGCATCGTCGAGCAGTTCGAGGTCGAGCTTGGCACAATGTTGCTTGACCCGTTCCAGGGCCTTTTCGCGCAGCCCGTGGTTATGCCATAACCAAGCGCCAGCCGTGGCCACCAGCATCAGGACGAAGAGGTTCTCCAGGGTCAACATTTGCATATGCTCCAAACAGGTTGAACCAGCTTAACTGCGTCCCTGGCCTGTCGTACAGGTGGTAATCGCGTTCATACTGCGCTGCGTACAATCCTTGAAACAGCTTTGGAATCTTCCCACATGAAACGTACCCCTCACCTACTCGCTATCCAGTCTCACGTGGTGTTTGGCCACGCCGGAAACAGCGCCGCGGTGTTCCCCATGCAGCGGATCGGGGTGAACGTGTGGCCGCTCAACACCGTACAGTTCTCCAACCACACTCAGTATGGCCAGTGGGCTGGCGAAGTGCTCGCGCCGGCGCAAATTCCTGCGTTGGTGGAAGGCATTGCCAACATCGGCGAGCTTGGGCATTGCGATGCGGTGCTGTCCGGCTACCTGGGAAGCGCCGAACAGGGCCGGGCGATCCTCGCGGGCGTCGAGCGAATCAAGGCGGTCAACCCGAAGGCCCTTTACCTGTGCGACCCGGTCATGGGGCACGCGCAGAAAGGCTGCATCGTGCCGCAGGAGGTCAGCGACTTCCTGCTCGAGGAGGCTGCCGCCAAGGCAGACATCCTTTGTCCCAATCAACTGGAACTGGACAGCTTCTGTGGCCGCGCCGCGCAATCGCTGGAAGACTGCGTGGGCATGGCCCGCTCGCTGCTCGAGCGCGGGCCGCAGGTGGTGTTGGTCAAGCACCTGGCCTACCCGGGGCGTGGTGAGGATCAGTTCGAGATGTTGCTGGTGACCCGCGAGGCGAGCTGGCACCTGCGTCGCCCGCTGCTGGCGTTCCCGCGCCAGCCGGTCGGGGTCGGTGACCTGACCTCGGGCTTGTTCCTCGGCCGCGTGCTGCTGGGCGACAGCTGGTTGCAGGCGTTCGAGTTCACCGCCGCAGCCGTGCACGAGGTACTCCTGGAAACCCAGGCCTGCGCCAGCTACGAACTGCAGCTGGTGCGTGCCCAGGACCGCATCGCGCACCCGCGGGTGCGCTTCGAGGCGCAGCGCCTGGCGATCTAGACCGCGTCGGTCTTGAGGTTCTGGTAGCGCTGCTCGAGCTCCTGGCGGATCAGGCGGCGCTGCTGGCCTTGCAGGAAGCGACGTTTCTCCTCGCTGCTGTGCGGCTGCAGCGGCGGTACCGCTACCGGACGGCGGTTGTCGTCGACCGCGACCATGGTGAAGAAGCAGCTGTTGGAATGGCGCACCGAGCGTTCGCGGATATTCTCGGTCACCACCTTGATGCCCACCTCCATGGAAGTGTTGCCGGTGTAGTTGACCGACGCCAGGAAGGTCACCAGTTCGCCGACGTGCACGGGCTCGCGGAAGATCACCTGGTCGACGGACAGGGTCACCACGTAACTGCCGGCGTAACGGCTGGCACAGGCGTAGGCCACTTCGTCCAGGTACTTGAGCAAAGTGCCGCCATGTACGTTTCCAGAGAAGTTGGCCATGTCCGGGGTCATCAGGACGGTCATGGTCAGCTGGGCGTTTCCAGGTTCCATAGTGTGCTCACGGTGAGGTTGCGCTGAATCGGGGCGGGTATCTGCGGACACTTCTGTTTCCCCTCTCGAAATCTTTGCCTTCCTGGTACGGGACGTTGGCTGACGGTCCATCGTCACGCTTCGTTACAGGATAAAACGCCGCCTTGATTGGCCGTTTACCTGCCGATCTGTTTCTACATATTGCACCGCCTTTCGCCGGCGAGGTGCGATGTTACCCTGAGTACGCCCATGCAACATGGGCTTTCCTCCATTCAATACAACAAGTACTAGCTGCTCGCCCGGGTTGCCCTGGCTGCGGAGCGGACTGTCCAGGGCCTCGACACAAGGAGTATCGCGCCATGCATGCCATCAGCTTCATCCAGGACCTGGCCGTGATCATGCTGGTGGCCGGGGTGGTGACGATCCTGTTTCATCGGCTCAAGCAACCGGTAGTGCTCGGCTACATCGTCGCGGGCTTCATCATCGGCCCGCATACCCCGCCTTTCGGCCTCATCCATGACGAAGACACCATCAAGACCCTGGCCGAACTGGGGGTGATCTTCCTGATGTTCTGCCTGGGCCTGGAATTCAGCTTGCGCAAGCTGTTCAAGGTGGGTGCAACGGCGTTCATCGCGGCGTTTCTGGAAATCGTCCTGATGATCTGGCTGGGCTTCGAAATCGGCCGCTGGTTTGGTTGGAACACCATGGATTCGCTGTTCCTCGGCGCGATTCTGGCGATTTCCTCGACCACCATCATCGTCAAGGCGCTCAATGACCTGAAGATGAAGAACGAGCGCTTCGCCCAACTCATCTTCGGCGTGCTGATCGTCGAGGACATCCTCGGCATCGGCATCATCGCCCTGTTGTCGGGCATCGCGGTCAGTGGCACGGTGAGTTCGGGCGAGGTGTTCTCGACCGTGGGCAAGCTGTCGCTGTTCATGATCGTCGCGCTGGTCATCGGTATCTTGCTGGTCCCGCGGCTGCTGGCCTACGTGGCGAAGTTCGAAAGCAACGAGATGCTGCTGATCACCGTGCTTGGCCTGTGCTTCGGCTTCTGCCTGTTGGTGGTCAAGCTGGAGTACAGCATGGTGCTGGGCGCCTTCCTGATCGGCGCGATCATGGCCGAGTCGCGCCAGTTGCTGAAGATCGAGCGGTTGATCGAACCGGTCCGCGATCTGTTCAGTGCCATCTTCTTCGTCGCCATCGGCCTGATGATCGACCCCCAGGTACTGGTCGACTACGCCTGGCCCATCGTGGTCATCACCCTGGCGGTGGTGCTGGGCAAGATGCTGTCCTGCGGCATGGGCGCGTTCATCGCCGGCAACGATGGCCGTACCTCGCTACGCGTGGGCATGGGGCTTTCACAGATTGGCGAGTTTTCCTTCATCATCGCGGCGCTTGGCATGACCTTGCAGGTGACCAGCGACTTCCTCTACCCGGTCGCGGTAGCCGTTTCGGCCATCACCACGCTGCTGACGCCGTACCTGATCCGCGCCGCCGACCCGCTGTCGATCAAGCTCGGCAATGTGATGCCAAGCCGCCTGGCGCGGGTGCTGTCGCTGTATGGCGAGTGGTTGCGCAGCATCCAGCCGCAAGGCGAGGGGGCGATGCTGGCGGCGATGATCCGACGCATCCTGCTGCAGGTAGGGGTCAATCTGGCCTTGGTGATCGCGATCTTCTTCAGTGGTGGGTATTTTGCCGGGCGTATCGGCGCCTGGCTCAGCGAGTGGGTCAGTGATGTCAGCCAGCAGAAGGCGCTGATCTGGGGCGCCGCGCTGTTGCTGTCGCTGCCGTTCCTGATTGCTGCGTATCGCAAGCTCAAGGCGCTGTCGATGCTGCTGGCGGAGATGGGCGTCAAGCCGGAGATGGCCGGTCGTCATACCCAGCGGGTACGGCGGGTGGTGGCCGAGGTGATCCCGTTGCTTTCGCTGCTGGTGATCTTCCTGCTGCTGTCGGCGCTGTCGGCCAGCATCCTGCCCACCAGCGAGCTACTGGTGGTGATTGCCGTGGTGGCGGCGGTGGTGGTGGCATCGCTGTGGCGCTGGTTCATCCGCGTGCATTCACGGATGCAGATCGCCTTGCTCGAAACGCTGGAAAACAACCGCGATCATTCGCACTGATCCAGCGGCTTGGCCCCCTGGTACCAGGGGGCCGACTGCAGGTCGTCAGCTTTCCAGCCACACGTCCCGAACCCAATGCCACACCGATTCCCAGCTTTCCTCGGTGACGATCTCTTCTTCGCCGGACCACAGCACGACGGTGCCGTCCTCTTCGACGCAGTAGTAATCGTCGCCATCCTGGCACAGCGGGATCAGGTCGCGCGGCACGCCGGCATCCCAGGCATTGGCAGCGACGTCCGGCAGGTAGGTATGCGATTGCGGGTCGGTGACCGTGACCGGCTCCAGGGAGCCATAGATCACATCACTGACGGTCAGCAGGTATTCCTTGAACACGAACGGAATGTTGATGAACAGCTGTTCCTCGATTTCGACCAGCTGGTCTTCGTCGGGCAGCTCCAGCGGTACCGGTACCGGCTCGTTGGCTTCCCTGAGTTGTTCGATCACTTCTTCCACAGTTCACATCCTCTGACCTTGATGACAACGCTGCGCGTTATACCGTAGTAGCCCGCTCTGGCAAAAGCAAAAACCCCAGGCCAGGCCTGGGGTTTTTTTGACAACGTGCGATGGTTAACCGTTCTGACGGATACCGGCTACCAGCCAAGGCTGGTTCTCGCCCTGGGCGCGAACCATGTGCCAGCTTTCGCTGAACACTTCACCCTGGTCGAAGCGCGAGGTCTTCGACACGCCACGGAAGGTCAGGGTGGCGTCGGTACGGTCTGGGCGATCGTCGACACCGTCCAGTTGCACTTCGAGGTTATCGATGTAGGTGGACTGGAAGCCATCACCCAGGTCGGCCCGCTCGCGCTTGAGGAACTCGAGCATCTGCGGCGTGACGAACTCGGAGATCTTGTCCATCTCGTTGGCGTCCCAGTGCTGCTGCAGCGACTGGAAGTGGTCGCGGGCGGCGGCGAGGAAGCTCTGCTCGTTGAACCAGGCCGGGGCGTTGATGGCCGGGGCCGGGGCGGCGGCAGGTGCGGCCGCGCCACCGAAGATCGACGGCTGGGCAGGCTGGCCGTGGGCTTCACGCTGGAATGGCGCGTGGCCTGGAGCGGCCATTTGTGGCTGCTGCTGGCGGCGGCGCGCGGCGATGAAGCGGAACACCAGGAAGGCGATCAGCGCAACGATCAGGAAGTCCATGATCTGCAGGCCTTCGAAGCCGTCACCCATGAACATGGAAGCCAGCAGGCCACCGGCGGCGAGGCCGGCCAGTGGGCCCAGCCAGCGCGAAGCACCGCTGGCGGCGGCCGGGGCACGGCCTGGCGCGGTTGGCGCGGCGGCCGGCGTGGTTGGCGTAGCCTGGCGGGTCTGGTGGATAGGCGCGGAGCCCGAGCTCTTGCCGCCGCCGAAACGTTTGGCGTTGGCGTCCAGGCTCAGCGTCAGGCCGACGCAGAGCGCCAGTGCGATGCTAAGAAAACGTTGCATAAATGGGATTTCCCCTGTTGTGGATTGCACGCGCGTCATGGTGCACAGGTTCATGTGCACATGACCAGCGACATAATGTTTCGAGCTTTTGCCTGGATGTTACAGGCAGTTGCCGGCGCGGCGCAGCCGAACGCCGGCAACCCTGCCGCTACAGCGCCTCGAGCTTGGCGTAGCCGAGCATCAGCCACTTGCTGCCTTCGGCGAAGTTGACCTGCACCCGCGCCTGAGCGCCGGACCCCTCGAAGTTGAGGATCACGCCCTCGCCAAACACTGCGTGCTGCACGCGCTGGCCCAGGTTGAACTGGGTCTGCGGGATGTTGGCATTGGCGAACAGGTTGCTCGTGGTGGCCTTGGCGCCGCCGAAAGGTCGGCTGACGCTGTTGGAAAGGCGCACTTCCTGAACCAGCCCAGCCGGAATCTCGCGTACGAAACGCGACACCTTATTATAGGTTTCGCTGCCATACAGGCGTCGGGTCTCGGCGTAGGTCATCACCAGCTGGCGCATGGCGCGGGTAATGCCCACGTAGGCAAGGCGTCGTTCCTCTTCCAGGCGGCCGGGTTCTTCCAGGCTCATCTTGTGCGGGAACAGGCCTTCTTCCATGCCCACCAGGAACACGTACGGGAATTCCAGGCCCTTGGCGCTGTGCAGGGTCATGAGCTGGATGCTGTCCTCGTGCTCGTCGGCCTGGGCATCGCCCGCTTCCAGCGAGGCGTGGCCGAGGAATGCCGACAGCGGCGAGAGGTCGGCATCTTCCTCGGTGGACTCGAAGTTGCGCGCCGCGCTGACCAGTTCCTCAAGGTTTTCTACCCGTGCCTGACCCTTTTCACCTTTTTCTTCCTGGTGATAGATGATCAGCCCGGACTGCTCGATGGTGGTCTGGGTCATGGTGTGCAGGGGCATGTCGGCGACCTTGGCGGCCAACCCCTCGATCAGCTCGATGAACGCGCCCAACGCGCTGGCAGCGCGGCCCTTTAGGGCCTTGTTGGCCAGCAGCTGGCACATCGCTTCCCACATCGACACCTGGCTGTGGCGGGCATGCTCGCGGATGCTCTCGACGGTTTTCTCGCCGATCCCACGCGGTGGCACGTTGATTACCCGCTCCAGGGCCGCGTCGTTGCCACGGCCTTCGAGCAAGCGCAGGTAAGCCATTGCGTTCTTGATCTCGGCACGCTCGAAGAAGCGCTGGCCGCCATAGATGCGGTAGGGAATGCGCTCGCGCAGCAAGGCTTCTTCCAGCACCCGTGACTGGGCGTTGGAGCGATAGAGAATGGCCATGTCGTTGCGCGAGTTGCCCTGCTTGATCAGGCTCTCGATGGTCTCGACCACATAGCGCGCTTCGTCGTGCTCGTTGTAGGCGGCGTACAGCGTCAGCGGCTCGCCTTCGCCCAGGTCGGTCCACAACTCCTTGCCCAGGCGCCCGCTGTTGTTGGCGATCAGGGCGTTGGCGGCCTTGAGGATTCCGCCAGTGGAGCGGTAGTTCTGCTCCAGGCGGATCATCTCGGCATCGGGGAAGTCGGCGGTGTACTGGTGGATGTTCTCGATCTTGGCGCCGCGCCAGCCGTAGATCGACTGGTCGTCGTCGCCCACCGCCATCAGACTGCCGCCGTCCCTGCCGGCCAGCAGGCGCAGCCAGGCGTACTGCACGGCGTTGGTATCCTGGAACTCGTCCACCAGCAGGTGGCGGAAGCGCCGCTGGTAATGCTCGAGCAGGCCAGGGTGGTCGCGCCACAGGTCGAGGGCGCGCAGCAGCAGCTCGGAAAAGTCGATGACCCCGGCGCGCTCGCACGCTTGCTCGTAGGCCTCGTAGATGCTGCGCATGGTCGCCAGGAACAGATCGCCACCGGCCTGGATATGCTGCGGGCGCAGGCCTTCGTCCTTCTGCCCGTTGATGAACCACTGGGCCTGGCGCGCCGGCCAGCGTTGCTCGTCGAGGCCGAGTTCGCGGATCACCCGCTTGACCAGGCGCTGCTGGTCGTCGCTGTCGAGGATCTGGAAGTTCTGGTTCAGCCGCGCCTCTTGCCAGTGCGCCCGCAACAGGCGGTGCGCCAGGCCGTGGAAGGTGCCGACCCACATGCCCGCCGGGTTGATGCCCAGCAGTTGTTCGATCCGGTGGCGCATCTCGGCCGCCGCCTTGTTGGTGAAGGTCACCGACAGGATCGAATGCGGCGAGGCCTGCTCCACCTGGATCAGCCAGGCGATGCGGTGCACCAGCACGCGGGTTTTACCGGAACCGGCGCCAGCAAGCACCAGCTGACGCCCGAGCGAGGCCGCGACGGCCTGGCGTTGGGCATCGTTGAGGGAGTTCAGCAGGAGGGAGAGGTCGTCTGTGTGCATCGCGCCATTCTAGGGCGAGGCGGGTGAAGGGGCAAACATCCACTGTATAAATGTTCACCCCGCGGCTGCCTTCCGTCGCCTGGGCAGCGGCTGCGGTCAGCTGTGCCAGTGCCGGCCATGGCGGGCCAGCAGGCCGTTGGCCTGTTCCGGGCCGTTGCTGCCGGCGGCATAGGGGCGCGGCGGCTGGAAGTGCTGCTCCCAGCCGCTGATGATCGGATCGATCCAGGCCCAGGCCGCTTCCACTTCGTCGCGGCGCATGAACAGCGTCGAATCGCCGGCCAGCACGTCGAGCAACAGGCGTTCGTAGGCATCCCAGCGGCGCGTCTGGCTGAACACCTGGGCCAGGTTCAGGTCCAGATCGACCGGCTCCAGGCGCATGCCCTTGCCCGGGCTCTTGGTCATCATGCGCAGGCTGATGCGCTCGTCCGGTTGCAGCTGGATGAGCAACTGGTTGACCTGGCCCCCACTGAACAACTCGTGGGGCACCGGCTTGAACTGGATGACGATCTGCGACGAGCGCCGCGCCATGCGCTTGCCGGTGCGCAGGAAAAACGGCACGCCGGCCCAGCGCCAGTTGTCGATGTGGGCGTGGACGGCGACGAAGGTCTCGGTGTCGCTGTCGTTGTCGACATCCTTCTCGAAGTAGTAGGCCGGCACTTCCTGGCCGCCGATGTGCCCGGCGCCGTACTGACCGCGCACGGTCTTGTCCTGCACGTCCTGGCCGCTGATCGGCTTCAGGGCGCGCAGTACCTTGACCTTCTCGTCGCGCACCGCTTCGGCCTCGAACTGCGCGGGCGGCTCCATCGCCACCAGGCACAGCAACTGCAGCAGGTGGTTCTGCAGCATGTCGCGGGTGGCCCCGGCGCGGTCGTAGTAGCCACCGCGGTTCTCTACGCCGAGGGTTTCGCAGACGCTGATCTGCACGTGGTCGACCTGGCCGTTGCGCCATACTGGCTCGAGCAGCGCATTGGCGAAGCGCAGGGCCATCAGGTTCTGCACGGTCTCCTTGCCCAGGTAGTGGTCGATGCGAAACACCTGCGGCTCGTCGAACGCCAGGCCGATCGCTTCGTTGATGGCAGTGGCCGACTCCAGCGAATGGCCGATCGGCTTTTCCAGTACGATGCGCGCCTCGTGGTCGGCCAGCCCGGCGATGCGTAGGTGGTTGGCGATCGGCACGAACAACTTGGGCGCGGTAGCCAGGTAGTAGATGCGGGTCAGCCCGCCGGGCTCGCCGAGGTAGCGCGCCAGGCGGCCGAAATCGGCGCTTTGCGTGGCGTCCATGGGGAAGTAGTCGAGCCTTGCGGTGAAGCGCCGCCATACGTCTTCGTCGAAGTCGCTGCGGGCGATCTGCGCCCGGCAATGGCGTTCGGCAAGCTTGAGGTAGTCGTCACGCGAGAGGTTGCGCCGGGCCAGGGCGATGATGCGCACGGCGGTGTTCAGGCGCGCCTCGCGATACAGGTGATAGAGCGCCGGCAGGAGCTTGTGCAAGGCCAGGGTGCCCGTGCCGCCGAAAACCACGATGTCGCAAGGAATAGTCAAACCACCACACTCCACGTTCGTTTAACTGGGCGGGTTGGCGTCCATGTAGTATAACTACAAGAAAGCTACATCCCGGCCAGCCGATCATAACCGAGTCCAGACCGTGAATCTGTTGCAACATATCGCTCAATCGCGCCACCTGCTGCGCAAATCGGAACTGAAAGTGGCCGACCATGTGCTGCTGGACCCGGCTGCGGTCATGCACAGTTCAATGGCGGACCTCGCGCACAGCGTGGGCATCAGCGAGCCTACCATCGTGCGCTTCTGTCGCGCGATCGGTTGCTCGGGATTCCAGGATCTCAAGCTCAAGCTGGCGCAGAGCCTGGCGGCCGGGGCCAGTTTCGGCCAGTTCGCGATCCACGAGGACGACTCGGTCGCCGACTATAGCCTGAAGATCTTCGACACCACGCTGCACACCCTGATGGAGGTGCGCGAGCATCTCGACCCGCAGGCGCTGCAACAGGCGGTGACCGCCATGGCCCATGCTCAGCGCGTGGAGTTCTACGGCTTCGGTGCCTCCGGCGCGGTGGCGGCCGACGCCCAGCACAAGTTCTTCCGCCTGCTGCTCACTGCGGCGGCCTATTCCGACCCGCACATGCAGGCGATGTCGGCGGTAACCCTCAAGCCTGGCGACGTGGCCGTGTGCATCTCTCAGTCGGGTCGTTCCAAGGACTTGCTGATCACCGCCAACCTGGTGCGCGAGAGCGGCGCCAACCTGATCACCCTGTGCCCGAGCCAGACGCCGTTGGCGGAGCTTTCGACCGTCAACCTGGCGATCGATGTGCACGAGGACACCGAGATCTATACCCCGCTGACCTCGCGCATAGCCCACCTGGTGGTGATCGACGTGTTGGCCATGGGCGTGGCCATGGCGCGTGGGCCAAGCCTGGTCAACCACCTCAAGAGCGTCAAGCGCAGCTTGCGCAGCCTGCGTTTGTCGCCCAAGTCGATCAAGGCTACAGAAGACTGATTTGCGTGTGGGTCGGCCCTTTCGCGGGTATTGGCCACGCAAATTCATCGATTTGTCACCATTTCACAGCCAAACCGTAAACCCCCGGCGCCAGTCTGAAACTCCCCGCATCCTCTCTGGGAGACAGGCAATGACTCGTGACTTCGACGGTTCGTACCAACCCAGCGCCAAGGCTCGCAAACAACAGGAAAAAGACCAGCGCCGCATGGAATACCGCCGCGCGATCGAATGCTATTGCGACCAGCGACAACTGCTGCGTGACCTGGCGGACTACCCTGACTTGCAGGAACTCACGGCGTGGCGGGCAGCGTCGGCAGCTTCCCAGAAAAGCGCTCAACAAGCCCGCTGATCATTGCACGTTCGCTGCGGATGAACGCAAGAAACGCCAAGGCCACCGGCGACTGCCGCTTGGCCTTGGACTGCACCACGCACCAGCTGCGGTACAGGGGCAGTTCCTCCACCGGCAACTCCTTGAGCACGCCCGTGGCCAACTCCAGGTTCAGCGCATGGCGGGTCAGCAGGGCGATGCCGAGCCCGGCGATCACGCATTCACGCTGGGCATCGGCCGAGGCCACTTCCAGGGTCTGGGTGAAGTGCACGCGCTTGTCCTTGAAGTATTCCTCGCAGGCCTTGCGCGTGCCTGAGCCCTGTTCGCGCACGAGCAGGGTATGAGGTTCCAGGTCCTGCAGGCGCAGGTGCTCGAGCTTGCTCAGCGGGTGATCGGGCGGTGCCACGGCGACGATCGGGTTGTTGAGGAACGGCAGGAACTCCAGGCCCATGTCCTGGGGCACCATGGACATGATGATCAGGTCATCGCGGTTATCGGAAAGCCGGCGGATGGCCTGGGCGCGGTTGACCACCGTGAGCGTCAGGTTGACCTCCGGGTGACGCTGCTTGAAGGCGGCGAACAGGTGTGGCACGAAGTACTTGGCGCTGGACTCGACCGCCAGTTTCAACTGCCCCTGCAGTGAGCCCTGCATGTCCGAAAGCTGCATGTCCAGGCTCTCCAGGCGCCCGAAGATGTCGCGGCTGGCGCGTTGCAGGGCCTCGGCGGCGTCGGTCAGGTAGAGCTTCTTGCCCACGTACTCGAACAACGGCTGGCCAATCAGCTCCTCGAGCTGGCGGATCTGTAGACTTACGGCGGGTTGCGTGAGCGCCATTTCCTCGGCCGCACGGCTGTACGAGCGCAGATCGCACACCTCGTTGAAGATCTGCAATTGACGCAAAGTCATACGCATCAAGGACTTACGCATTTTTATCCGCCCTGCGGCAACAGCTTGTTACCAGACTATAAGCTTTTGCTAATACAGCCCCTAACAAATATTGATTTTTGTTTATCGACCATCGGCGCTAGCTTGAATAGGCGACTGGCCAACAATGTCTGGTCACGCGCCGACCGGTAGAACCGGATCGTCTGTTCCTACGGCTTTGGGAAGACTCCAGTGATAAAAAAAATCCTGATCGC
This sequence comes from Pseudomonas putida, assembly GCF_005080685.1. Taxonomy (NCBI): domain Bacteria; kingdom Pseudomonadati; phylum Pseudomonadota; class Gammaproteobacteria; order Pseudomonadales; family Pseudomonadaceae; genus Pseudomonas; species Pseudomonas putida. The sequence goes on along the minus strand of NZ_CP039371.1, from coordinate 6,448,781 downwards.
CAACCGGGGTGAAATCGCAGTTCGGATCGTGCGTGCCTGCGCCGAGATGGGCATTCGCTCTGTCGCGATCTACTCCGACGCCGACCGTCACGCCTTGCACGTCAAGCGCGCCGACGAGGCCTACAGCATCGGTGCCGAGCCTCTGGCCGGCTACCTGAACCCGCGCAAGCTGGTGAACCTCGCTGTGGAAACCGGCTGTGACGCCTTGCACCCAGGCTACGGTTTCCTGTCGGAAAACGCCGAACTGGCAGAGATCTGCGCCGAGCGCGGGATCAAGTTCATCGGCCCGGCCGCCGACGTCATCCGCCGCATGGGCGACAAGACCGAAGCCCGCCGCACCATGATCCAGGCCGGCGTACCGGTCACCCCAGGTACCGAAGGCAACGTTGCCGACATCCACGAAGCCCTGAGCGAAGGCGACCGCATCGGTTACCCGGTAATGCTCAAGGCCACCTCCGGTGGCGGCGGCCGTGGTATTCGCCGCTGCAACAGCCGTGAAGAGCTGGAACAGAACTTCCCCCGCGTCATCTCCGAGGCTACCAAGGCCTTCGGTTCGGCGGAAGTGTTCCTCGAGAAGTGCATCGTCAACCCCAAGCACATCGAGGCGCAGATTCTCGGTGACAGCTTCGGCAACGTCGTGCACCTGTTCGAGCGCGACTGCTCGATCCAGCGCCGTAACCAGAAACTCATCGAAATCGCCCCGAGCCCCCAGCTCACGCCCGAGCAGCGCGCCTACATCGGTGACCTGGCGGTGCGTGCGGCCAAGGCGGTGAACTACGAGAATGCCGGTACCGTGGAGTTCCTGCTCGCCGATGGCGAGGTGTACTTCATGGAAATGAACACCCGGGTGCAGGTGGAACACACCATCACCGAGGAAATCACCGGCATCGACATCGTCCGCGAGCAGATCCGCATCGCCTCGGGCCTGCCGCTCTCGGTCAAGCAGGAAGACATCCAGCACCGTGGCTACGCGTTGCAGTTCCGGATCAACGCCGAAGACCCGAAGAACAACTTCCTGCCAAGCTTCGGCAAGATCACCCGCTACTACGCCCCCGGCGGCCCGGGCGTGCGTACCGATACGGCGATCTACACCGGCTACACGATTCCGCCGTTCTACGATTCCATGTGCCTGAAACTGGTGGTCTGGGCATTGACCTGGGAAGAAGCCATGGACCGCGGCCTGCGGGCCCTGGACGACATGCGCGTGCAAGGGGTGAAGACCACCGCCGCGTACTACCAGGAAATCCTGCGCAACCCGGAATTCCGTAGCGGCCAGTTCAACACCAGCTTCGTCGAAAGCCACCCTGAACTGACCAACTACTCGATCAAGCGCAAACCCGAAGAGCTGGCCCTGGCCATCGCCGCCGCCATCGCCGCCCACGCAGGCCTGTGAGGAACCTAATAATGTCCAAGAAAATCCACGTAACCGACACGATCCTGCGCGACGCCCACCAGTCCCTGCTGGCCACCCGCATGCGTACCGAAGACATGCTGCCGATCTGCGACAAGCTCGACAAGGTCGGCTACTGGTCGCTGGAAGTCTGGGGCGGCGCCACCTTCGACGCCTGCGTGCGCTTCCTCAAGGAAGACCCATGGGAGCGCCTGCGCAAGCTGCGTGCCGCGCTGCCCAACACCCGCCTGCAGATGCTCCTGCGCGGCCAGAACCTGCTGGGCTACCGCCACTACAGCGACGACGTGGTCAAGGCCTTCGTGGCCAAGGCTGCGGTCAACGGCATCGACGTGTTCCGCATCTTCGACGCCATGAACGACGTGCGTAACCTGCGCGTGGCCATCGAAGCGGTGAAGGCCGCCGGCAAGCACGCCCAGGGCACCATCGCCTACACCACCAGCCCGGTCCACACCATCGACGCCTTCGTCAAACAGGCCAAGCAGATGGAAGCCATGGGTTGCGACTCGGTGGCGATCAAGGACATGGCCGGCCTGCTGACCCCATACGCGACCGGCGAGCTGGTCAAGGCGCTGAAGGCCGAGCAGTCGCTGCCGGTGTTCATCCACTCCCACGACACCGCTGGCCTGGCCGCGATGTGTCAGCTCAAGGCTGTGGAAAACGGTGCCGACCACATCGACACCGCCATCTCCAGCTTCGCCTGGGGCACCAGCCACCCGGGCACCGAGTCGATGGTCGCCGCGCTCAAGGGTAGCGAGTTCGACACCGGCCTGGACTTGGAGCTGCTGCAGGAAATCGGCCTGTACTTCTACGCCGTGCGCAAGAAGTACCACCAGTTCGAGAGCGAGTTCACCGCCGTGGATACCCGCGTGCAGGTCAACCAGGTACCGGGTGGGATGATTTCCAACCTGGCCAACCAGCTCAAGGAGCAGGGCGCGCTCAACCGCATGAACGAAGTGCTGGCGGAGATCCCGCGGGTGCGTGAAGACCTCGGCTTCCCGCCGCTGGTGACGCCGACTTCGCAGATCGTCGGTACCCAGGCGTTCTTCAACGTGCTCGCCGGCGAGCGCTACAAGACCATCACCAACGAGGTGAAGCTGTACCTGCAGGGTGGCTACGGCAAGGCTCCGGGCGTGGTCAACGAGCAACTGCGCCGCCAGGCGATCGGCAGCGAAGACGTCATCGACGTGCGCCCGGCCGACCTGCTCAAACCAGAGATGGCCAAGCTGCGTGCCGACATCGGTGCCCTGGCCCGTTGCGAAGAAGACGTGCTGACCTTCGCCATGTTCCCGGACATCGGCCGCAAGTTCCTCGAAGAGCGTGAAGCCGGCACCCTCATCCCCGAAGCCCTGCTGCCGATCCCGGAAGCCGGCGCTGTTGCCGCCCCAGGCGGTGAAGGCGTACCGACCGAGTTCGTCATCGACGTGCACGGCGAGACCTACCGCGTCGACATCACCGGCGTGGGCGTGAAGGCCGAAGGCAAGCGTCACTTCTACCTGTCGATCGACGGCATGCCGGAAGAAGTGGTGTTCGAGCCGCTCAACGAGTTCGTCGGCGGTGGCGGCAGCAAGCGCAAGCAGGCCAGTGCCCCCGGCCACGTCAGCACCACCATGCCTGGCAACATCGTCGATGTGCTGGTCAAGGAAGGCGACATGGTCAAGGCCGGCCAGGCCGTACTGATCACCGAAGCCATGAAGATGGAGACCGAAGTCCAGGCGGCCATCGCCGGCAAGGTCGTGGCCATTCACGTAGCCAAGGGCGATCGCGTGACGCCGGGTGAGATCCTGATCGAGATCGAGGGCTGATCGAAGCCCTCATCTACAAACGGTTTACCTCTGGGGGGCGGATGCTCCCCTTTTTTTTTATTGCCTGCCGTAAGGTATTTGGCGCCTGTGAGATCGAGCGCCGCCCGCGCGGCGCTCGATTTACGAACCACCTCAACCTCCAAGACAAGCACCTGGTGGCTCTCACCAACATTCCGTGAAGAACCTTTTTTGTGCAGTAAAATGCATGTGCCACGTCGAAAAGTTGCCCGAATATGCATTAAAATGCATAAATTAGGCTGTTAAGGTGGCAGAGGGCATTACCCGGACGACCAAATGGGCCCCTGGTATCGAACGTGCTGGCGAGATCGACTGGCGTGCGGCGTGCAATAGCCTTGGGGACTTGATCGATCCGCAGCTTGCGTTCGAGCGCCTGAGTCAGGATGCGGCGCGATTGCTGGCACTTCCCGATCTGCTTAGCGCATCCGGCTTACCAGCGACCGTCATGGATCACCCGGCCATTGCTTTGCGGCATCTGGAGAAACGTATGAAAGAGTGGCAACTGATATGAGTCTGACCCCGGAACAACGTGCCCAGATCATTGATGACGTACAGCAGGCCATTGCTCAAGGCACCTGCGAACTGGGCGCGGCCGTGCGGCATTTGCGGGTGACCGTTGCGAACCTGCAGCAGGCCCAGTTCGCGCGTATGTGCAAAGTGTCTTTGCGTACGCTCATCCAGATCGAGCAGGGTGAAGGTAATCCGACACTCAAGTCGTTGAACGCAGTATTTCGCCCTTTTGGCCTGCAAATGGGTGTAGTGAGGCGCCAGCGTCAGGTGATTTGAACGCAGGCACCTTGGCTTTTCAGTGCTGGGCTCGGCAGTGTTCCAATTTGTCGATTTGCCCCCCAGGCCGCTGGTTCTCCTCACTCAACCACCGCTCGAACCCTGCTGCCACCTGTGGCCACTCCTCATCGGTAATCGAGTACCAGGCCGTATCTCGGTTATGGTCCTTGACCACCATGTGCTTGCGGAACACGCCCTCGTAGACGAAGCCGAAGCGCTCGGCCGCACGCTTGGAGCGGGCGTTGTCGTTGTTGCACTTCCATTCCAGGCGTCGGTTGCCCAGTTCGAAGCCCAACTTGCCGAGCAGGTAGATCGCTTCTGTGCCCTTGGGCGTGCGCTGCATGATGGCGCCAAAGGCGATGTGGCCGATTTCGATGCGGCCCTGTTCGGGCACGATCGACAGCAGGCTGAGGATGCCCTGGGCCTGGCCGTTGGCACGGTCGATGACGGTATAGAACAGCGGGTCGCGGCTGGCGGCGTTGCCCTCCAGCCAACGGTCGAACGTACTGCGCTCGGCAAACGGGCCGTAGGGCAGGTAGTCCCACAGGCGCGGGTCGCTGCCTGGACCCTGAAGTACCTGCCAGAGGTCATCGCCATGGCCTGTAGGGTCGAGTTTTTCCAGGCGTATGAAACGGCCTTCAAGGGTTTGCGCCAGTGGTGGCGTAGCGGGCTTCCAGTGCAATGCGTCAGTCATGATCGGCCTACAACCCTTTGCGGAATTGAATGAAGCCAGGGCGCTCGGCAACCTGCTGGTACAGGCTGATGGCGGTGGCATTGGTTTCGTGGGTCAGCCAGTGCACCTTGATGCAGCCGGCAGCCTTGGCCGTGGCGTACACATGTTCGATCAGCTGGCGACCGATGCCCAGGCCGCGCTGCGTGCTGTCCACGTACAGGTCCTGCAGGTAGCAGGAATTCTCGATGCTCCAGTTGGAACGATGGTAGATCCAGTTGACCATGCCGACTGCCTTGCCATCGACCCAGGCCAGGGCCGAATGGGTAGGCTCGTTCGGGTCCAGCAGGCGCTGCCAGGTGCTGGCGCTGACGTCATCGGCCAGTTCGGTTTCATAGAAACGCAGGTAGCCCTGCCATAGGCCGAACCAGGCGGCGTGGTCTTGAGCGGTGACGGGGCGCAGGGTAACGCTGGGCATGGGCTTATCCTTCAGAGTCGGCGCATCTGCGCCGCAAGTTGGTTATCCAGATAGTCGGGGCTGGCGTCCAGGCCGTCGCGCACGCCGGCGATATCCTCGGCAGAGCGGTTCTGGCTGAGTTTTCGCGCACCTTGCAGGCGGGCAATGGGCAGGCGGACGCCGACGATGGCGCGGAGCATTGCGTCGAGGTAGTCGCGGGGAGCGTCGGAAACCTTCCACGGCGTCTCGCGGCCCTGTTCATGACGATCGGTCAGGCGGCTGACGATCTCCAGCAGCGACTCCGGGCTGTGGATAACTTCCGCTGGGCCATAGGCGTGTACCGCCAGATAGTTCCAGGTGGGTACTACCTTGGGATTGTCGGCCTTGCTTGGGTAGTAACTGGGGCTGACATAGGCGTCTGCGCCTGGGAACACCAGCAGCGCTTCGGCGCCTCGCTCGAGGTGCTGCCATTGGCGATTGGCCCGGGCCAGGTGGGCGTAGACGGTGCCGAACTCGCCCTCCTGGGTATCCACCAGCACGGGCAAGTGCGTGGCCAGCAGGCCGTGTTCGCCGTGACTGACCAGCATGGCCAGGCGGGTGCCCTGCATGTGCTGGTGCAAACGCTCGAGGTCGTGTTCCTGATGGGGTTTGCTGTTGTACATGCGGAGTTCCTTGTCGAATGGCTCCATGCTAGGCAGGCTATTGGTCCAGGTTAAGAGCCATTTATGACTGTTTTGACAGGTCCAATCCCATGAGCGAACGCCCCCTCGTATTGCCATTCGACCCTGCCGGGATCGTTCTCGACCGCCGACGCCGCCTCAGCCAGCAGCTTTACCAGGCCTTGCGAGCGCGGGTTCTGGATGGGCGCTTGAGCAGTGGGACGCGACTGCCGGCGACCCGTGAACTGGCGAACATGCTGGGGTTGTCGCGCAACAGCGTGGTGCGCGCCTATGACCAGTTGTATGCCGAGGGCTACATTGAAAGCCGGGTAGGGGATGGCACCTATGTGAGTCGCCTGCCAAAACTATCCACACAACTGTCCACAGGGTTATCCCTGGGGTTATCAACAGGTTTATCCACATTTGAGCAAGAAAATACTGGTGATTTGTCCAGCGGCGCACGTACTAGCGAGCCGCTGCGGCGGCTGAAAAAACACCATTTGGCGCCTCCAAAAAGCGGGGCCCCCCGCGCTTTTCGTGTCGGAATTCCGGCGTTCGATCTGTTCCCGTTCGACGTCTGGGCCAAGCTGCAGGCGGGTTTCTGGCGCAATCCCGATCCTGCGCAACTCGGTTACGGCGATCCGGCGGGTGAGCCGGTATTGCGTGAACTGATCGCCGCTTATTTGCGTCGTTCGCGGGGCTTGTCGTGCGTGGCTGAACAAATTGTGATCACCAGTGGCGCGCAGCAGGCAATCAGCCTTTGTGCACAGTTGCTGTTGCAGCCTGGTGACGCGGTGGCTGTGGAAAACCCGGGTTACCGAGCCGCCGGCCACGCCTTCGCGGTGGCCGGGGCCAAGGTGGTGGGCGTAGCGGTAGACCACGACGGCATGGATTGCAGCCGCCTGGCGCAGGTGGCCGATTGTCGGCTGGCCTATGTCACGCCGGCGCACCAATACCCCACCGGAGTGACCATGAGCCTGGCGCGGCGCCTGGAGTTGCTGGCCTGGGCCGAGCGCGGCGATGGCTGGATCATCGAGGACGACTACGATGGCGAGTACCGCTATAGCGGTGCGCCGCTGTCACCCCTGGCGGCGTTGGACCGGGGAGGGCGGGTGTTGTACGTCGGTACCTTCGGCAAGATCGCCTTTCCGGCACTGCGCCTGGGCTACCTGGTGCTGCCGCCGCGGCTGGTGGAGGCGTTCAGCCAGGGCAGGGCACTGGCGGTTCGACATTCGGAGGTCGGCAGCCAGTGCGTGATGGCCGAGTTCATGGCCCAGGGGCACTTCCAGCGGCATATCCGCCGCATGCGCAAGGCGGCGTTGAGCCGGCGCAACGTGCTCAAGGCGGGGTGGCCGTTTGACGTGGCGGGTCTTGGACCGATGCCGGAGGTGGCGGCAGGGCTGCACGTGAAGGTGGATGTGGATAACTTTGCACGTGAGCAGGAGCTGGTGGCCAGGGCAGAAGAGGTGGGCGTGGAAATGTCGCCATTGAGTGGATACTGGTTGCCGGACAGCGAGGTGCCTGTGGATAAGCGTGCTGGATTGGTGCTGGGGTTTGCAGCGGTGCCTGAAGGGGAGATTGCCGAGGCGTTGATGCGCTTGCGCAAGGCTTGGCGGCGCTGAGAGGGAGCCGCTTTGCGGCCCTTCGCGACGGTTCGGCGCCCCGACAAGCCCGCTCTCATAGAACAAAACATAACTCATTGATTTGGCAGAGATCTGTGGGAGCGGGCTTGTCCCGCGAACACCGGCGAAGCCGGTGCCATCCACCGCGTCGCCCCATTCGCGGGACAAGCCCGCTCCCACAGGGGCCACAGTTCTCTGCGCGACAGCGCAGCGCAGAAGGGCTGGGTGATCTCCCACAGGATCATCGCCAACCTTGAGGCAGCGACCAACCTGTGGGGGCGGGCTTGTCGGGGTGGCGAACCGCCGCGAAGGGCGCGACTCAGGTCCCGGACTTGATCCGCGTCCAGGCCCGGGTCCGCGCCCGCTCGGCATCTCGCGCCAATGGCTTGAGGGTATACAGCTTGGTCATCGCCTCGGCCGTCGGGTACAGGTTCGGGTTGTTGCGAATCGCCGGGCTGACCCTGTCGGTGGCGTCCTTGTTCGGGTTTGGATAACCGACGAAATCACTGATCGGCGCGATCACCTCCGGTCGCAGCAGATAGTTGATGAACGCATGGGCATCCTCCGGGTTGGCCGCGTTCTTCGGAATCGCCAGCATGTCGAACCAGATCGGCGCACCTTCCTTGGGCAACCGCATGTCCACCACCACGCCGTTCTTGGCATCGCGCGCACGGTTGGCGGCCTGCGAGAAGCTGCCGCTGTAGCCCACCGCCACGCAGATATCGCCATTGGCGATGTCGGCCATGTATTTGGAGGAATGGAAGTAGGTGATGTACGGCCGGATCTTGAGCATCAGTTCCTCGGCCTTCTTGTAGTCGGCCGGCTTGTCGCTGTTCGGCGGCAGGCCCAGGTACTGCAACGCCAGTGGCAGGATCTCCGACGGCGAATCGAGCAGCGCCACGCCACATTGCTTGAGCTTGGCAATGTTCTCTTCCTTGAAGATCAGATCCCAGCTGTCCACCGGGGCCTGGTCGCCGAGCGCCGCCTTGACCTTGTCCGGGTTGAAGCCGATCAGCACCGTGCCGTACATGTAGGGCACGGCGAACTTGTTACCGGGGTCGTTGGCTTCGATCAACTTCATCAAGGCCGGGTCCAGGTGCTGCCAGTTGGGCAGCTTGCTGCGGTCCAGCGGCTGGAACACGCCCGCCTCGATCTGCTTGGCGAGGAACACGTTGGACGGCACCACCACGTCATAGCCGGAGTTGCCGGTCAGCAGCTTTGCCTCCAGCGCTTCATTGGTGTCGAAGATGTCGTAGATCAGCTTCACGCCGCTGTCGGCCTGGAAGCCGGTGAGGGTCTGCGGGGTGATGTAGTCGAACCAGTTGTAGACCCGCAACGTACGTTGTTCGGCCTGGGCCGGCAGGGCGCCGGCGACCAAGGCAGTGGCGATGAGCGGGGCGAACAGGCGCTTGAGTCGAACCATTACCGGGCTCCTGGCTGGGCATGCTGGAAACCTTCCAGCACATTGACCGCGTTGATACCGATTTCCTCAACAGCGTAGCCGCCTTCCATCACGAACAGGGTCGGTTTGCCGAGCTGGGCGATGCGCTTGCCCATCTCCAGGTAGTCGGGGCTGTCGAGCTTGAACTGCGAGATCGGGTCATCCTTGAAGGTGTCCACGCCCAGCGATATCACCAGCACGTCGGCATCGTAAGCGGCGATGCGCTGGCAGGCGTCTTCCAGGGCCGCGCTCCAGGCCTGCCAGTCGCTGCCGGCGGGCAGCGGATAGTTGATGTTGCAACCCTCGCCCGGGCCTTCGCCGGTTTCGTCGGCATAGCCGAGGAAGAACGGGAATTCCGCCTGCGGGTCGCCGTGGATCGAGGCGAAGAACACATCGTTGCGGCTGTAGAAGATGTCCTGGGTGCCGTTGCCATGGTGGTAGTCGACATCGAGGATCGCCACTTTGGCGCGGCCCTGGTCGAGGAAGGCCTGGGCGGCGATGGCGGCGTTGTTCAGGTAGCAGTAGCCGCCCATGACCTCGGCGGCGGCGTGGTGCCCCGGTGGCCGGCACAGGGCGAAGGCTGCGTGGGCGCCTTGTTGGATGGCGGCCTGGGCGGTGAGGGCGACCTGCGCGGCGCTGTAGGCGGCCTGCCAGGTGCCGGCGGTGATTGGGGCGCCGGCATCGAAGCTGTAGTAGCCCAATTCGCCATGCAGGCCGGTCGGCTTGACCTGGCGCAGGGTACGCGCCGGCCAGGTGAAGGGCAGCAGGTCGCCTTCCTGGCCCAGGGCCGCCCAGCGCGCCCAGGCGCCTTCGAAGAAGTCGAGGTAGTCGTTGCCGTGGATGCGTTGCAGCGGCGCACGCCCGAAGTCGGTCGGGCCCTCGACCGGGCCGAGGTTGCGTTTGTTGACCCGCTCGAGCACGTGGTCGGCGCGCGAAGGCATTTCGAAGCAGGGCATCAGCTTGCCGTCGATCAGCTCGCAGCGGCCGTGGTGCAGGCGATGATCATCGGAATAGATCGTCAGCATTTTGTTGTTCTCCGGTGGGACTGGCGTAGGGCCATTTTCACGGGTGGGGTGGGGACGGAGAACGACACGAACGGCCAAAAGGGGATCGATGTGGCCAAGATCGGTGGCCGGTCAGTACCGGCCAGTTCGCGCTGAACCGCCGCGAAAGGGCCACAACAGATCAACCGCGAAAATGACTAGGTGCCACCCCACTCCAACGCTGAAACGCATGCCGGAAACTGGCCGTCTCGCTGAACCCCAGCGTCTCGGCAATCCGGTAGATCGGTATCTGCTCGTCGGCCAGCAACTGCTTGGCCCGCTCAAAGCGCAGCTCATCGAGCAACTGTTGATAACTGCTGCCCAGCGCCTGCAGATGCCTTCGCAAGGTGCGCGACGAGCAGTTCATCTGCCGCGCCAGCCCTTCGAGACCCGGTGCCGAATCCAGTTGCTGCAGCAACAACTGACGAATCCGCCCCAGCCAGGCCTGGCGCCCGGTGAACTCCAGGTTCAGGCGCCGGCAGCGTTCGCTCATGGCCTGGTGGGTGATCGGGTCGGCCAGTGGTAACGGCATGTCCAGCCAGCGCCGTTCGAAGGCGAAGGCGTTGTCCTCGGCGGCGAAGCGCAGGGGGCATTGGAAGGCCCCGGCGTACAAGGCGTGGTAGCCCGGGCGTGGGTGCTCGAAGCGTGCGCCGAGCAGCGGCAGGGTGCGGCCCAGCAGGTCGTCGCAGATGACCTTGAGCGACACCAGGCAGAACTCGGCGTTGAAGGCGGCCAGCGCCGGGGCTTCGTGAGATTCGCTGGCGCTGAACCAGACGCGCTGACCATCGTCGATCAGGCGCAGCTTGAAGACTGTTCCCAGCAGTGCCGGATATTGCAGCGCCAAGCGCAAGGCGTCACCCAAAGTGGCACTGGAGAGCAGCGCGTAACCGAGCATGCCATAGCACGACACATGCATGCGCCGGCCCAGTTCCAGGCCGATGTCCTCGCGCCGGGCCACGGCGTTGGCGCACACCTGCAGTTCCTGCTGGGTGGTGATGCGGGCATCGGCATGGCCCAGCTCTGCCGGGCCTATGCCGCTGCCGGCGAGCAGCGACGCGGCCTCGCAGCCTTCCTCGCGGAACACGTTGAGAATCAATGAAACCGCGTTGAGGGTGGTCAGGTGGCTGTGCAGCATGCTCGGTCGTCCCGTTGGGCTGGGAGCATTATGGAGCAAGTTGTGTGCCGATAGCTGGGGCTGGGTGCCAACCTTGAATTGCGCCAGGCAAAAAAAAGGCCCGGAGCTTGGGCTCGGGCCTTTGAAAGGTTGAGAGGTGTCTAGTCCCTCGACCTGGTGAGACGGTTGCAGCGGTCTGGTTTACGCCTTCAGCGGAACCAGACGTGGAGCGATCATGTTTTCCGGACGCAGGATGTCGTTGAGCATCGCTTCGTCCAGCAGGCCTTCCTCACGCACCAGTTCCAGTACGCCGCGGCCGGTTTCCAGGGCGACGCGGGCGATACGGGTGGCGTTTTCGTAGCCGATGTACGGGTTCAGCGCGGTGACCAGGCCGATCGAGTGCTCGACCAGCTCACGGCAGCGCTGTTCGTTGGCGGTGATGCCGACGATGCAGTGCTCGCGCAGCATGTCCATGGCGCGCTGGAGCAGGCGGATCGAGTCGAAGATCTTGTAGGCGATCAGCGGCTCCATCACGTTCAACTGCAGCTGGCCACCTTCGGCGGCGACGGTCAGCGCCAGGTCGTTGCCCATGATGGCGAAGGCCACCTGGTTGACGGCCTCCGGGATCACCGGGTTGACCTTGCCTGGCATGATCGAGCTGCCCGGCTGGCGCGCCGGCAGGTTGATCTCGTTGATGCCGGTGCGTGGACCGCTGGACAGCAGGCGCAGGTCGTTGCAGATCTTCGACAGCTTCACCGCGGTACGCTTGAGCATGCCGGAGAACAGCACGAAGGCGCCCATGTCGGAGGTGGCTTCGATCAGGTCGGCGGCCGGTACCAGCGGCTGGCCGCTGATGGTGGCCAGGCGTTGCACGGCCAGGGCCTGGTAGCCCGGGTCGGCGTTGATGCCGGTACCGATGGCGGTGCCGCCCAGGTTGATCTCGGTGAGCAGCTCCGGCGCCAGCGAGCGCAGGCGCTGCAGGTCTTCGGTCATGGTGGTGGCGAAGGCGCGGAATTCCTGGCCCAGGGTCATCGGCACGGCGTCCTGCAGCTGGGTGCGGCCCATCTTCAGTACGTGGTCGAATTCCTTGCCCTTGGCCGCGAAAGCCTGGATCAGGCTGTCGAGGCTGGCCAGCAGGGCGTCGTGGCCCAGCAGCAGGCCCAGGCGGATGGCGGTCGGGTAGGCATCGTTGGTCGACTGCGCCATGTTCACGTCGTTGTTCGGGTGCAGGTACTGGTACTCACCCTTCTGGTGGCCCATGGCCTCCAGCGCGACGTTGGCGATGACTTCGTTGGCGTTCATGTTGGTAGAAGTACCAGCACCGCCCTGGATCATGTCCACCACGAACTGTTCGTGGAAGTCGCCCTTGATCAGACGTCCGCAGGCCGCGCTGATGGCGGTGTGCTTGGCATCGCTCAGGTGGCCCAGTTCACGGTTGGCGTCGGCAGCGGCCTGCTTGACCATGGCCAGGGCCACGACCAGCTTGGGGTAGTGCGACAGTGGAACACCGGAGAGACGGAAGTTGTTGGCAGCGCGCAGGGTCTGGATGCCGTAGTAGGCATCGGCAGGAACTTCAAGGGTACCAAGCAGATCTTTTTCGACGCGGAACGATGCAGCGGAGGACATGATGGATATCATCTCGATTTTGACCCGGCACATGCCGGAATGGCGCCAATCCTAGGCCTGAAGGAGATTTTGCGGCCAATGCTGTTGCACGCTAACCTATGCACAAACGGCATAATGAACCATGTGACGCCAATTGACATTCGAGCGTGTTCCATTTTGGTGCATGCCGGGAGATCCGCTTCATGAACCTTGAAAGCAAGTGGCTCGAAGACTTCAGCGCGCTCGCCGCCACGCGCAGTTTTTCCCAAGCCGCTGAGCGTCGTTTCGTCACCCAACCCGCCTTCAGCCGGCGCATTCGCAGCCTCGAGGCGGCACTGGGGCTGCAACTGGTGAACCGTTCGCGCACGCCGATCGAGCTGACCGAAGCCGGACAGCTTTTTCTCGTCACTGCGCGCACCGTTGTCGACCAGTTGAGCGAAGTTCTCCGACATTTGCATCATCTTGAAGGCGGGCAGGGCGAAGTGATCCAGGTCGCGGCCGCGCACTCCCTGGCGTCGGGCTTTTTCCCCCGTTGGGTAGCCCAACTTCGCAACGATGGGCTGAACATCGCCACACGCCTGGTTGCGACTAACGTAGGGGATGCCGTGCATGCATTGCGCGAGGGTGGCTGCGACCTGATGCTGGCCTTCTACGACCCGGACGCGGCCTTGCAGATGGATGCCGAGATCTTCCCGTCGCTGCACATGGGCACCACCGAGATGCTGCCGGTGTGCGCCGTGGGCGCCGATGGCAAGCCGATGTTCGACCTCGAAGGCGACGCCAGTGTGCCGTTGCTGGCCTACAGTGCGGGCGCCTTCCTCGGCCGCTCGGTCAGCCTGCTGCTGCGCCAGCGCAATCTGCGCTATACCACGGTGTACGAAACCGCCATGGCCGACAGCCTCAAGAGCATGGCGCTGGAGGGCATGGGCATCGCCTGGGTGCCACGCCTGTCGATGCGCGGCGAGCTGGAACGCGGCGAGCTGGTCATCTGTGGCGGCAGCCAATGGCACGTGCCGCTGGAAATCCGCCTGTACCGCTGCGCCCTGGTGCGCAAGGCCAACGTGCGGCTGTTGTGGCGCAAGCTCGAGGGTGCGGCGACGGTTGACCCAAAAGTCAGCCAAAGCCCCGAAAAATAAGGGGCGACAGTTGGTCGCCGGGGTGCCTTAAACCCACCGCCTTACGGTATACTGCGCGGCCTTTCGACCGGATGCGTCCGGTCCTGATCAGCAAACAAGCCACGCCGGTCGTCCCGCGTGGCTTGTTGTTTTTTGACGCGCCTGCGGGCGCACAAGCGAAAGAGGCTCGACGATGAGTGCACTGGTTGGCGTGATCATGGGCTCCAAGTCCGATTGGTCCACCCTTAGCCACACCGCCGATATGCTGGAAAAACTCGGCATTCCCTACGAAGTGAAGGTGGTTTCCGCCCACCGCACCCCGGATCTGCTGTTCCAGTATGCCGAGGAGGCCGAGGGCCGTGGCATCGAGGTGATCATCGCCGGTGCCGGTGGCGCAGCCCACCTGCCAGGCATGTGCGCCGCCAAGACCCACCTGCCGGTGCTGGGCGTGCCGGTGCAGTCGTCGATGCTGTCGGGCGTCGATTCGTTGCTGTCGATCGTGCAGATGCCTGCCGGCGTGCCGGTTGCCACCCTGGCCATCGGCCGTGCCGGCGCGGTCAACGCCGCGCTGCTGTCGGCCAGCATCCTGGGCGCCAAGCACCCGCAGTTCCACGCCGCGCTCAAGCAGTTCCGCACGGAACAGACCGACACCGTGCTGGACAATCCTGACCCACGCCAGGCCTGAGGCTGACGACCATGAAGATCGGTGTAATCGGTGGTGGCCAACTGGGCCGCATGCTGGCCCTGGCGGGCACCCCGCTGGGCATGAACTTCGCCTTCCTCGACCCGGCGCCTGACGCTTGCGCCGCGCCCCTGGGTGAGCACCTGCGTGCCGACTATGGCGACCAGGACCACCTGCGCCAGCTGGCCGACGAAGTCGACCTGGTGACCTTCGAGTTCGAAAGCGTCCCGGCCGAGACCGTGGCCTTCCTCTCGCAGTTCGTCCCGGTATACCCCAGCGCTGAAGCGCTGCGCATTGCCCGCGACCGCCTGTTCGAGAAGAGCATGTTCCGCGACCTGGGGATTCCGACCCCAGCCTTCGCCGACATCCTCTCCCAGGCCGACCTGGACGCCGCGGTGGCCAGCATCGGCCTGCCGGCCGTGCTCAAGACCCGCACCCTGGGTTACGACGGCAAGGGCCAGAAGGTCCTGCGCACTGCCGAGGACGTGGTCGATACCTTCGCCGAGCTGGGCAGCGTGCCGTGCCTGCTGGAAGGGTTCGTGCCGTTCACCGGCGAAGTGTCGTTGGTGGCCGTGCGTGCCCGCGATGGCGAAACGCGCTTCTACCCGCTGGTGCACAACACCCACGAAAGCGGCATCCTGCGCCTGTCCGTAGCCAGCGACGCGCACCCGCTGCAGGCCCTGGCCGAAGACTACGTCGGTCGTGTGCTCAAGCAACTGGACTACGTTGGCGTGATGGCCTTCGAGTTCTTCGAGGTCGACGGTGGCCTGAAGGCCAACGAAATCGCCCCGCGGGTGCACAACTCCGGGCACTGGACCATCGAAGGCGCCGAGTGCAGCCAGTTCGAGAACCACCTGCGCGCCGTTGCCGGCCTGCCGCTGGGCTCGACCGCCAAGGTAGGCGAGAGCGCCATGCTCAACTTCATCGGCGAAGTGCCGGCGGTGGACAAGGTCGTGGCCATCGAAGATTGCCACCTGCACCACTATGGCAAGGCGTTCAAGGTCGGCCGCAAGGTTGGCCATGCCACCCTGCGTTGCAAGGATTTGCCAACGCTTCGCAGCAAGATCGCCGAAGTTGAAGGCCTGATCACCAACTGATCGAACTTCTCCCCGCCGTTTGCCCTCTGAAATGGCAACAAGCCAGAGCGCTGTCTAGGCTTTGGCTTGTTCCATCTTCACTGCAGAGGGATCGCACATGGGTATCATCGGCACCATCTTCATCGGCCTCATCGTTGGTCTGCTGGCGCGCTTCATCAAGCCGGGCGACGACAGCATGGGCTGGATCATGACCATCCTGCTGGGTATCGCCGGCTCCCTGCTCGCCACCTATGGCGGCCAGGCCCTGGGCATCTACCAGGCTGGCCAGGCTGCAGGGTTCCTGGGTGCACTGGTCGGCGCGGTGATCCTTCTGGTGATCTACGGATTCATCAAGAAGCGCTGATTACTGGTTAGAATGCTCGACAATTCATTCGAGTTGCCGAGCATTGCCATGCGTGCCTTTTTCCTTGTTTCCCTGCTTCTGGCCAGCACCCTGGCCCATGCCGAACTGCCTGAAACCGACTGGTTGGAGCTGATGCCCAAGTCGGACCAGAAGGCCCTCGAGCAGATGCCCGAAATCGATCACAACTCCCCCGAGGCCCAAGGCACCTTCACGGCCAAGGGCGGCCTGAAGCAGAGCAAAGGTCTGCCGGCGGTGATGTATTCGACCAAGACCGTAGCGGCCATGAATGGCAAGCAGATCCGCCTGGGCGGTTATCCGGTGCCACTGGAGAGCGACGCCAAGGGCAATAGCACCCTGTTCTTCCTGGTGCCGTACCCAGGCGCCTGCATCCACGTGCCGCCGCCGCCACCGAACCAGTTGGTGCTGGTGCGCTATCCGAAAGGGTTGAAGATCGACGACATCTACCTGCCGCTGTGGGTCAGTGGCACGTTGAAGGTGGAGAAGGTCAGCAATGACCTGGCCGATGCGGCGTATGCGCTGGATGCCGGGCAGGTGAGGGCGGTGGAGGATGCTGATCTCTGAAGATTCTGTTGCACTTGCTGGCCTCTTCGCGGGTAAACCCGCTCCTACAGGTATTCCACCGTATCTGAAAACGGTGAAGATCCTGTAGGAGCGGGTTTACCCGCGAACAAGCCAGCACCAGATTCAGATCCTTTCGCTCGCAACCCTGACAGCGAGCGCACTGCTCGCCCCAGGCGCGATCGTCACCACATCGTCCCAGACATTGGCCGTCTCGATGCACAGCATCCGCTGCCAGCCATCATCGGCCATGTCCGCAAGCTCCCGTGCCCGCTCGGTCCATGGGTTCCAGATCACCGCCGAGCGCGACCCCGAGGCGGTCAGGGTAATGCGTCGGCCCCATTGCGGGTCGACGATGCTCAACTGCGCTGGCGTGTTCAGGTAGATGCGGTCGGTTTCCCCGGCAAAGCCCAGCGCGCCCTGCTGCTGGCGCTGCTCCCAGTCCGCCAGGGTCTCGATGTAGCCAAGCCCCTCGACGCCTTCGACGCGTGCCTGGCGAACATCACTCACCGCGAAGTAGCTGTGCAGCGCCTGGCTGAGGGTCACCGGGGCGTCGCCCAGGTTGCGGCTGGTCAGGGTCAGCTCGAGGTCGTCGCCCAACACCATCGACAGCTTCAGCTCGACCTTGTGCGGCCAGCCCGGCAACGCGCCCTGGGCCTCGGGCAGCGCGAACTCGATGCGTAGCGTGGCGCCCACTTCCTCGATGCCCAGCAATTGCCAGTCGCGCGTGCGCGCCAGGCCGTGGGCCGGTGCCTGCTCGCCCTGGTACATGGCTTGAACGGTTGCGGGGTTGCGCTGCAGGTTGCCGAACCACGGCCAGCATACCGGCACACCGGCGCGTACCGACTTGCCCTGGCGGAAGATGGCCTGATCGCTCAGCCACAGCAGCGGCGGTTCGCCGATGCGCTGGTAGCTGAGGATCTGCGCACCCTGTTGGGCGATCAGGAGGTCGGCGTGCTCGTTGCTGATGCGCCAGCAGTTGAGTTCGCCGTGTTGCTCGGTTACGACCTGGAAGGTAGCCATTGCAATGGTCTCATTGATTGCTGTGGGCCTTGGACCCACTACCAGCCAATGAGTTTACCGCCGGCAAGGCTCAGCGACGAGGCACCGAGCGGGTGCGGCCACTGCCATCGATGGCGACGAACACGAACACCGCCTCGGTGACTTTGCGCCATTCGCTGGACAACGGGTCGTCGCTCCACACCTCGACCATCATCTGGATCGAGCTACGGCCGATCTCCAGGGTCTGGGTATAGAACGACAGCTGCGCGCCCACGGCTACCGGCACCAGGAAGGCCATGCGGTCGATGGCCACCGTGGCCACTCGGCCACCGGCGACGCGGCTGGCCATGGCGGTGCCGGCGAGGTCCATCTGGGCCACCAGCCAGCCGCCGAAGATATCGCCGAACCCGTTGGTTTCACGGGGCAGCGCGGTGATCTGCAAGGCCAGGTCACCCTGCGGGATAGGATCTTCTTGTTCGAGCTCAATCATGCGATGGGGCCTCTGACCCGTGACGTGGGGAAACTCTGCGAAACCGCCTGACGATAGAGACCGACGTTTTCGCACAACATCCCATATCGAGAGCAACCTTTTCCTACGAATGGGCAGTATATAGAGGCCAACCGCCAGCGACGACCGTACATTGGTGAATATCTGTAGGGATTTTGTACCGCTATCGTCAGATATCGGCTATTTGCTATCTTCGCCGCTCTCCGCAATCCAGAAGCCGCACCTCAAGCGGCCTGCATGACCCACAAAGAGAACAACAGCATGACTTCCGTGCCCAGCAGTATCGAGCAGCCCTCGCGGCCACTGACCCGCAGTGACTACAAGACCCTTTCCCTGTCTGCCTTGGGCGGCGCACTGGAATTCTACGACTTCATCATCTTCGTGTTCTTCGCCACGGTGGTCGGCAAGCTGTTCTTCCCCGCCGACATGCCCGAGTGGCTGCGCCTGATGCAAACCTTCGGCATCTTCGCCGCCGGCTACCTGGCGCGCCCGTTGGGCGGGATCATCATGGCGCACTTCGGCGACCTGCTCGGGCGCAAGAAGATGTTCACCCTGAGCATCTTCATGATGGCCTTGCCGACGCTGATCATGGGCCTGCTGCCCACCTACGCGCAGATCGGCCTGTGGGCGCCGCTGCTGTTGCTGCTGATGCGCGTCATCCAGGGCGCGGCAATCGGCGGCGAGGTGCCAGGGGCCTGGGTGTTCGTCTCCGAGCACGTGCCGGCGCGCAATACCGGCTACGCCTGTGGCACGCTGACCTCGGGCCTGACTGCCGGCATCCTGCTCGGTTCGCTGGTGGCCACGCTGATCAACAGCGTCTACAGCGCCGACGAAGTCGCCGATTACGCCTGGCGGATCCCGTTCCTGCTCGGCGGGGTGTTCGGGCTGTTCTCGGTGTACCTGCGCCGCTGGCTGCACGAGACCCCGGTGTTCGCCGAGATGCAGCAGCGCAAGGCGCTGGCCGAGGAGCTGCCACTGCGTGCGGTGCTGCGTGACCACCGCGGCGCGATCATCCTGTCGATGTTGCTGACCTGGATGCTCTCGGCGGGCATCGTGGTGGTCATCCTGATGACCCCGGCATTGCTGCAGAGCGTCTACCACGTCAGCCCGACCGACTCGCTCAAGGCCAACAGCCTGGCGATCGTACTGCTGAGCGTGGGCTGCATCGCTTCGGGCCGCCTGGCCGACCGGTTCGGCGCCGGCCGGGTGTTCATCATCGGCAGCCTGGCCTTGCTGGCCACTTCCTGGGCGTTCTACCACAGCCTGGCCACCCGCCCCGAGCTGCTGTTCCCGCTGTACGCGGTGACCGGCCTGTGCGTGGGGGTGATCGGCGCGGTGCCTTACGTGATGGTCAAGGCGTTCCCGCCGGTGGTGCGCTTCAGCGGGCTGTCGTTCTCCTACAACGTCGCCTACGCGATCTTCGGCGGCCTGACGCCGATGGTGGTGACCGCGCTGCTCAAGTTCAGCCCGATGGCGCCTGCGTACTACGTCGCTGGGTTGTGCGTGCTTGGTTTGTTCGTGGGCCTGTACCTGCTGGCCAACAAGCGCTGATCGGCTGGAGGCCATGACAGACAATCGAATTGATCGGAGATCTATGTAACGCCTGCACGCGTTAGCTAAACGGCAATTTGCGCCACACAGAAAAGGAGAATCTGTGTGGCTCAAAATACATTCAACGACAACTCAAGGGGCGATGTCGTCATCACCCCTGGCTCCTCCGGTTTTGATGCCGGCGGAGGCGGTTTTTTCAGTATTGGTGGCGGTGGGGGATTCGGTGGGGGCTTTTCCAGCTCCAGCCGACGCCGCGCCAAGAAACGCGCCAGGGCCCGTGCCGCCGCGCTCGCCCAGGCGCAGGCCGAAGAACAGGCGCGCCAGGGCGCCGCAGCGCGGGCGCGTGCCGAGGCGCTGGCCAAGGCCCATCGCCAGCGCGTCGATACCCATGCCCAGGCCCGTGAAGCGCGCCGTGCGCAACTCGACAGCCATTTCGCTGCCCTGAAACGCGGCTTGGCTCACGCCCTGAGCCAAGAGATCGACGCTGCCCGGACCCGCCCCGTCCACGATCCCAGTGAACGCTGGCAGCTCTACCAGATCACCAAGGCGCGTAGCGAAACGCTAGGGCTGATTGCCGCCAAGCAGCGGGAGCTGGCTGGGCGCCAGGCGCTGGCAGGTAAGTTCGCCAGCCATGGCATGACCGCCCAGGCCTACGCTGCACGCCTCGCGGGGCTCCCTACCGCGCCTCAGATGCAGCAGCTGTACCGCGACTGGGAAGCGGCCTATCTGGCGGGCCAGCAGGCAGCACTGCTGCAGGAAGCCATCAAGCAGTTGTCCGCACGCGCAGCGACCCTGCTCGCCGAACATGGGCGGCAAACGCAGCTGTGGCGTGAACGAGAAGCGCAATGGGCTCAGCAGCGGGCGTACGCCGAGCAGCGTGAAGCCCGGATCCGTTTCAAGCAGCAGGCCGATGAGGACCGGCGCTTTGAGCGACTGAAGCAGGCCGCGACACTGACGGCACCGGTTGCTGCCGCTCATGCCGGTGGCGTGTTGCTCACTCAGGCAGGCGCCCAGGTGGCAGCGGACCTGGCCAGAGTGATCGAGCAGGCCATTGGCAATGCCTCCAAGGAGGTGTTCCGGGTCGCGGCGATTCGCGCAGGCCAGACCGTCAGCCTGAGCGCCACGGCCATGCTCTATTCGCCGGAGTTGGGCAATGGCGAACTGACTGACGCGCAACGCAGGCGGCACCTCGAAGGCTTAGGCCTGCGTGCGGACTTGCTGGGCGTCCAAACCGGCCAGAACCTGCAGGCCATCGCCGATGCTGGCGGCTCTGCGCGTTTGAACCAGCGCATCAAGATCGAAGCTGTTGCCGGCGGCAGTGGCGTGGCCGTGGTGTCTACAGGGGCCGGGGTCGCCGCTGAAGTCCCTGTGAGAAATGCCGTTTTCGACCCGCTGACCGATACCTACCGGGTAGAAGCCGAATCGTCTCTGGGCAAATCCATTGTTCTCGGCAGTGGCGCCGCGCGCGGAACTGCTGGGGCCCACGCTGTTACCAGAGGCGCCTACCATTCCGGGGATTCTTCCGGGATCTTCGGTCGAACCCGTACTGCCAGGTATTGAAATACTTCCTGGGGAGAGCCCGGACGAGACGGGTGCGATAATCCCCGGGTTTGGTGGCGAGACGGATCTGCCGGCACCAGGGCTGGTCAACTACGAGCCCGCCAAGCCGTTGGAGGTTGGGAACTATAATGATCTGAGTCGTCGGAGCGTGAATGATCAAATGGACGTTGATCATATTGTGTCTCGGAAGGCGTATTTGCGTTTCTTATCTGTGGATAGACCGCATTTGAAAGCACATGAAATCAAAAAACTTTTGGAGTCGGCGCCGAGCATAGTTATACCGACAGAGGTGCATCGTAAATATAGCGAGACCTATGGTGGTAGGAATTCTAGGTCTAAGCAAGAGCATGACGCCTCCGATTTGCGCGCAGCTGTGGACAGTAATTTAAATGCGTTGAAGCCGGGCTTGTTGGAGTACGGCTTTACCGAAGACGATATTGAACAAGCGCGCCAGCAGTTGCTTGCGCTCCATGACGGTCTGGGATTGAACTAATGAATATTACTCAGCTGAAAACGTACCTTGACAACTTAGGTCGGCCACTTGATGAATTGGTTGCCGAAAGCATATTTCCGTCCGGGCCGATTTTGGAGCCTTTTCCTGAGTCTTTATCCATCTTCATCGAGCCAGTCCCCGGCCTTACGGCAAGTTTCTGGGCTGAGACACGAGCGTTCGAGTCGATCAGCGTACTGTTGGTCGAGGGCTTTTCAGAGGCCCCAGTCTATGCACATGCACTCCCTGAACCATACTCTGTGTGCAAATCGCGTGAGTCGGCCTTAAAGATCTTTGGTGAACCGATGCTTTCGAAAGGCCCATTCAAAATGCCGATAGTGCTGCAGGAACTTGGAGGTTGGGATAAGTTTGCTTTAACAAGCATGGGCTATCCAGAGTTGGCTATTGTTGTAGATTATGATGTTCAACTGAATGTGACCGGCTTTGCTTTTACTGTAAAAGAAACCGGCTATGAACGCGATCGTGCCGAGGCTCAATCACTGATCGCTGCCTCTGAACCTCATCGTTCTTGAACTGGAGAAAGTATTTGCATGGAGCTCAAGAAGCAGTTGAACCACTACGACGAACGCGAATTCTCCGCGTTCGTCCACGCTATTTGGAACGTGGAGGTCGATCAGTCACATCACGATACGCTCATCGCCCACTTCGACAAAATTGTCGGCCACCCCTCAGGCAGCGACTTATTGTTTTATTCGGAGGCAGAGAGAACCGGGAGCATCAATTCACCCGATGAAATCGTCGAAACGATCAAATCATGGCACCGACGAAACGGCCGGGCGGCATTCAAAGGCCAGGCTGCACCGCCAGCGCCACCCGCGCGTCAAACGCTGACCCGCGAGCAGCGTGCGGACCAGACAGCCAAGCGCAATCTGGAACGGGTGCGCAAGCTGGCCGCCGAGATCCAGGCGGGCGAGCGTGATTTCAAGCACAAAGCCACCCTGTTGGAACGCGCACTGTCGCAGGGTCCCATTGCCGGGACACCTGCCCAGCAACTGGCTGCAGCAGTCTCCGTGCTGCGCGTGTTGGAGGCGGCCCAACACCAGGCCAAACAAGCCCTGGGTTCATTAGAGCGCTTGCAGATGTCGGTAAAGTTCGCACTGGATGCGGCAAAGCGGGACGTCAAAAGCCCCTTTTCCAACCCCGCGACCCAGGCTGTGGTTCTGCGTGAAATGACAACGGCCAGTCAGCAGCACGGCGCCGCACTCGCTGCGGCGCTGACGCGGCATCCTCCTTTATACGAGCGAGGCGTAGCCCTGATCGAGCGACTCAAAGCGCAGATCGCACAACTGGCCAAGGCCACGAGATCCGGGCCAGGCCATGGGTCCCTGACCTTGGCGGCCTCTGCCCATGTGGCAAGCCTGTACCCCCAGCTGCTGACGGCCCAGGGGTTGAAGCGCGAGACTGCCGAGTACCAGCGAGGTCTGATCAAGACCTTGCGCTCGGCCGTGGCAGAACTGGAGTGGCAGGGCACCTCCGTGCAGGGCGAGCACCCTGGTAGTTACGCGGATGTGCTGGAGTTCGTGCTGAGCACGCCAAGCGACGACCCGCGCTTCGCCTTCACGGTGCCGCTGACAGCGATCAGTGATTTGGAGCCTCTGGACTGGGCGGCGTTGGCTGCAAGCCGTGCGCAGGTATCCCTGCCGATGCGCCTTTGCTCCAGGGTGAAGGAGCGCAGCACGGGTTTGGTGACGGGTATCAAGCCTTGGACGCGCTACTCCCATGTGGTGATGACGTCGACTCAGGGCTCGGTTGTTCCCTCGCACGTACGTGTCCGGGCAGCTCGCTGGGATGCCTCGCGACAGGCGTTCGCATTCACCAGCGAGGGAGAGGCGCCTGTCAGCGTGGTTTGGCAGACAACGCAGTCTGCCTATGCTGACCGGGACCGCTCCAGGCCAAGCAGTGTCGGGTATCTCAACATCCCGCGAGTACCGCAGCTTGAAAACTTCCCTGCGCTGACCCACGCCCGATTCGACGACTACATCGTGGTATTCCCCGAGGGCTCGGGTATGAGCCCGTTGTACCTGATGTTCAGGGACCGAAGAGAGCTCTAGAATAACGCCCCCGTCGCCTAGACCCGTGCGAAGGCCATCCTCGTTTTCCGATGATGGCCTTTCATCCAACTGTCACATTGAAGTCATATCGTATTCATGCGGCCTGCAGATACTGGGCCCCGTTCCATCCAACCCCAATATTCCTGCTAGGAGCAAGGCATGAAACTGAAGCGTTTGATGGCGGCCCTCACCTTTGCCGCCGCGGGCGTTGCGACCGCCAACGCGGTAGCCGCCGTCGACCCTGCGATCCCGACCTACACCAAGACCACCGGTGTTTCGGGCAACCTCTCCAGCGTCGGTTCCGATACGCTCGCGAACCTGATGACCTTGTGGGCCGAGGCCTACAAGAAGGAATATCCGAACGTAAACATCCAGATCCAGGCGGCCGGTTCCTCCACCGCGCCACCCGCGCTGACCGAAGGCACCGCCAACCTCGGCCCGATGAGCCGCAAGATGAAGGACGTCGAGCTGCAGGCCTTCGAGCAGAAGTACGGCTACAAGCCGACCGCCATTCCGGTTGCCGTCGACGCCCTGGCCGTGTTCGTGCACAAGGACAACCCGATCAAGGGCCTGACCATGGCCCAGGTCGATGCCATCTTCTCCTCGACCCGCCTGTGCGGCGCCAAGGCCGAGGTCAAGACCTGGGGCGACCTGGGCGTGACCGGCGACCTGGCCAACAAGCCGGTGCAGCTGTTCGGTCGTAACTCGGTATCGGGCACCTACGGCTACTTCAAGGAAGAAGCCCTGTGCAAAGGCGACTTCAAGGCCAACGTCAACGAACAGCCCGGCTCGGCGTCGGTCGTACAGTCGATCAGCTCCTCGCTGAACGGCATCGGCTACTCCGGCATCGGCTACAAGACCGCCAGCGTCAAGACCGTGGCCCTGGCCAAGAAAGAAGGCGGCGAGTTCGTCGAGGACAACGAAGCCAACGCCCTGAACGGCTCGTACCCGCTGTCGCGCTTCCTGTACGTCTACGTCAACAAGGCACCGAACAAGCCTCTGGCGCCGCTGGAAGCCGAATTCGTCAAGCTGGTGCTGTCGCAGGCGGGCCAGCAGGTTGTGGTGAAGGATGGCTACATCCCGCTGCCGGCCAAGGTGGTCGACAAGACCCTGGCTGACCTGGGCCTGTCCCACGCCGGTAACGTTGCAAAGAAGTAAGTAACTGAAGAAGTGGGCTGGCATATCGCCAGCCTCCTTCCAGTATTTTCCGGTCCGAGGCCAGGCTTGCTGCGCTTCGGGCTTCGTCGCGTCACTGCATTGTCATGTTTTTGTCATACGGGACCGCTAGGGTGTGCGCATGAATGATCTGGCCAATTCCACAATGACCCAAAATTCCCCGCCCGAGCGGATCGATTTCAACACCCCCGAGCTGCAACGCAAGCGCCGCATGCGCGCCCTCAAGGATCGCCTGACCCGCTGGTATGTACTGGTGGGCGGGCTTGCCGTGCTGGCTGCGATCACCCTGATCTTCTTCTACCTGGCCTACGTGGTGCTGCCCCTGTTCCAGGGCGCCGAGCTGACCAGCAAGAAGGCCCTGGAGCCGACCTGGCTGCAGCAGGATGCCGGCAAGCCGCTGATGATCGCGCTCGAGGAGCAGAATCTGGTCGGCATGCGGGTCTCGGACAAGGGCCAGGCGTTGTTCTTCGATACCAAGAGCGGCGCCGAACTCAAGCGCGTCGACCTGCCGCTGCCGGCAGGCACCCAGGTCAACTCGATCGGTACCGACCAACCGGGCAGCGCACTGGTGGTGCTGGGCCTGAGCAATGGCCAGGCGCTGGTGTTCCACCACACCTACAAGATCACCTACCCGGACAATAAAAAGACCATCACCCCTGGCATCGACTACCCGTATGGCGAGCAGCCGTTCCTGCTCGACGAACAGGGCCGTGCCCTCGACCATGTGAGCGTCAACCTCAACGGCGAGACCTTGGTGCTGGCCGGCTCCACCGGCGCCCAACTGCAGGTGCTGCAGCTGTCGAGCAGCGAGAACATGCTGACCGGCGAGGTCAGCACCGAGCAGAACCGCATCGAGCTGCCGCAGATGACCGAGACGGTGAAGAACATCTTCATCGACCCGCGCCAGCAGTGGCTGTACGTGATCAACGGTCGCGCCACCGCCGATGTCTTCAGCCTGCGCGACAAGCGCCTCAATGGCCGCTACAAGCTCACCGAGAGCGCCGATACCGAAATCACCGCCAGTGGCCAGCTGGTGGGGGGGATTTCGCTGATCCTGGGCGATTCCAAGGGTGGCCTGGCCCAGTGGTTCATGGCCCGCGATGCGGATGGCGAGTCGCGTTTCAAGCAGATCCGCACCTTCCAGCTGGGCAAGGCGCCCATCGTGCAGATCGACGCCGAGGAGCGTCGCAAGGGCTTCATCGCTCTCGACAGTGCCGGCGA
Organism: Pseudomonas putida; assembly: GCF_005080685.1. Lineage (NCBI taxonomy): Bacteria > Pseudomonadati > Pseudomonadota > Gammaproteobacteria > Pseudomonadales > Pseudomonadaceae > Pseudomonas > Pseudomonas putida. Next base: position 6,422,757 of record NZ_CP039371.1, on the reverse strand, counting down.
GCTGGGCGTGTTCCACAGCACCGCGCACCGCACCCTGCTGGTCGAGCCGGTCGCCGAGGGCGCGGGCGTGCTGGCCCTTTCGCCGCGCGCCAACCGCATCATCATCGAACAGGGTGGCAAGCTGCTGCCGCTGAGCCTACGCAACCCGCACCCGGAAATTTCCTTCAGCGCGCTGTGGGGCAAGGTCTGGTACGAGAACTACGATGAGCCCAAGTACGTGTGGCAGTCGACGGCCTCGAACACCGACTTCGAGCCCAAACTGAGCCTTTCGCCCCTGACCTTCGGGACCCTCAAGGCGGCGTTCTACGCGATGATTCTCGCGGCTCCGCTGGCCGTCGCCGCGGCCATCTACACCGCTTACTTCATGGCCCCGGGCATGCGCCGCAAGGTCAAGCCGGTGATCGAGCTGATGGAGGCGATGCCGACGGTGATCCTCGGCTTCTTCGCCGGCCTGTTCCTCGCGCCGTACCTCGAAGGCCACCTGCCCGGTGTGTTCAGCCTGTTCGTGCTGCTGCCGTTTGGCATCCTCCTGGCCGGCTTCGCTTGGAGCCGCCTGCCGGAATCGATCCGCCTGCGCGTGCCGGACGGCTGGGAAGCCGCGATCCTGATCCCGGTGATCCTGTTCACCGGCTGGTTGGCGCTGACCCTGAGCCCGCACATGGAGAACTGGTTCTTCGGCGGCGACATGCGCTTGTGGATAACCAATGACCTGGGCATCACCTACGACCAGCGCAACGCCCTGGTGGTCGGTATCGCCATGGGCTTCGCGGTCATCCCGAACATCTACTCCATCGCCGAGGACGCCGTGTTCAGCGTGCCGCGCAGCCTGACCCTGGGCTCGCTGGCGCTGGGCGCGACGCCCTGGCAGACCCTGACCCGCGTGGTCATCCTCACCGCCAGCCCAGGTATCTTCTCGGCGCTGATGATCGGCATGGGCCGTGCGGTGGGCGAGACCATGATCGTGCTGATGGCCACCGGCAACACCCCGGTGATGGAAATGAACCTGTTCGAAGGCATGCGCACCCTGGCCGCCAACGTGGCCGTGGAAATGCCCGAATCGGAAGTCGGCGGCAGCCACTACCGCGTGCTGTTCCTCGCCGCCCTCGTGCTGCTGATGTTCACCTTCGTCATGAACACCTTGGCCGAGCTGATTCGCCAGCGTCTGCGCAAGAAATACTCGTCGCTTTGATAGAAAGGTAGAGATCCGTGAAAAAGGATTCCCTCAAGGGCTGGTTCAAGAGCGGCGCACCTGGCGTCTGGGTCAGCGGCGGCGCCGTGGCCATGGCGGTGATCATGACCGTGGGCCTGCTGGCGGTGATCGCCGTGCGCGGCCTGGGGCACTTCTGGCCGGCCGACCTGATCCAGGCCACCTATAAAGTGCCGGGCCAGGCCGACCACGTGGTGATCGGTGAAGTGGTGCAAAAGGAAGAGGTGCCGCGTGCCCGGCTCAAGGGCGCCGGCTTGCCGGTGCCGGACGAAGGCCCGGAATTCATGACCCGCGAGCTGATCAAGGTCGGTAACCGCGACCTCAACGGCAGCGATTTCACCTGGGTGGTCGGCGACTGGCTGGTGGACGAACAGCACCCGGGCGAGCTGATGGCCCTGGAGCGCCGCGAGTGGGGCAACTTCTACGGCTACCTGGTCAGCGTCAAGGAGAACGGCAAGGTGGTCGCCGAAGGCACCACGGCCTGGCCCGAGCTGCAAGCCCGTCTCAAGCGTGCCAGCCAGCTCAACGACCAGCTGACGCAGCTGGAGAAGAAGGATATCGGTGCCATCAACCATGGCCTCGAGCGCCTGCGCCTGCACGCCCGCAAGCTTGAGCTGGACGGCAAGCTGGACGCCCAGGCCCAGGCCGACATGGATGCCGAGCGGGCCGAGCTGACCAGCCGCTACAAGGCCATCGAAGACCGCCTGATGGGCCTGCACCAGGACTTCGCCCGCGATAGCCTGGTAGCCCGCGACGGCAACGGCCGCGAAGTGGAGATCAACCTGAGCAAGGTGGTGCATGCCATCCAGCCGAACGGCATGTCGGCCTTCGCCAAGCTCGGTAACTACTTCGCCAAGGTCTGGGAATTCCTCAGCGACGACCCGCGTGAAGCCAACACCGAGGGCGGGATCTTCCCGGCCATCTTCGGTACCGTGATGATGACCCTGATCATGGCCGTGATCGTCACGCCATTCGGCGTGCTGGCGGCGGTCTACCTGCGCGAGTACGCCAAGCAAGGCCCGGTGACCCGCCTGATCCGCATTGCGGTGAACAACCTGGCGGGCGTTCCGGCGATCGTCTACGGAGTGTTCGGCCTGGGCTTCTTCGTCTACGTGCTGGGCGGCTCGATCGACCGGTTGTTCTTCCCCGAGGCGCTGCCGGCGCCGACCCTGGGCACTCCGGGCCTGCTGTGGGCGTCGCTGACCCTGGCGCTGCTGGCCGTGCCGGTGGTGATCGTGGCGACCGAAGAAGGCCTGGCGCGTATCCCGCGCACGCTGCGCGAGGGCTCGCTGGCGCTGGGCGCGACCAAGGCCGAGACCCTGTGGAAGATCGTCCTGCCGATGGCCAGCCCGGCGATGATGACCGGCATGATCCTCGCCGTGGCCCGCGCCGCGGGCGAGGTGGCGCCGCTGATGCTGGTGGGTGTGGTGAAGCTGGCGCCGTCGTTGCCGCTCGATGGCAACTACCCGTACCTGCACCTGGACCAGAAGATCATGCACCTGGGCTTCCACATCTATGACGTCGGCTTCCAGAGCCCCAACGTCGAGGCCGCGCGGCCGCTGGTGTACGCCACCGCATTGTTGCTGGTGCTGGTGATCGCCACCCTCAACCTCTCGGCGGTGTGGATCCGTAACCACCTGCGCGAGAAGTACAAGGCCCTGGACAGCTGAACCCGATCGCAAGCGCGCCGCTCCAAGCGAGCGGCCCTTTGAAACGAATTGATAGCGTATGGAGTTGACCATGCAGCAAGATTCCCACACCCGCGGCATCGACATGTCTGCCCTGGGTCGCAACAAGCAGGGCCTGCGCCTGGCCGAGGAAACCGTGGCCATCGAAGTACCTGGCCTGTCCCTGTTCTACGGCGACAAGCAGGCCCTGTTCGACGTGCAGATGAACATCCCCAAGCAACGCGTGACCGCTTTCATCGGCCCGTCCGGTTGCGGCAAGTCGACCCTGCTGCGTACCTTCAACCGCATGAACGACCTGGTCGATGGTTGCCGGGTCGAAGGCGCCATCAACCTCTACGGCCACGACATCTACCGCAAGGGCGAGGACGTGGCCGAGCTGCGCCGTCGGGTCGGCATGGTGTTCCAGAAACCCAACCCGTTCCCCAAGACCATCTACGAAAACGTGGTGTACGGCCTGCGCATCCAGGGCATCAACAAGAAGCGTGTACTGGATGAGGCGGTGGAATGGGCGCTCAAGGGTGCGGCGCTGTGGGACGAGGTCAAGGACCGCCTGCACGAATCGGCCCTGGGCCTCTCCGGCGGCCAGCAGCAGCGCCTGGTGATCGCCCGCACCATCGCCGTCGAGCCCGAAGTGCTGCTGCTCGACGAACCGTGCTCGGCCCTGGACCCGATCTCGACGCTGAAGGTCGAAGAGCTGATCTACGAACTGAAATCCAAGTTCACCATCGTCATCGTCACCCACAACATGCAACAGGCGGCCCGCGTTTCGGACTACACCGCGTTCATGTACATGGGCAAACTGGTCGAATTCGGTGATACCGACACCCTGTTCACCAACCCGGCGAAGAAGCAGACCGAAGACTACATCACCGGTCGGTACGGCTGATTGGCGCCCCGATATACCCGCCCGTACCGGGTCGACCGATTCCAACGCTTTGCGGAGCGACAGCATGATCAACAAAGAAAGCCTTACGCACCACATTTCCCAGCAGTTCAACGCTGAGCTCGAGGAAGTGCGCAGCCACCTCCTGGCCATGGGCGGCCTGGTCGAGAAACAGGTCAACGACGCGGTCACCGCACTGATCGAGGCCGACTCGGGCCTGGCCCAGCAGGTGCGCGAGGTCGACGAGCAGATCAACCAGATGGAGCGCAACATCGACGAGGAGTGCTTGCGCATCCTCGCCCGCCGTCAGCCGGCCGCCTCCGACCTGCGCCTGATCATCAGCATCTCCAAGTCGGTGATCGACCTGGAGCGCATCGGCGACGAGTCGACCAAGATCGCCCGCCGCGCCATCCAGCTGTGCGAGGAAGGCGAGTCGCCACGCGGCTACGTCGAAGTGCGTCATATCGGCGACCAGGTACGCAACATGGTGCGTGACGCACTGGACGCCTTTGCCCGCTTCGACGCCGACCTGGCGCTTTCGGTGGCCCAGTACGACAAGACCATCGACCGCGAGTACAAGACCGCGCTGCGCGAGCTGGTGACCTACATGATGGAAGACCCGCGCTCGATCTCGCGGGTGCTCAGCGTGATCTGGGTCCTGCGTTCGCTGGAGCGGATCGGCGATCACGCCCGCAACATCTCGGAGTTGGTGATCTACCTGGTACGCGGTACCGACGTGCGCCACATGGGTCTCAAGCGCATGAAGGCCGAGGTCGAAGGCACTGCGGGCGAGGCAGGCGAAAGCGCTAATGTTCCGGGCGAACCTGACGATAAATAAGGTTGCTCCCGAGCCTCAACGCCCGGCCTTTGCCGGGCGTTTTCGTTTGCGATCGAGCACTGAGCAGGCACCCGCGAACGAACACAGAGGTCCCGGCCTGACCAGGGGTTTGGCAAATGGCCATCAGTCGGCGGTATGCTAGTCGGGATCAAGAGGAGTATCGATGAGTAAAGTGAATGTACTGGTTGTGGATGATGCCCCGTTCATCCGCGACCTGGTCCGCAAGTGCCTGCGCAATGCCTTTCCAGGCATGGTGATCGAAGATGCGGTCAACGGCCGCAAGGCCATGGCCATGTTGGCCAAGGAACGTTTCGACCTGGTCCTGTGCGACTGGGAAATGCCGGAGATGTCCGGCCTCGAGCTGCTGAGCTGGTGCCGTCAGCAGGAAGAGATGAAAGCCATGCAGTTCATCATGGTGACCAGCCGAGGCGACAAGGAGAACGTGATCCAGGCCATCCAGGCCGGTGTGTCCGACTTCGTCGGCAAGCCGTTCACCAACGAGCAGCTGTTGACCAAGGTAAAGAAAGCCCTGACCAAGATCGGCAAGCTCGAAAGCCTGGTGGCCGGTGCTCCGGCACGGGTCAACTCGGCGTTCGCCAACGATTCGCTGAGCGCCCTGACCGGCGGCAAGCCCGAGGCGGCCAAGGTCGCAGCGCCCATGGCCGCGGCCAAGCCGTTGATCAACGCGCCGGCACCCAAGACCGCCGCCGCCCAGGCCCAGGCCGGCCGGGGCCAGGGCCAACTGCGTCTGGCCAGTGGCACGCAACCCTGCGTGATCAAGGCACTGAGCCTCAAGGAGGCGCTGTTGGTGGTGCGCCGTGGCACTGTGCTGCCGCAAGTGCTCGAAGGCGCGGTGCTGGACCTGGAGCAGGGTGAGAATGCCGAGGTGGCGCGCCTGAACGGCTACCTGCACGCCATCGCTGCGTTGGAGCCCAAGCCCGAGAGCGACTGGCTGCAATTGACCTTCAAGTTCGTCGACCAGGATGCACAGAAGCTCGACTACCTGTCGCGCCTGATCGCCCGCGGCACGTCGCAGAAGCATTTCACGCCTGGGGCCTGAACCTCGGCTGCCCCCATCACCGGCCAGCCAGCTCCGACAGACCGATGGGGGCACATCCGACCAACTGCAATCGCGCGTCGAAAACCCGCTGCTAGGCTTCGACAGATACTAACTGTCAAAAAGCCACTATCATGCTCACTCGCCCGCTGCTGTTCTGTGCCTTGCTCACGGCTTCGGCGTCGAGCCTGGGCGTGACCCTTTACACCACCACCGACACCTTCGGCGTGGTGTCCTATTCCTACCGACCCAGCCCCGGTGCCCGAGCCGCCGTGTTGGGAGACCCGGGCCTGACGCCATTTCCGCACGCCTACCGTTACCCATTCCCATGGCGCGGCGGGCCGTTTCGGCTGAGCCAAGGGCCCAATGGTCGCTTCAGCCACAGCGGCCCCAAGGGCCGCTACGCCATGGACATCGCCATGCCCGAAGGCACGCCGATCGTCGCGGCGCGCGAAGGCGTCGTGGTGGAAGTGGAAAACCGCCAGTGGGGCAGGCGCGGCAACCCGGCGGGCAATTTCGTGCGCATCCGTCACCCGGACGGCACCTATGGCGGCTATATGCACCTGCAGCGTGGCTCGGTGCTGGTGCGCAAGGGCCAGCGCGTGGCACGCGGCCAGCCGCTGGCCAGATCAGGCAATACCGGCAACAGCAGCGGGCCGCACCTGCACTTCGTGGTGCAGCGCAGTGCAGGGGAGGACTACGTGTCGATCCCCTACCAGTTCGACCGGCCGCTGGGTGGCTTGCCGGACTTCACCGCCGGTAACCCGTGATGCCGGTCAGTCGAGCTTGAGTACCTTGGCCAGGACGATCTTGGGCCCTTTCATCTTCTTGATGATGATGCGCAGGCCTTCGACTTCCAGCACTTCCTCTTCCTCGGGCACCCGCTTGAGGGTCTCGTAGACCAGCCCTGCCAGGGTTTCCGCCTCGATGTGATCGAGGTCGATGCCGAGCAGGCGCTCGACCTTGAACAGCGGCGTGTCGCCTCGTACCAGCAACTTGCCGGGCTGGTAGGCGAGGATGCCGCGCTCGGTCTTGCGGTGTTCGTCCTGGATATCGCCGACCAGCACTTCCAGTACGTCTTCCATGGTCAGGTAGCCGATGACCTTGCCGTCGGCTTCCTCGACCAGCACGAAGTGCGCGCCACCCTTGCGGAACTGCTCCAGCAGCTGGGCCAGCGGCATGTGCCGGGATACTCGCTCCAGGGGGCGGGCGAGGTCCTCGAGGTCGATGCTTTGCGGCAGGTGTTCGAGCTCGGCCAACTCCAGCAGCAGGTCCTTGATGTGCAGCAGGCCGGTGAACTCTTCGCGCTCGGCGTCGTACACCGGGTAGCGGCTGAACTTGTGGCGGCGCACCAGGGCGAGGATTTCCTTGAGCGGGGCATGGGCGTCGATGCTGACCATGTCCTCGCGCGAATTGGCCCAGTCGACCACTTCCAGCTCACCCATCTCCACCGCCGAGGCCAACACGCGCATGCCTTGGTCGCTCGGGTCCTGGCCACGGCTGGAGTGCAGGATCAGCTTGAGTTCCTCACGGCTGTAGTGGTGCTCGTGGTGCGGGCCGGGCTCGCCTTGGCCGGCGATGCGCAGGATGGCGTTGGCGCTGGCGTTGAGCAGGTAGATGGCTGGGTACATCACCCAGTAGAACAGGTACAGCGGCACCGCCGTCCACAGCGACAGCAGCTCGGGCTTGCGGATCGCCCACGACTTGGGTGCCAGCTCGCCGACCACGATGTGCAGGTACGAGATGACGAAGAAGGCGACGAAGAACGACACCGCCTTGATCAGCTCGGGGGTGTCCACGCCCAGGTAGGCCAGCAGTGGCTCGAGCAGGTGGGCGAAGGCCGGTTCGCCGACCCAGCCCAGGCCCAGGGAGGCGAGGGTGATACCGAGCTGACAGGCCGACAGGTAGGCGTCGAGCTGGTTGTGCACCTTGCGCAGGATGCTGCCGCGCCAGCCGTGCAGTTCGGCGATGGACTCGACGCGGGTGGAGCGCAGCTTGACCATGGCGAACTCGGCGGCAACGAAGAAGCCGTTGAGCAGCACCAGGAACAAGGCAAACAGGATCATGCCGAAATCGGCAAAAACAGAGGCGAGGGTGATACTAGGGGAAGGGTCCATGATGGGGTTTTAACGGGGTCCGTCTTCAGTCAGGAAAAGAAAAAGTGCCAGCGCTTGCTGGCACAAGGGATCCAATGTAGCGGCTGGAGCCCTTCGCGGGCAAGCAGGCCTGTTCTCAACCCTTGCCGTTGGCCAATTGTGCCGGAGCAAAATGACAGGTGAAGGTACTGCCATGGCCCGGCACGCTGCTGATCTCCAGGCGCCCACGGTGGCGCAGCAGCACATGCTTGACGATCGCCAGGCCCAGCCCGGTGCCCCCGGTATTCGACGCGCGGCTGGAGTCCACCCGGTAGAAGCGTTCGGTCAGGCGCGGCAGGTGCTTGGCATCGATGCCGATCCCCGAGTCCTGCACGCTCAGGTGCGCACCTTGCTCGTCGCTCCACCAGCGGATGCGGATGCTGCCCTCGTCAGGGGTGTATTTGACGGCGTTGAACACCAGGTTGGAAAACGCACTGCGCAGTTCCGCCTCGCTGCCCTTGAGGCGCACGCCGGGGGCCACTTCCAGGCTGATGCGTTGGTTGCGTGAGCCGGACAACGCCTGGGCATCGCCCTTGATCGACTGCAATAGCGCGTCGACCATCACCGGCTGGTTGTCCGAGGGATAATCGGTGGCCTCGAGCTTGGCCAGCAGCAGCAGGTCGTTGAGCAGCGTCTGCATGCGCGAGCCCTGCTGGCTCATCTGCTGCAGGGCTCGGGCCCAGCGCGGGTTCACTTCGTCGACGTTGTCGAGCAGGGTTTCCAGGTAGCCGGTGATGACGGTCAGCGGCGTGCGCAGTTCGTGGGACACGTTGGCGACGAAATCCTTGCGCATCTGTTCGAGCTGATGGATGCGGGTGACATCGCGTACCAGCATCAGGTGCTCGCTGTTGCCATAGCGGGTGATGTGCAGTTGCACGCGCAGGCGGTCGTTGATCGGCGAGGGGATTTCCAGCGGCTCGGCGTAGTTCTCGGCCTCGAAATACTCCTTGAAGCGCGGGTGGCGCACCAGGTTGGTGACCGGCTGGCCGCCATCCTGGGGGGTCTTGAAGCCCAGCAGGGTCTCCGCGGCGCGGTTCCACCACTCCAGGTTGCCGTCGCTGTCGAGCATGATCACCGCGTCACGCAGCGCCGCGGTGGACTCCTGCACGCGGTCGATCACCGCCTGCAGGCGACCGCGCACGCGCTGGTCGCGGCGTTGCAGGTGGTAGATGCTGTCGAACACCTCGCCCCACAGGCCGTAGCCGTCGGGAGGTGCTTCATCGGGTTGATGGTTGCGCAGCCAGTGGTGCAGGCGCAGCAGCTGCTTGAGGGTCCAGCCCAGGTAGAGCGCCAGGCCGATGGCCAAGCTCCAGCCGTAGTACCCGCTGACCAGGCCGCCGATCATGCAGACGGTGATCAGCAGCAGCAGGTGACGAATCAGTGTCGCGTGCCAGTTCTGGTTCAATTGACGGTCCTTGTACAACGGCTTGCAGCTTGGCGCTCGAGTACTCGATCAGCTCTTGGTCGAGAAGCGGTAGCCGGTGCCCCGGACGGTTTGTACCAGATTTTCATAGACTTCACCCAACGCTTTGCGCAGGCGACGGATGTGCACGTCGACCGTGCGTTCCTCGACGTAGACGTTGCCGCCCCACACCTGGTCGAGCAGTTGGCCACGGGTGTAGGCGCGCTCCTGGTGGGTCATGAAGAACTGCAGCAGGCGGTATTCGGTCGGGCCCATTTCCGCCGGCTTGCCGTCGATGGTCACGCGGTGGCTGATCGGGTCGAGCAACAGGCCGCCGACTTCGATCGGCGCCTCGCTGTCGTTCGGGCCGGTGCGGCGCAGCACGGCCTTCAGGCGCGCCACCAGCTCGCGTGGCGAGAACGGCTTGGTGATGTAGTCGTCGGCGCCGACTTCCAGGCCCTGGATCTTGTTGTCCTCTTCGCCCTTGGCGGTGAGCATGATGATCGGGATGTCGCCGGTCAGTTCGTCGCGCTTGAGGCGGCGCGCCAGCTCGATGCCCGAGGTGCCCGGGAGCATCCAGTCGAGCAGGATCAGGTCGGGCTTGCGGTCGACGATGATGGCGTGGGCCTGCTGGGAGTTTTCGGCCTCCAGGCAGTCATAGCCGGCCATTTCCAACGCAACGGCGATCATCTCGCGAATGGGCGCTTCGTCGTCGACGATCAGAATGTTCCTGCCAACCATGCTCAAAACCTCTCCTGGGATATCGTGTCTTGGCCCGCATTAGATAACGGAATTATTGCAGCTGTGTGACAGAGTCTTGGCCGATATGGCGACATTCCGTGTCTGAACTAGGCTTCAAAAAGCCACCATTGCGGTGAGCAGAACCTCAATACCCCCGAATTCACGGTGACTCCAATGACACGACATACGCTGAGCTGGATGGCCCTTCTTGCTGCATTCGCGCTACCGGGGGTGGCCTCGGCGCACCATGCCATGGAAAAGGACGGCATGTGGGTCGATCATGCCGGCATGACGCTTTATACCTTCGACAAGGACTCCGGGGGCAAGTCGATGTGTAACGGCGAGTGTGCCAAGAATTGGCCGCCGCTGATGGTCAAGTCCGACGACGAAGCGCCGAAGGACAAGTGGACGGTGGTGATGCGTGACGATGGCAGCAAGCAATGGGCCTACGACGGCAAGCCGCTGTACACGTTCGTCAAGGACAAGAAAGCCGGGGATACCACCGGCGATGGCATGAAGGACGTCTGGCACATCGCCAAGCCTTGAGATTGCCGGGGCCGCTGTGCGGCCCATTCGCGACACGAGGCCGCTCCCACATGGACCTGCACACGCCGACCCCTGTGGGAGCGGCCTCGTGTCGCGAATGGGCTTTACAGCAGCCCCAAAGACCTAGCGCAGTGCGTAATCCAGCACCACCCCGATGAACACCAGCAACCCCGCCCAATGGTTGTGCAGGAACGCCTTGAAACACGACTCGCGGTCCAGCTTGCGCGTCGACCAGAACTCCCAGGCGAAGCACGCCGCCGCACCCAGCACCCCGAGGTGGAACCAGCCACCGAGTTCGAAGCGGCTCCCAGCCAGCAGGAGGCAGCCCAGCGACAGCAGTTGCAGGGTCAGGATGATCACCCGGTCGGCCTCGCCGAACAGGATCGCGGTGGATTTCACCCCGATCTTCAGGTCGTCGTCACGATCGACCATGGCGTAGTAGGTGTCGTAGCCCACCGTCCACAGCAGGTTGGCGATGTACAGCAGCCAGGCACTGGCCGGCAGCTCGCCGCCGGCAGCGGTGAAGGCCATGGGGATGCCCCAGGAGTACGCAGCGCCCAGCACCACCTGCGGGTAATAGGTGTAGCGCTTCATGAACGGGTAGCACGCCGCCAGGGCGACGGCGCCGAACGACAGCCACACGGTGCGGCTGTTGGTGCACAGCACCAGCAGGAAGCTCACGCCGACCAGCAGGGCGAACAGTGCCAGCGCCTCGCGTGGGCGCACCCGGCCGCTGGCCAGGGGACGGTCGGCGGTGCGCTTGACGTGGCCATCGACCTTGCGATCGGCGAAGTCGTTGATGCAGCAGCCGGCGGCGCGCATCAGTACCACGCCGAGGCCGAAGATCAGCACGTTGGCCAGGCTCGGCGAGCCAAGCCCTGCGATCCATACCGCTGACAGGGTCGGCCAGAGCAGCAGGTAGATGCCGATCGGCCGGTCCATGCGGCTGAGCTGGATGAAGTCCCAGGCGCGTGGATGCAGGCGGTTGAACGACTTGAGCAGTTGCAGGTACATCAGCGGGTCTCCTCCTTGGCCGCGTGCCACAGCGTGGGCAGGAACACCTCGGCCACCAGAAGCTCCAGGCCGTCCCGCTCGAAGCGCGAGCGTCGGCCCCATAGGCCAGCATAGGCGTTGTCGGCGGGTAGCCAGGGCTGTGGATAACTGCACACTTCGATGGGGTGGCGGACGAAGGCCTGGTCGCAGAACAGCAGTTCGCCCAACGAGCGGCTACCCAGGGTTTCCAGGTCGAGCCCGCCGCGTTCCAAGGCCTGGCGGCTGGCCACGCTGCGGGCGAACACCCAAGGCTCGCCGTGGCCACGCAGGAATACCTCGCGCACCCAGCCTTCGGCACCGGGGGCGATGCCCAAGGCCTGGCATTCGTCATCGCGCAGCGCCTGCCAGCCCTCGAACAGGGGCGTGACGCTGAAGTGATCATGGGAGAGGCGGGTGAGGCGGCGGGTCAGCGAGCCTTCGTCGAACAGCCAGTCCAGGGTGGGCGGGTCCAGTTCGGTCGCCAGCTGTGAATACGCCAGCCACGCGACAGCGGCTGCTTGCGGGGTTTCGTACGGCACGTCGGTATGCTTGTGACAACCAGAGAGGCGCCGAGCTTAGCATGATTGCCCCGTTCGCTTGCATACTGGGGGCAGGGCCGTTAAAAAGCCCGCACAGATTGCGCGTTGGTCCTTTCGCTGGGCAAGCTCACTCCCATAGGTACGCTGCAGCCCTGATTGGGTATGCAAATTCTGTAGGAGCGGGCTTGCCCGCGAAAGGGCCGTCAGCTGCAACACACAGCCTGAGTCCGTACCGAGGAACAACACCCATGAAAAAGTGGCAATGCATCGTATGCGGCTTGATCTACGACGAGGCCGAAGGCTGGCCTGACGACGGCATCGCCCCCGGCACCCGCTGGGAAGATGTGCCTGAAGACTGGCTATGCCCCGATTGCGGCGTAGGTAAGATCGACTTCGAAATGATCGCCATCGGCTGATTGAGGAATGCCCCACATGACGTCTCCCGTGGTAATCGTCGGTACCGGCCTCGCCGGCTACAACCTGGCCCGCGAATTGCGCAAGCTCGACCAGCAGACCCCGCTGCTGCTGATTACCGCCGATGACGGTCGTTCCTATTCCAAGCCCATGCTCTCCACCGGCTTCGCCAAGCAGAAGGACGCCGATGGCTTGAGCATGGCCGAACCCGGTGCCATGGCCGAGCAGCTCGACGCCGAGATCCGCACCCATACCCGCATCAGCGGCTTCGACCCCGGACACAAGCGCCTGTGGATCGGCGAGGAGGCCGTGAGCTACCGCGACCTGGTGCTGGCGCTGGGCGCCCAGACCGTGCAGGTGCCCATCGAAGGCGATGCGGCCGAGTGGATATTCCCGGTCAACGACCTCGAGGACTACGCCCGCCTGCGTGCAGCCGCTGCAGGCAAGCGACGGGTACTGATTCTCGGCGCCGGCCTGATCGGCTGCGAATTTGCCAACGACATGCGCCTGGGCGGCTTCGAGGTCGATGTGGTGGCGCCTTGCGAGCAGGTCATGCCGACCCTGCTGCATCCAGCAGCCGCGGCAGCGGTGCAGGCCGGTCTGCAAGGCTTGGGCGTGCGTTTTCACCTCGGGCCGGTGCTGACCCGTTTGCAGCAGGTGACAGACGGGCTGGAGGCGCATCTTTCCGATGGCCGGGTGATCGCCTGCGACCTGGTGGTGTCGGCCATCGGTTTGCGACCGCGCACCGAACTTGCCGCGGCAGCCGGTTTGCAGGTCAATCGCGGCGTGGTGGTGGACCGCGAACTGCGCACCAGCCACCAGAACATCTTCGCCCTGGGCGATTGCGCCGAGGTCGATGGCATCAACCTGCTCTACGTGATGCCCTTGATGACCTGTGCCCGCGCCCTGGCCAAGACCCTCGCCGGCAACCCGACGGCGGTCAGCTACGGGCCGATGCCGGTCACCGTGAAAACCCCAGCCTGCCCGCTGGTGGTATCGCCTCCTCCGTTGGGGCGCGAAGGCAATTGGCAGGTCGAAGGGCAGGGCAGCGACCTCAAGGTGCTCTGCCACGGCGCCGATGGGCAGCTGTTGGGTTATGCGCTGACCGGCGAGGCGGTCATGGAGAAGCTGGCGCTGAATCGGCAGTTGCCACCCCTGATGGCGTGAATAGCGGGCGTTCTGTCGGAATTGTCCTGTTATTGCCTGCACAATGGCCGCGCAGATACTGGCGCAGCCCCCGATGGCGTGCCATTCTCAGTCGCGTCTGCCGCAGTTTAGAGCCTGCGGCGCCTTGGACGCCGCCCTTCGGGTGGCACGGCAATAACAACAAGAATTCCCGTCAAAGAGGCTTCACTATGCGTAAACCAGAACTCGCCGCCGTCATCGCCGAAAAGGCCGATCTGACCAAGGAAAAGGCCAATCAGGTGCTGAACGCGATTCTCGACAGCATCACCGGTGCCCTGAACAAGGACACCGTGACCCTGGTCGGCTTCGGTACCTTCGAAAAACGTCATCGTGGTGCCCGCACCGGCAAGAACCCGCAAACCGGCCAGCCGGTGAAGATCAAGGCCAGCAACACCGTCGCCTTCAAGCCGGGCAAGAACCTGCGCGACAGCGTCAACACCCCAGCCAAGCCGGGCAAGAAAGGCAAGTGATCGCCTAGCGGGCCATCCTCCAGCCGACGGGCGCCCCCGGGCGCCTGTTGCAGCTTCATGCAGATAATTCGTTCAAAAAAAGGCTAAACTCCGCGCTTCAGTCATTTTTCAACCGAGGCGCGTTGATGAAGTTTCGTTTCCTGCTCTGGGCCATGGGGCTGTTGATGGCCAGGGCCAGCCGTAACAACCCCGCATTCCAGCAGCAGCTCAAGGACAAGGACCTGGTGTTCCAGATGCAAACGCTGGACGGTAAGGTCGCGCGGCATTTCATCGTCAGTGACGAGCGCGTCAGCAGCAAGGGCGGTACCCATCCGCAACCGGCGTTCGCCATCGCCTTCAAGGACGCCGCCTACGGTTTCGCCACCCTGCAGGCCAGCAACAAGCAGCTGGCGTTCATGCAGGGCATCCAGGACAAGCACATCCAGATCAAGGGCAATCCGGCGTTGGTGATGTGGTTCCAGGGCCTGATGAAGTACCTGAAACCGAAAAAGAAGGGCTGAAATCCCTGGGGCCGCATGGCGGCCCCAATGACCTCACTGCGGGGTGTTGAACTGCGATGCCAGTTCGCGCAGCAGCGCTTCGGCTTCCAGCACCTTGCTCACCACTTCCTCGGCCTTGTCGCGGGTGATTCCCAGGCGATCGAGCAGCTCATCAGGAATCGCCGCCTGCGGCCCCGAGCCGATACCCCGGGCGCGCAGCAGGCGGGTAGCCAGGCACACCAGGTTGGGGAAGGCCGCGTACTCGCCGTCGTAGCTCGGGTCATGCTGGAAGCGCAGGGCCTTGGTGAGTTCCTCGGGCATGTCCCACAGGTTCATCAGCCAGGCGCCGATCTGTTCGCGGCTGATGCCCAGCAGGTGCTGTTCGACGAACGTGTGGCACAGGTGCGGGTTGACCTCCAGGTGCCGGCAGATCAACGAGAAGTGTGGCGGGAACACGTGCGCCAGCAGCAGGTAACCGAAGTTGTGCAGCAACCCGGCGAGGTAGGTCAGGCCCGCTTCCGGCCGCTCTGCGCGTGGCATTGCGCGGGTCAGGCCTTCGATCACGGCGGCCGTGTAGATCGATTGCTGCCAGTACGGGGTGGCCTGTTGCGGGTGATCCTTGGGCAGCGTCAGGGTCTTGTCCAGGGCCAGGCCCAGGGCCAGGTTGATCACCAGGTCGAAACCCAGCACACGCACGATGGCGTCTTCGACCGAGCGGATCTTGCCGGGCGAGGCGTAGTAGGGCGAGGCCGCCCAGCTGACCACCTGGGCGGCCAGGGCCGGGTCGGTCTCGACCACGCCGGTGATGTCGTCGATGCTGGCGTTGGGGTCCACACGCAGCTTGATGATCTTTTGCGCGGTGTCGGCCAGCGGTGGGATCTCGATGGTTTCTTCCAGGCGCTTCTGGATGCGCCGGGCGGTGAATGCCTGCACCGCCTGGGTGATTTCACGCGGGTCGTCATCCGGGCGGTCGAAGTTGGGGCGGATATCGCGAATCGGCTGGCCGAAGCTGCCGGCGCTGGCCTTGCTGAGCATGCGCTGGAAGGCGCTGCGCTCGATCTCGAGCAACAGGCCGGCCTCGCCGGACTCGATCAGCAGTGTTTCTTCTTCCAGCAGCCGGGCCTCGTACAGGCACGGCGAGCTGGTCAGCGCGGGAATCGCCGGCAGGGCCTTGAGGTGGTGCTTTTCCAGCATCTGCTTCAGGCGCGCCACCGGCACGGCCTTGAGCTTGCGGCCGGTCAGTTCTTCCAGGCGCTGCAGGTCCAGCAGTTTGCTGCGCGGGAACAGCACCAGCAAGGCGCCGACCTCATCGTCGACGAGGATCGCCTGGACCCGCGATGCCGCCGGCAAGCCCGGCTGCTCAGGCACCTCGCGGTAGGCGACCTTGAGCTTGTCGAGCAACAAGCGGATGACAGACGGGGCGTGTGGGGTTGCGGTGTCCAGGGCAACTTCAGTCATGGCCTGTATCCAGTGAACGTTTCAAACGCGAAGTATAACCAGCCTGCCCGGCAAGCTGGATCCAATATGAGACGATCCTCACACTTGTCCATATTGCTGCCCATGGCGCAGCCAGCGGTCGAGCAATGGGCTGACGTGGTCGGGCCAGTGCGCCAGCAAAGCTTGTGCGGCATCGCGCACGGCCGGCAACAGGTCGGCGTCGCGCATCAGGTCGGCCACCTTAAATTGCAGCAGACCGGTCTGGCGTGTGCCGAGCATCTCGCCCGGTCCGCGCAGCTCCAGGTCTTTCTCGGCGATGACGAAGCCGTCATTGGTTTCGCGCATGATCCCCAGGCGTTCGCGGCCAATTTGCGACAACGGCGGATGGTAGAGCAGCACGCAGTGGCTGACCGCGCTGCCCCGGCCAACCCGACCGCGTAGCTGGTGCAACTGGGCAAGGCCGAGGCGTTCGGGGTTCTCGATGATCATCAGGCTGGCATTGGGTACGTCCACGCCAACCTCGATGACCGTGGTGGCGACCAGCAACTGCAGGTTGCCCTGCTTGAACTCGGCCATGACCGCGGCCTTTTCCGCAGGCTTCATGCGCCCGTGGATCAGGCCCACACGCAGTTCGCCCAGGGCGCTGCCCAGTTCCTCGTAGGTGCTTTCGGCGGCCTGGCAGGTGAGTTCTTCGGATTCCTCGATCAAGGTGCATACCCAGTAGGCCTGGCGCCCCTCGGCGCAGGCGGCGCGCACCCGCTCGACCACTTCGAAGCGGCGGCTGTCGGCGACCAGCACGGTATTGACCGGCGTGCGCCCCGGCGGCAGTTCGTCGAGCACCGAGGTGTCGAGGTCGGCGTAGGCGCTCATCGCCAGGGTTCGCGGAATCGGCGTGGCGGTCATGATCAACTGGTGCGGGCAGAGCTCGCCGGCCACGCCTTTCTTGCGCAATGCCAGGCGCTGCTGCACGCCGAAACGGTGCTGTTCGTCGATGATCGCCAGGGCCAGGTGCTTGAACTGCACTTCTTCCTGGAACAACGCATGGGTGCCGACCACCATCGGCGCGCCGCCGGCGATCTGTTCCAGCGCACTGGCGCGTGCCTTGCCCTTGAGCTTGCCGGCCAGCCAGGCGACGTCCAGGCCCAGCGGCTCGAGCCAGCGCTTGAAGGTGATGTAATGCTGCTCGGCGAGGATCTCGGTGGGCGCCATCAACGCCACCTGGTAACCGGCTTCCAGCGCCTGCAGCGCTGCGAGGGCGGCGACCACGGTCTTGCCGGCGCCGACGTCGCCCTGCACCAGGCGCATCATCGGCTCGGCCTGGCTCAGGTCGTAGGCGATTTCGTTGGCTACCCGCTGCTGCGCGCCGGTGGGCTTGAAGCCCAGGTTGGCCAGGTACTGGGCCTGCAGGCGGTTGGCCTTGGGCAGCACTGGCGCTCGCAGGCTGCGCAGGCTTTCACGCAGGCGCTGCTGCGACAGCTGGTGGGTCAGCAACTCTTCGAAGGCCAGGCGGTGCTGGGCCCAGTGCTGGCCCTCGGCAAGTTCGTCGAGATCGGCGTCGGCCGGTGGGTTGTGCAGGTAGCGGATAGCATCGTCCAGCGGCGCCAGATGATAGTCACGGGCCAACTGGTCGGGCAGCCAGTCCGGCAGGCTGCGCGGGCCAAGCATGCCCAGGCTCTGCTGGCACAGCATGCGCAGACGCTGCTGAGTGAGCCCCTCGGTGGTCGGGTAGATCGGCGTCAGTGTCTGTTCGACCGGCGGCGCCGGCTCGTCGCCATTCAGGGCACGGTATTCGGGGTGGTAGATTTCCAGGCCCGAGGCGCCTGGGCGGGCCTCGCCATAGCAGCGTAGGTGGGTGCCGCGCTTGAGGCCTTCCTTCTGCGCATTGCTGAAGTGGTAGAAGCGCAGGCTCAGCGTGCCCGTGCCGTCACCCAGGCGCACCACCAGGCTGCGGCGCTTGCCCATGGTCACGTCGGCGCCGCTGACCACGCCCTCGATCACTGCGTCCTGGCCTGGACGCAGGGCTCCGATCGGCACCACGCGGGTGCGGTCCTGATAGCGCAGCGGCAGGTGGAACAGCACGTCCTGCAGGTTCTCCAGGCCGACCTTGGCGAGTTTCTCGGCCATGGCGTCGCCAACGCCCTTGAGGGCCGTCACCGAGACCTTCGACAGCTCACTCATGGGTCAGGCCGGCTGTTCCACGGGCGGCTTGGCGACCGAGCAGAGGCGGATCGAGTCGGCGAGGATCTCGATGGCCTTCGGCCGCGGGAAGCTGGCACGCCAGGCGATGGCTACGGTGCGGAACGGCGCGGGCGGGGTGAGCGGGCGCACTTCGATGACCCCCGGGGCATAGTGATGGCTATGCACGGCCGACAGCGGCAGGATCGAAACGCCCAGACCCGAGGCGACCATGTGGCGGATGGTTTCCAGCGAGCTGGACTCCACCGTGGTGTGCTTGGAGCCTTCGCCGCCCTTGTTCAGGGTTGGGCAGGCTTCGAGCACCTGGTCGCGGAAGCAGTGTCCCTCGCCAAGCAGCAGCAGGCTCTTGTCGTTGAGCATGGCGGTGTCGATGGTTTTTTTCGCGGTCCACGGATGGTCGGCCGGCATCAACGCGCAGAAGGGCTCGTCGTACAGCGGCAGGGTGAGCACGTCGGCTTCATTGAAGGGCAGGGCGATGATCACCGCATCCAGTTCGCCGTTACGCAGCTTCTCGCGCAGCACGTGGGTGAAATTCTCTTCGATGTACAGCGGCATCTGTGGCGCCACCCGGTGCAACTGCGGGATCAGGTGCGGGAACAGATACGGGCCGACGGTATAGATGGCCCCGACCTTCAGCGGCGCGGTGAGCTGATTCTTGCCGGCCTGGGCCAGTTCGCGGATGCCCTGGGCCTGCTCCAGCACCTTTTGTGCCTGGGCGACGATGCTTTCGCCGACCGGCGTCAGGCGCACCGCGCTCTTGCTGCGTTCGAAGATCAGCACGCCAAGCTCGTCCTCGAGCTTCTTCACACCGACCGACAAGGTGGGCTGGCTGACATGGCAACGCTCGGCGGCGTGGCCGAAGTGCTGCTCCTGGGCGAGTGTGACGATGTAGCGTAATTCTGTGAGGGTCATAACGTGCGTCCATGAAGTTGCGGCCCCAGCATAGCGGCTGCAATCGATAGACGCACGTTATCAGACTTGCTGTTGTGTGACAGAAACAAAAGCGTCAGCGACGGTCCAGCGAGTAGACGAACGGCGCTACCACCTCGATCGTGCCATTGGTCAGCAACTCGGGCGGCGGCTTGGGCACGGTACCGGCACGACGGATCATTTCCATCGTGGCGCGATCCAGCGCTGCGCTGCCGGAGCCTCCGGCCATCGAATACGACACCACCTTGCCTTCGGCGTCGACCACGAAGCGCAGTCGGTTGATGCCTTGCAGGCCGCGACGGCGTGCGTCTTCCGGGTAACGCTTGTACTTCGCCAGGTGGCGCAGCAGATCGCTCTGCCAGGTCGGCAGGGCCTTGCTGTTGGACGCGATGCTCGGCGCCGGCGCCGCGGATTTCTGCGGTGGCTCGTTGCTGGGCGGTGCGTCGACCACGTCCTCGGTCGGCGGCGCTTCCTTCGGCGGCTCAGGCTTTTTCTCGGGCTTGGGCGGCTGGGGCTTGGCCTTCGGCTTGGGCGGCTTGGGGATGGCGATCTTGGGCTTCGGGGCTTCCGCAAGCTTGGGCAGCGGAGGTTCCTCGACCGGTGCCGGTGGCTGTGGGGCCGCTTTCGGGGGAGGCGGTGGCGCAGGCTCCGGCAGGGGTGCCAGTTCGACCATCATGGCCGCCGGAGGCAGCTCGACGGCTTGTGGCACCGACCAGTTGAGCGTGAGCAGCACAGCGACAACATGGACACCCAGCACGAGCGCCAGGCTGCCGCTGTAACGCGCCAGATTGTGCCGCGTCTTCGTCATTTCTTGGCTGCCGTCTCGAGACCTACCAGACCGACCTTGAGGTAGCCGGCCGCGCGCATGGTGTTCATCACTTCCATCAGGTCACCGTAGTCCACGCCTTTGTCGGCCTGGAAGAAGATGGTGGTTTCCTTGTCTCCCTTGGTCTTGGCGTCGAGCATCGGGCCAAGCTGTTCGGTGGCAGGTACCTGATCGTCGCCGACGTACAGCTTCTTGTCGGCCTTGACGCTGACGAACACCGGTTTCTCGGGCCTCGGCGCCGGCTTGGCGGTCGAGGCCGGCAGGTCGACCTTGATGTCGACCGTGGCCAGTGGGGCTGCGACCATGAAGATGATCAGCAGTACCAGCATCACGTCGATGAACGGTGTGACGTTGATTTCGTGGTTCTCGGCGAGGTCGTCGCCACCTTCGTTGAGATGCAGGCCCATGGTTTACCCCACTTTCACCATGTGCGGGGCAGCGCGCTCGCTGCCCTGGTGGTCGAGGTCGCGGCTGACCAGCAGCAGCACCTGTGCCGAAGCGTCGGAGACCTGAGCCTTGTAGCCGGCGATGGAGCGGGCGAAGACGTTGTAGATGACCACGGCCGGGATCGCTGCGACCAGGCCCAGGGCGGTGGCCAGCAGGGCTTCGGCGATGCCCGGGGCAACCACTGCGAGGTTGGTGGTCTGGGTCTTGGCGATACCGATGAAGCTGTTCATGATGCCCCAGACGGTACCGAACAGACCGACGAACGGCGCGGTGGAACCGATGGTGGCGAGCACGCCGGTGCCGCTGCTCATGGTGCGGCCGCTGGCAGCTACCAGGCGCTCGAGGCGGAAGCTGACACGCTCCTTGATGCCTTCCTTCTCGCGGGCGTTGGCCGACAGGCGCATTTCCTCGAGGGCGTCATGCACCAGGGTGTGGGCCAGGGTGCCTTCCTTCTTGGAGGCGTCGCTGGCGTCCTTGAGGGTGGCGGACTTCTTCAGGACCTCGATTTCACCGCGCAGGCGACGCTTGGCGCCCATCAGCTCGAAGCCCTTGGCGATCCAGATGGTCCAGGTGATGATCGAGGCGATGGCCAGGCCGATCATCACGGCCTTCACGACGATGTCGGCGTTCTTGTACATGCCCCATGGGGACAGGTCGTGGGCCATGCCCAGCGAGGTGTCCTCGACCAGCGCTTGGACGTTCTCGGCGGCTGGCGCCTCTGCACCTTCTACCGGCGCCGGGGCGTCGATGCCCTGGGCGGGTGCCTGCGCATCGGCGGCTGGCGCTGCCGGGGCGGCTGGCGCGCTGGCGGCTACCGGAGCGGCTGCGGCGTTGGCGGTTGGTTCATCCGCCATCGCGACCGGGGCCAGCGCCAGGCTGAGGGTCAGCGCGGCGATGGCGCGCCAGGCGCGCGGCATGGTTGGCGAAGCGGAAGGTTGAGTACGTGTCATGCTGGCCGGACCTGATGAAGAAGTAGAAAGGGTTAGCGTTCTTCAAGGCCTCGAAGCAGGCCGAGAACAAAATAGGGTGCCATTATTGCAAGTAATTCTTGTTAACAAAAGTAATGATGTTGCTTTTTTCGTTATTGGTGTACCCGCCTATCGTGTAATCCTGCTGGTCTGATCCTTTGGTCTAGGGAGTTTTTCGATGTCAGACCTTTCGGCAATGATCGTGGGTTGTGGTGATGTAGGTGGTCGTCTGGCCCGTCAGCTGTTGGCACGTGGCTGGCAGGTGAGCGGCCTGCGGCGCTCGGTTTCGCAGCTACCCGAGGGGGTCGCGCCCGTGGCCGCCGACCTCGGCCAGCCTGAGATTCCCGCCGCGTGGCCGCAGCGTGCGCCGGACTATCTGGTGTATTGCGTGGCTGCCAGCCAGCACGACGAGGCCGGCTACAAGTCGGCCTATGTCGAAGGCTTGCGGCATGTGCTGGGTTGGTTGGCCGAACGCGGCCAGCGACCGCGTCGCTTGCTGTTCGTGTCCAGCAGCAGTGTGTTCGCGCAAAAGGATGGCGAGTGGATCGACGAGACCGCCGCCACGGACCCCGAGGGTTATTCCGGACGGGTCATGCTCGAAGCCGAGGGCCTGGCACTGGCCGGCGGCATTCCTGCCAGCGTGGTGCGCCTGACCGGTATCTACGGGCCAGGCCGCGAGTGGCTGTTGAGCCAGGTGCGCCAGGGCTACCGGGTGGTCGAGGAGCCGCCTTTGTATGGCAATCGCATCCACGCCGAGGACGCGGCAAGCCTGCTGGCTTTCCTGCTGCAAGCCGATGTCGAGGGCGTGGCGCTGGAGGATTGCTACATCGGCGTCGATGACGATCCGGCGCCCCTGGCCGATGTAGTTGCCTGGTTGCGTGGGTACATGGGCGTCACCCAGTGGTCCGATGAGCAGCGGGTGCGGCGTACTGGCAGCAAGCGCTGCAGCAATGCTCGGGCGCGGAAGTTGGGCTGGGCGCCGGTGTATCCGAGTTACAAGGAAGGGTACGCGGCGATTCTGGCCGGCGAGGGCTGAGCTAGGGCCGCTCCCACAGGGTGCGTGCCGGGTTGGCGGATCAATCCCGCTCCAGCACCCACTGCTTGGCACCGGCCGCCAACTGTGGAATATCGTTGGCCTGTGCGGTATTGACCGCCTTGAAGATCTCCAGCGTGTCGCCATCGCGCTTGAAGATGAACGGCGCACCGCGCTGGTTGCGCTCCAGCCACAGGCTGTCATTGCTGCCGCCCATGCTCGCGCAGTCGCCGGCCAGGCACAGGGCATAGCGGTCCGGGCCAGGCAGGCCGGTCACGCCGCCATTGTCGGCAAAGCGCACCACGGCGCCTTTGCCTTCGCCTTCGACGATCTTCCAGTCACCGCCCAGATAGGCCTGGTACAGCGCCTTTTCGAAGCTGCTGCCCAACGGCGCATTGGCGGCGGGTGCCTGCTTGGCGCGGACGAAGCTCCGCTTGGCGCCCGAAGTGTCGGTGGCGACCAGTTCATCGCCGTCGAGCGCGAGCTGCTCGGTCTGGCCGTCGCCGAAGCTGGCTTGCCATTGCTTCTGGTTGGCGCTCAACTGGCCGTCGGCGGCCTCGAAGCCATTGCTGTAGCTGGCGCGTTGGTCGGTCACGTTCAGCTGCCATTCGAACACCGGGCCATGTTCGTCGAGGGCCTGGCGCAGACTGTCACCTTTGACGGCTGCAGAGATGGCGTCCTGGTTGATCCAGGTGCCGTTGTAATCTTCGGGTTTGTGGCTGGCGCAACCGCCCAGGAGCAGGGCCGCCAGCGCGAGAGGCAAGGCATGACGCATGGTGGGATAACCTTGGGGCAGGAGGTGACGGGCAGATGGCCCGTCACCGGAGGCATCATTCGATGACCAGAATGGCGTCCATTTCGACCTGGGCGCCTTTCGGCAGGGCAGCAACGCCAATGGCGGCGCGAGCCGGATACGGCTGCTCGAAGTAGCGGCCCATCACTTCGTTGACCTTGGCGAAGTGGCTCAGGTCGGTGAGGAAGATGTTCAGCTTGACGATGTCCTTGAACGAACCGCCGGCGGCTTCGGCCACGGCCTTGAGGTTCTCGAACACCTGGACGGTCTGGGCTTCGAAGCCCTCGACCAGCTCCATGGTCTTCGGATCCAGCGGGATCTGGCCGGACATGTACACGGTGTTGCCGGCCTTGATCGCCTGGGAATAGGTGCCGATGGCGGCAGGGGCCTTGTCGCTGTTGATGACGGTCTTGCTCATGATGACTCCTTGCGGTTGGCGGACTACGTACGCATCCGGGTGATGCGGACCACGCCGGTCAGCGTACGCAGTTTCTTGATCACACGAGCCAGGTGCACGCGGTCATGCACGCTGACCACCAGCTGGACCACGCTGATACGGCCGTCGCGTTCGTCCATGCTGATCTTCTCGATGTTGCCGTCGGCGGCGTTCACGCTGCTGGCGAGCAGGGCGATCAGGCCGCGCTGGTGTTCAAGTTCGACGCGCAGTTCGACGTTGAATTCGCCAGTGATGTCCTTGGCCCAGGAGAGCTGCACGCACTTCTCCGGGTTATGGCGAATTTCACTGATGTTGCGACAGTTTTCCAGGTGCACGACCATGCCCTTGCCCGCCGACAGGTGGCCGACGATCGGGTCGCCCGGGATCGGCGTGCAGCACTTGGCGTAGCTGAGCACCAGGCCTTCGGTGCCGCGGATGGCCAGCGGGCCTTCCGGGGCAGGCAACTGCTCGCCTTCGGCCGACAGCAGGCGCCGCGCGACCACGTAGGCCATGCGGTTGCCCAGGCCGATGTCCTCGAGCAGGTCTTCGATCAGTTCCACCCGGTACTCGGCGAGCACGGCCTGGACGCGCTCCTGCGGGATCTTCTCCAGGCTGCTCTCGAAGCCAGTGAGTACCTTGTTCAGCAGGCGCTCGCCGAGGCTGATCGACTCGGAGCGACGTTGCTGCTTGAGGGCGTGGCGGATGTGCGTGCGCGCCTTGCCGGTGACCACGAAGTTGAGCCAGGCCGGATTCGGTCGTGCCCCCGGTGCGCTGACGATTTCCACCGTCGAGCCGCTTTGCAGCGGTTCGGACAGCGGCGCCAGGCGGCGGTTGATGCGGCAGGCGATGCAACTGTTGCCGACGTCGGTGTGCACCGCATAGGCGAAGTCGACGGCCGTGGAGCCTTTGGGCAGCTCCATGATCCGCCCCTTGGGCGTGAACACATAGACCTCGTCCGGGAACAGGTCGATCTTCACGCTCTCGATGAATTCCAGCGAGTTGCCGGCGCGCTGCTGCAGCTCGAGGATGCCCTTGACCCACTGGCGGGCACGGGCATGGCTGCCCTTGGGCTGCTCGTCGTCGTTGGACTTGTACAGCCAGTGCGCGGCGATGCCGTTGTTGGCCATCTCTTCCATTTCGCGGGTGCGGATCTGGATCTCGATGGGCACGCCATGCATGCCGAACAGCGTGGTGTGCAACGACTGGTAGCCGTTGGCCTTGGGGATCGCGATGTAGTCCTTGAAGCGACCGGGCAGGGGCTTGTACAGGTTGTGCACGGCGCCGAGCACGCGATAGCAGGTGTCGACCTTGTCGACGATGATGCGGAAGGCGTACACGTCCATGATCTCGTTGAAGGCGCGACGCTTGCCGCGCATCTTCTTGTAGATGCCATAGAGGTGTTTCTGCCGGCCGCTGACCTCGCCCTCGATGCCATCGGCGGCCAGGCAGTTGGCCAGCGAGTGCTCGATCTTGGCGACGATTTCCTTGCGGTTGCCGCGTGCGCTCTTGACTGCCCGGTGGATCAGCGCCGAGCGCATCGGGTGCATGGCCTTGAAGCCGAGGTCCTCGAACTCCACGCGCACGGTGTGCATGCCCAGGCGGTTGGCGATGGGGGCGTAGATCTCGAGGGTTTCCTTGGCGATGCGCCGGCGTTTTTCACCGGACAGCACTTCCAGGGTGCGCATGTTGTGCAGGCGGTCGGCGAGCTTGACCAGGATCACGCGGATGTCGCGTGCCATGGCCATGGCCATCTTCTGGAAGTTCTCGGCCTGGGCCTCGGCCTTGGTCTCGAAGTTCATCTGGGTCAGCTTGCTGACCCCATCGACCAGCTCGGCCACGGTCTCGCCAAATTGCTGGCTGAGGGCTTCCTTGGCGATGCCGGTGTCTTCGATCACGTCGTGCAGCATGGCGGCCATCAGGCTTTGATGGTCCATGTGCATGTCGGCGAGGATGCTGGCCACGGCCAGGGGATGGGTCACGTAGGGCTCGCCACTGCGGCGGCGTTGCCCATCGTGTGCCTGTTCGGCGTAGAAATAGGCCCGGCGAACCAGGTTGACCTGTTCGGGGCCCAGGTAGGTCGACAGCCGTTCGGCTAAGGCTTCTATGCCCGGCATGACTTCACCTCTTGCCGAGGAAGAGGGCCATTTGCCGCGCGACGTCGACCAGGCATCAATCAGACAGCCTCGTTGGACTCGTCCTCGAACGCGGCGAAGACCGGATCCTCGGTAACGATCTCTTCGGCGGCGATGAATTCAGGGGTAACGATGCCTTCGGCGATCTCGCGCAGGGCGACGACGGTCGGCTTGTCGTTTTCCCACGCTACGCGTGGCTCCTTGCCGCCGGTAGCCAGCTGGCGGGCGCGCTTGGTCGAGAGCATGACCAGCTCAAAGCGGTTATCCACGTGTTCCAGGCAGTCTTCAACAGTTACGCGGGCCATGGTCTTCCTCAGTAGCAAATGCGGTAGGCGTGCAACCCAATATGGGCAGGCGGACTCGATAGTTTAAAAAATCACCAGCCAATAGGGAAGCGCTGTTTTGTCGGGAGGCTCCGTGCAGGTTTCTTCGCGGGTAAACCCGCTCCTACAGGAACTGCGTCGTCCTCAGGCACACAATCGCACCTGTGGGAGCGGGTTTACCCGCGAAAGGGCCGTAGCAGACACCCTGAACGCCTGGTTCCGACGATAACGCCAGCAGCCCCTGAAACACAACACCCTCAGAGCATCGCGCCACGCAACCGTGGGGTCAGCTCCTCGAACAGCGTCTGCACCGAACGCAATGCCCGGCAATCGGGGCGGGTCAGTAGCCACAGCTGGGTGTCGCAGCCGGCCAGAGGGCCGCTCAGCGCATCGACCCCAGGCAGGGCATCGACCATGTAGTCGGGCAGCGCCGCCACGCCCAGGCCGGCGCTCACCAGTTGGGCGATGGTCGACATGCCGCTGCACTGGTAGCGCGGGCTGAGCCCGGGGTATTGCTGGTTGCGCCAGACCACCGTGGGGTGGTCCTGCATCGAGTCGTCCGGGGCGATCCACGGCACGCTGGCGGCGGCTTCGGCCAGGCGCTCGCGCCACTGCGGCTGGCCGCAGATCACGTACGAGGTGGAGCCCAGGCAGCGCCCCACGAGGTGTTCGGGCGGCGTGTTGGTCAGGCGCAGGGCGATGTCGGCGTCGCGTCGGCTGAGGTTGGCGAAGGTGTTGGAGGTGCCCATTTCCAGCGACAGCGCCGGGTAATTGGGCATGAATTCGGCCAACGCCGGCAGCAGCAGGCTGTGCATCACGGCCTCGGTGCAGGTCAGGCGCACCGTGCCGCTGACCACCTGTTCGCCACTGCTCATGGCGATGCGCGCCGCCTCCAGCGCCTGCTCGGCGCGCTCGGCCTGCTCGGCCAGGGCCTGGGCGGTGTCGGTCGGCAGGTAGCCCTTGCGGCTCTTGACGAACAGCGCCGTGCCCAGTGCCGACTCCAGGCGACGGATCGAGCGGAACACCGTCGAGACGTCGACCTTGAGCAGTTCGGCGGCCTTGGCCAATGAGCGACCGCGTTCCAGGGCCAGGACCAGGGAGAGGTCGGCATGGGTGATCTGATATTGCATTGGTGCACGCTCTGCTTGCCGAATTGCCAATGTCTGTTGCGTTGGGGCCATTTTATAGTGAAACGGCCCCCGGGAATCAATGCATCCGGTCGGGCGACCAATCCCCACGATGGGAAAGTGAAAAGAACAACAGCTGCAACCATCGTCGCCCGTGAGGCGCCAGCCGTATCCCCCCACATCGCCGCAGCACATCAAAGGATGTACACCATGACGTCGGTCACCCCGTGCGCCAGTTCCTCCAGCGAGATGAATGACTTCCTCCAGGCCCATCCGGATACGCAGTACGTCGACCTGCTGATCTCCGACATGAATGGCGTGGTACGCGGCAAGCGCATCGAGCGGGCCAGCTTGCACAAGGTGTACGAAAAAGGCATCAACCTGCCGGCGTCGCTGTTCGCCCTGGATATCAACGGCTCGACTGTGGAAAGCACTGGCCTTGGCCTGGACATCGGCGATGCCGACCGCATCTGTTTCCCGATTGCCGGCACGCTGTCGGACGAGCCTTGGCAGAAACGCCCCACCGCCCAGCTGCTGATGACCATGCACGAACTGGACGGCGCACCGTTCTTCGCCGACCCGCGCGAGGTGCTGCGCCAGGTGGTGAGCCGGTTCGACGACCTGGGCCTGGACATCTGCGCGGCGTTCGAGCTGGAGTTCTACCTGATCGACCAGGACAACCTCAACGGTCGGCCGCAGCCGCCGCGCTCGCCGATTTCCGGCAAGCGCCCGCAGTCGACCCAGGTGTACCTGA
The DNA here is from genome assembly GCF_005080685.1 of Pseudomonas putida. Taxonomy (NCBI): domain Bacteria; kingdom Pseudomonadati; phylum Pseudomonadota; class Gammaproteobacteria; order Pseudomonadales; family Pseudomonadaceae; genus Pseudomonas; species Pseudomonas putida. The sequence continues at coordinate 6,394,739 of NZ_CP039371.1, read as the reverse complement.
TCGACGACCTCGACGAATACGCCGACTGCCTCCAGGACATGCTCGAAGCCGCCAAGGAGCAGGGCCTGCCGGCCGATGCCATCGTCAAGGAAAGCGCCCCGGCGCAGTTCGAGGTCAACCTCCATCACGTGGCCGATCCGTTGAAGGCCTGCGACTACGCGATCCTGCTCAAGCGCCTGATCAAGAACGTCGCCTACGACCACGAGATGGACACCACCTTCATGGCCAAGCCCTACCCGGGCCAGGCCGGCAACGGCCTGCACGTGCACATCTCGCTGCTCGACAAGAAAACCGGCAAGAACATCTTCGCCAGTGCCGACCCGCTCGAAAGCGACGCGCTGCGCCACGCCATCGGCGGTGTGCTGGAAACCATGCCGGCGTCGATGGCGTTCCTCTGCCCGAACATCAACTCGTACCGCCGCTTCGGTGCGCAGTTCTACGTACCCAATGCGCCAAGCTGGGGCCTGGACAACCGCACCGTGGCGGTCCGCGTGCCGACCGACAGCAGCGACAACGTGCGCATCGAGCACCGGGTGGCGAGCGCCGATGCCAACCCGTACCTGATGCTCGCGTCGATCCTGGCCGGCATCCATCACGGCCTGACCCGCAAGATCGAGCCCGGCGCGCCGATCGAAGGCAACGCCTACGAGCAACTGGAGCAGAGCCTGCCGAACAACCTGCGCGACGCTCTGCGTGCGCTGGACGACAGCGAAGTGCTCAACCAATACATCAGCCCGGACTACATCGACATCTTCGTGGCCTGCAAGGAGAGTGAACTGGCCGAGTTCGAAGTCTCGATCTCGGACCTCGAGTACAACTGGTACCTGCACACGGTGTAAGCCCATGAGCGCAAATGCGGTCCCCTTGATCGGTGTCAGCGCCTGCCGCCAGCAGGTGGGCAAGAACCCGTCGCACACGGTCGGCGACAAGTATGTGGAGGCCGCGGCGTTCGCCGGGTTGCCGCTGATCCTGCCGGCCCGTGATGGCGGCAGCGATAGCCAGGCGTTGCTGGCGCGGCTCGATGGCATTCTTTTCACAGGTTCCCCTTCAAATGTCGAACCGCATCATTACAATGGCGCCCCCAGCGCGGAAGGGACCCGGCACGACCAGGCGCGTGACCGCCTGACCCTGCCGCTGCTGCGCGGCGCGATTGCCGCCGGCGTGCCGGTGATGTGCATCTGCCGTGGCTTCCAGGAGCTCAATGTGGCCCTGGGCGGCAGCCTGCACCAGCGCGTGCAGGACCTGCCGGGCTACCTGGATCACCGCGAACCTGAGGATGCACCCCTGGAGGTGCAGTATGGCCCTCGTCATGCCGTCAGCGTCGAAGCTGGTGGACTGTTCGAGCGCCTTGGCCTGGCCGCGCAGTTCGAGGTCAACTCGCTGCACAGCCAGGGCATCGACCGCTTGGCCGCTGGCCTGCGTGTCGAGGCACGGGCCCCGGATGGCCTGATCGAAGCGGTGTCGATGCCTGATGCGCCGGGCCTGGTGCTCGGCGTGCAGTGGCACCCGGAATGGCGTTTCACCGAAAACCCGGTCTCGCTGCGCCTGTTCCAGGCGTTTCGCGAGGCCTGCATTGCCCATGCTGCGCGGGTCGACCGGGCAGCGAGCCTTCAATGAGTGGAAGCGGGTCCTGAGTCTGAGACCCGTGAAAACAATTCCAATAGTTACGGTTTACTCATGAGCGATTACACAGAAGCCGGCCGGCCACCAGACGCGGCCGACTCGGGCACTACCCAGCGCAGCAAAGGCCTGGCCAAGGGTCGGCTTGGCCTGTTGGCCAGCGTGGTGCTGGGCATTTCCACCATTGCCCCGGTCTACACCCTGACCGGCGCCCTTGGCCCCACCGTGCGCGAAGTCGGCGCGCACTTGCCAGCGGTATTCATCGTCGGTTTCCTGCCCATGTTGCTGGTCGCCCTCGGCTACCGCGAGCTGAATGCGGCGGAGCCGGACAGCGGCACCTCGTTCACCTGGTCGGCGCGTGCCTTCGGCCCGATGATCGGCTGGATCGGCGGTTGGGGCCTGGTGGTCGCCACCACCATCGTGCTGTCCAACCTGGCCGGGGTCGCGGTCGACTTCTTCTACCTGTTCATCGCCCAGATCACCGGCCAGCACGAACTGGCGGCGCTGGCCGACAACCTGTTGATCAACATCACCACCTGTTGCGTGTTCATCGCCATGGCGGTGTGGATCTGTTGCCGCGGCATGGCCACCACCATGACCGTGCAGTACGGCCTGGTCGCCTTGCAGTTGCTGGTGCTGATCGGCTTTGCCTTCGCCGCCTTCAGCGAAACCACCGCGCCGCCGCCGCTGGCCTTCGACCTGGCCTGGTTCAACCCGTTCGGTGTCGAATCGTTCTCGGCCTTTGCTGCCGGGCTGTCGCTGTCGATCTTCATTTTCTGGGGTTGGGATGTGTGCCTGACGGTCAGTGAGGAGTCGATCGGCAGCGACGAGGTGCCGGGCAAGGCCGCCACCTGGACGGTGCTGCTGATTCTTGGCCTGTACCTGCTGACGGCCATCGCCACCTTGCAGTTCGCGGGTATCAGCGAGGATGGCCTGGGGCTGAACAACCCGCGCATCCAGGAAAACGTCTTCGCCCACCTGGCCGGCCCGGTCATGGGGCCGCTGGCGATCCTGATGTCCATCGCGGTGCTGGCCAGCACCGCGGCCTCGCTGCAGTCGACCTTCGTCTCGCCAGCGCGCACGTTGTTGGCGATGGGGTACTACGGCGCCGTGCCGCAGCGTTTCGCCACGGTCTGCCCGCGTTCGCAGACGCCGCGCTACGCGACCATCTGCGCCGGGGTCGCCGCGGGGCTGTTCTACGTGACCATGCGCACCTTGAGCGAGAACGTGTTGGCCGACACCATCACCGCGTTGGGCATGATGATCTGCTTCTACTATTCGCTGACCGCGTTCGCCTGCGTCTGGTACTTCCGCCACAGCCTGTTCGCCAGCCTGCGCCACTTCTTCATGCGTGGCCTGTGCCCGTTGGTGGGTGGGGTGATCCTGTCGGTGATCTTCGTGCGCACGGCGATCGACAGCGCGTCGCCTGAGTTCGGCAGCGGCTCGCATGTGGCGGGGGTGGGGTTGGTGTTCGTGATCGCGGCGATCATCTCGGCGCTGGGGATCGTGCTGATGATGCTTTCGCGGATGCGGGCGCCGGCGTATTTCCTCGGGGCTACCTTGCGCCAGCAGGCGACCTTGCAGTTGCAGGAATGAAGCTTGGGGCTGCGTTGCAGCCCTTCGCGGGACAAGCCCGCTCCTACAGGTTCAGCGCCGGTTTCGGATTCAGCGCTGTACCTGTAGGAGCGGGCTTGTCCCGCGAAGGGCCGCAACGCGGCCCCCTACGATGCCTCAGGAAAGCAGTTCCTTGAGCAGCGCCCCATGGCGCCGCTGCTGTTTCTTCAGCAGCAACCGATTGGCCACGAACACCGCCTTCAACTCCTCCAGCGCCGCGCCGAAGTCGTCGTTGATGATGACGTAGTCGTACTCGTCGTAATGCACCATCTCGCTGACCGCTTCCTTCATGCGCCCGGCGATGATCTCGTCGCTGTCCTGGCCGCGGTTGTCCAGGCGCTCGCGCAGTGCCTGTTGGCTCGGCGGCAGGATGAACACCGACAGCGCCTCGGGCATCAACTGGCGCACCTGCTGGGCGCCTTGCCAGTCGATTTCCAGGATCAGGTCGAAGCCCTGGTCGAGGGTCTGCTGCAATGCGCTGCGCGAGGTGCCGTAGAAGTTGCCGAATACCTCGGCATGCTCGAGGAAGTCGCCCTGCTGGATCAGGCTCTTGAACTCCTCGTGCACCACGAAGTGGTAGTTCACCCCGTGCTGCTCGCCCGGGCGCATGGCGCGAGTGGTGTGCGAGACCGAAACGCGGATCTGCTGGTCGGCCTTGGTCAGGGCCGTCACCAGGCTGGTCTTGCCGGCGCCGGAGGGGGCCGAAACGATGTAGAGGGTGCCGCTGCTGTGGTTCATGGTAGGGGTGGCCTTACTCGATGTTCTGTACTTGTTCACGCATCTGTTCGATCAACACCTTGAGGTTGACCGCCGCTTGCGTGCTGCGCGGGTCGAATGCCTTGGAGCCGAGGGTGTTGGCCTCGCGGTTGAGTTCCTGCATCAGGAAGTCCAGACGCCGGCCGGCGGCGCCGCCGGACTTGAGCACCCGGCGCACTTCGGTAACGTGGGTGTTCAGGCGGTCGAGCTCCTCGGCCACGTCGCTCTTCTGCGCCAGCAGGACCATCTCCTGCTCCAGGCGCTGCGGGTCGAGTTCGGCCTGCATGTCGCCGAAGCGGTCGAGGATCTTCTGCCGCTGGGCCGCCAGCATCTGCGGCACCAGGGCGCGCAGGGTAGTGACCTCGGTGGTCATGGCGTCGAGTCGTTCGTTGATCAGCCGGGCCAGTTCCTGGCCTTCGCGCAGGCGGCCGGCCTTGAGCTCGGCCAGGGCTTCGTCGAACAAGGCCATGGCTTCGGCGTTGAGCGCCTGCGGGTCGCTGGCGTCGGCCACCAGCACACCGGGCCAGGACAGCACCTCGAGCGGGTTGAGCGGCGCCGGCTGCTTGATCAGGCCGGCGACTTCCTCGGCGGCGGCCACCAGTTGCGCAGCGCGCTCGCGGTCGACCTTGAGCGGCTTGCCGTTGCTGTCCTCGTGCAGGCGCAAGGTGCATTCCACCTTGCCGCGCGACAGCCCCTGGCGCAGGCCCTCGCGCACTGGCCCTTCGAGGTCGCGCAGGGCGTCGTGCAGGCGCAGGTGGGGCTCGAGGTAGCGATGGTTGACCGAGCGCAGCTCCCAGACCAGGGTGCCTTGGCTGCCGGCGCGCTCGACTCGAGCAAAAGCGGTCATGCTGTGCACCATGGGGAGTACCTCGCGTTGGATGATGTGAACGGGGAAGCCTTCCGGCTGCAAGGCGCAGGATTGTAGCGCAGTGGGTGCGCCAGGCCCAATCCACCCATGTTACAGATCCCCCCCGATCACGTTCGGAAAAGGCGACAGGCGTGGCCGGGTGCGACGATAGGCATGTCCTCATGGGGCGGCGGGCTTTATAATGCTCGCCAGATTCAAAGTCCCGGTACAGGTATCCCAGATGAAACGTCCAAGTGGTCGCGCCGCCGATCAGCTCCGCTCGATCCGCATCACCCGCAACTACACCAAGCACGCCGAAGGGTCGGTACTGGTCGAGTTCGGTGACACCAAGGTCATCTGCACGGTCAGTGTGGAAAACGGCGTCCCGCGCTTCCTCAAGGGGCAGGGCCAAGGCTGGCTGACGGCCGAGTACGGCATGCTGCCGCGCTCCACCGGCGAGCGTAACCAGCGCGAAGCCAGCCGTGGCAAGCAGGGTGGCCGCACCCTGGAAATCCAGCGCCTGATCGGCCGTTCGCTGCGCGCCGCGCTGGACATGAGCAAGCTCGGCGACATCACCCTGTACGTCGACTGCGACGTGATCCAGGCCGATGGCGGCACCCGCACCGCCTCGATCACCGGTGCCATGGTCGCCCTGTGCGATGCCCTGGCGGTGATCAAGAAGCGCGGCGGCCTCAAGGGTGGCAACCCACTCAAGCACATGATCGCCGCAGTGTCGGTGGGCATGTACCAGGGCGAGGCGGTGCTTGACCTCGACTACCTCGAAGACTCCGCTGCCGAGACCGATCTCAACGTGGTCATGACCAGCGCCGGTGGCTTCATCGAAGTGCAGGGCACTGCCGAAGGCGCGCCGTTCCAGCCGGAAGACTTCAATGCCATGCTAGCCCTGGCGCAAAAGGGCATGAACGAAATCTTCGAGCTGCAGCAGGCGGCACTCGCCGACTGACCCAACCAAGGAGGTGCGGGGCATGAGCGATTCGAACCTGTCGATCACCCCGCCCAACGCCGACGTGCGGCAATGGGCGATGTTCTGTCACCTTGCCGCGCTGCTTGGCCTGGTGGTGCCCCTCGGGCACCTGCTGGGCCCGCTGGTGCTGTGGCACCTCAAGCGTGAGCAAGATCCCTTCATCGATGCCCAGGGCAAGGAGGCGCTGAACTTTCAGATCAGCGTGACCATCGCCGGATTCGTCTGCTTCCTGCTGATGTTCGTGTTCATCGGGCTGGTGCTGTTCGCCATGCTGATGGTGGCGGTGCTGATCCTGATCATCCTGGCAGGGGTCAGGGCCAATGAAGGGAAGGCGTATCGGTATCCGCTGATCTGGCGGCCGATCAAATAGCATTGGGGCCGCTGGGTGCCCATTCGCGGGACAAGCCCGCTCCCACAAGATGTATGCATGGCTGGAAAGGTGCACAAATCTTGTGGGAGCGGGCTTGTCCCGCGAATGGGCTGCGCAGCGGCCCCAATGCTTTAAATGGTCAACGTCCAGTCATAGTCGACGATCAGCGGCGCATGCTGCGAGAAGCGCGGCTGACGCGGCAGGCGGGCATTGCGCACGAAGCGACGCAGGCCCGGGGTGAGGATCTGGTAGTCGAAGCGATAGCCCAGGTTGAGCATCTCGGCCTGTTCGTTGTCCGGCCACCAGCTGTACTGATCGCCTTCGCGGCTGACTTCGCGCAAGGCATCCACGTAGCCCATGTCGCCGGTGATCGCGTCCATCCAGGCGCGTTCTGGCGGCAGGAAGCCTGGCGACTGCTGGCTGTCACGCCAGTTCTTGATGTCGAGCTTCTGCTGCGCCACGTAGAACGAGCCGCAATAGATGTATTCGCGACGCTTGCGACGCTGTTTGTCCAGGTACTTGGCGAAGTCGTCCATCAACTTGAATTTCTGGTTCAAGTCTTCGTCGCCGTTCATGCCCGAAGGCAGCAGCAAGCTGGCAATACTGACTTTGTCGAAATCTGCTTGCAGATAACGCCCGTAGCGGTCGGCTGTCTCGAAGCCCAGGCCGGTGATGACTGCCTTGGGCTGCATGCGCGAGTAAAGTGCCACGCCACCTTGGGCGGGTACCTCCGCGTCGCAGGCATAAAGGAAATAGCCATCGAGCTGGAAAGCTGGGTCGTCGAGTTCAAAGGCCGAGGCGCGGGTATCCTGAAGGCAGATGACGTCGGCATTCTGGGCTTGCAACCAGCTGAGCAATCCTCGCTCGGCCGCAGCCTGAATGCCATTAACGTTCACACTGATGATCCGCATAAATGGCCCCATAAATCTCGTGCGTGTATGATACCCGAGCTCAACCCATTTAGCTAAATCCGTGGTGTCCGGGACTTTCCATGCAGCCGTATCAGCGCGACTTTATCCGTTTTGCCATCGATCGCGGGGTCCTGCGTTTCGGTGAATTCACTCTGAAATCGGGGCGTACCAGCCCGTATTTCTTCAATGCCGGCCTGTTCAGCAGCGGTTCCGCCCTGGCCCAGTTGGGGCGTTGCTACGCCGCGGCCATCGTCGACAGCAAGATCCCCTTCGACGTGTTGTTCGGCCCGCGTACAAGGGCATTCCCCTGGCGGCGGCCACTGCCGTGGCCCTGGCCGAGCAGCATGAGCTCGACGTGCCATGGTGTTTCAACCGCAAGGAAGCCAAGGATCACGGCGAAGGCGGCAGCCTGGTCGGCGCCCCGCTGGCCGGTGACGTGCTGATCATCGACGACGTGATCACCGCTGGCACCGCCATCCGCGAGGTCATGCAGATCATCAACGCCCAGCAGGCCAAGGCCGCTGGCGTGCTGATCGCGCTGAACCGCGAAGAGCGTGGCAACGGCGAGCTGTCGGCGATCCAGGAAGTGGAGCGCGACTTCGGCATTCCGGTGGTGAGCATCGTCTCGCTGACCCAGGTGCTGGAGTTCCTCGCCGACGATCCGCAGCTCAAGCAGCACCTGCCGGCTGTCGAAGCCTATCGGGCGCAGTACGGGATCTGATCCTGGCCCGGTAATGAGAAAGGCGACCTCTGCAGGTCGCCTTTTTCGTATCGCCTGTCCCGGCCTCTTCGCGGGCAAGCCCGCTCCCACAGGGTCATCACTCTTCTCAAGTGCGGCGATGTATCTGTGGGAGCGGGCTTGTCCCGCGAAAGGGCCGGTAAGGTCCTGCTCAGTCAGTGCCGTACTTCGGCGACCGCGGTCCATACAGCAGCCCGCCGTTGGCATGCGGCGTCAGCAGCCGGGCGCTGGTCATGCCGGCGATCGGGTAGCCCGCGTCGTCCTGCACGCTGCTGATGATCTGGTTCACCGCCGCGGTGATCAGCATGCCGATGAGCCCGCCCTGGTTCTGCTGGTTCTCCTGGCTGGAGGCCGTGGCGCTGCCAGTCCACAGGGTGGTGCCGGTCTTCAGGTCGACCAGCTTGGCGTTGGCGGTGACGATGGTCGCGCTGCTCAGCACCATGTAGCGGGTGCCGTAGTCCGATACCGTCACGTACAGACCTGCGTCGGCACCGAAGATCTCGTGCAGCTTGGCCGTTGGCAACTGGTGGATGTCGGCGGGCGTGGTCATGCCGTTCTGGCGGAAGGTTTCATCCACCAGCGCCACTGGCATCACGTAGTAGCCGGCCTCGGCCAGCGGGTAGGTGACCTGCGACAGCATGCTGTAGGTCGCCTTGACGTCCGGCGAATCGTTGAGCGGCGGCAGGATCAGGATCGACTTCGGCCGGGCTTGCTTGTAGGCCGAGTAGTCGATGGTCTTGCGCTCGGCGCAGCCGGCGAACAGGGCCAGGACGCAGGCGCCGACCAGCAGCTGGGTGAGGCGCTTGATCATTGCTTGGCTCCCTTGCTGGCGTTGCTCATCAGAAAGTCCATGTAGGCCGCCGATTCCGGGAACAGCGCTTTTTCGGTGCGAAACTGCTGCATCATCTGGTCATCCTTGCCCAGGCTGGAATACAGCAGGCCCAATTGCGCGTGGTAACCCGGCGGCACGGCGCCATTCTTGGCCTTGATCTTCTCCAGGTCGCGCTCCAGCGCGGTGACCTGTTCCTCTTTCGAGTCGCCCTTGAGGTAGCCGTAGACCTGGGGCTGATAGCTTTCCCACTGGTACAGGGGCTTGGGTGCGTTGCAGCCGGCCAGCAGCAGGCTGCCCAGCAGGAGGCCGGCGCAGGCGCGCATGGCCGGGAGAGTAATGCTCATGGGGAATCTTCCTTGAACGAGTGACTTATTGCAGTTGTGGCTTCCACTGGCCGCTTTCCACGGCGCCGACCAGCTTGTTCACCGCCTCGCGCATGGCCAGGTCGAGGACCTTGCCGTTGAGGGTCGAGTCGTAGCTGGCGGTACCGCCGAAGCCAATGATCTCGCGGTTGGACAGGGCGTACTCGCCTGCGCCCTGGCTCGAGTAGACCACCTCGGAGGTGCTGATGTTGACGATGTTCAGTGCCACCTTGGCGTAGGCGACCTGGGTCTTGCCGCGGCCGAGGAGGCCGAACAGTTGCTGGTCGCCCACTTCCTTGCGGCCGAACTCGGTGACGTCGCCGGTGACCACGAAGTCGGCACCCTTCAAGCGCTGGGCCTGGCCCTTGATGGCGGCTTCCTGCTGGATCTCGCTCATGTTGTCGCGATCGAGCACGTTGAAGCGGTTGGTCTGCTGCAGGTGGGTGATCAGGATGGTCTTGGCCTGGCCGCCGAGGCGGTCGACGCCATCGGAGAAGATGCCACGCATGTAGCTGGAGCGGTTGTCGAACTTGCCCACGGCGATGGGGGCGCGTACGCCGCTGTAGGGGCGGTTGACGCTTTCGACCTGTTGCACGGCAACGGCGGTGGAGGTTTCGGTAGCACAGCCGGCGATCGACCCGAACGCAACGGCAGCTGCCAGCACGAGTCCTTGTGAAGCGTATTTCACGCGATTTCTCCAATAGATAGATCAAGGTATTGCGGCGGGCATTTTGCCATGTCCGAGGCAAAAAAAATCGCCGGCAAGCCAGCTCCTACGTGTAGGAGACGTCTTGCCGGCGATTGGGACCGGTGTCAGCTGCGGGTTAGCGCTGCTTGCGGTTGGTGATCAGGGTGCCGACACCGCTGTCGGTGAAGATCTCCAGCAACACCGCGTTCGGCACGCGGCCGTCGATGATGTGGGAGCTGTTGACGCCGCCCTGGACCGCTTCCAGTGCGCATTTGATCTTCGGCAGCATGCCGCCGTAGATGGTGCCATCGGCGATCAGCTCGTTGACCTGCTCGGTGGTCAGGCCGGTCAGGACCTGGCCCTGCTTGTCCATCAGGCCGGCGATGTTGGTCAGCAGCATCAGCTTCTCGGCCTGCAGCGCTTCGGCCACCTTGCCGGCCACCAGGTCGGCGTTGATGTTGTACGACTCGCCGTCGGCGCCCACGCCAATCGGTGCGATCACCGGAATGAAGTCGCCCTTGACCAGCATGTTGATCAGGTCGGTGTTGACGCTGACCACTTCGCCGACGTGGCCGATGTCGATGATTTCCGGCTGGGTCATCTCCGGGGTCTGGCGGCTGACGGTGAGCTTGCGCGCACGGATCAGCTCGGCGTCCTTGCCGGTCAGGCCGATGGCGCTGCCGCCATGGCGGTTGATCAGGTTGACGATGTCCTTGTTGACCTGGCCGCCGAGGACCATCTCCACCACGTCCATGGTGGCCGCATCGGTGACGCGCATGCCGTCGATGAAGTGACTCTCGATCGACAGGCGCTTGAGCAGGTCACCGATCTGCGGGCCGCCGCCGTGCACCACCACCGGGTTGATGCCCACGGCCTTCATCAGCACGATGTCGCGGGCGAAGCCGGTCTTGAGCTCCTCGCTCTCCATCGCGTTGCCGCCGTACTTGATCACCAAGGTCTTGCCGACAAAGCGGCGAATGTAAGGCAGTGCTTCGGACAAAACCTCGGCTACATGGGAAGCGGCATCGCGATCGAGGGTCATGCAGGGGCTCCTGTAAGGAACAGTTAGTCGGTCAGAACGGCAGTTGCAGATCAGGGGCGACCCGCAGCAGCTGCGCGCGGAAAACATCCTGGATACGTTGCAACTCGACGTCGCTGTCGGCCTCGAAGCGCAGCACCAGCACCGGCGTGGTGTTGGATGCGCGCACCAGGCCCCAGCCATGGGCATAGTCGACCCGCACACCGTCGATGGTGGTCAGGTTGGCGTCCCCCCAGTCGGCGTCGCGTTGCAGTGCATCAATGATGCTGAATTTACCCTCGTCGGTCACATCAATGTTGATTTCCGGCGTGGAAATATCGTTCGGGAACGCGGCGAACAGGCTTTCGGCGTCCTGGCCGGCCTTGCTGAGGATCTCCAGCAGGCGCGCGGCGCTGTAGATGCCGTCGTCGAAACCGTACCAGCGTTCCTTGATGAAGATGTGGCCGCTCATCTCGCCGGCCAGCAGCGAACCGGTCTGTTTCATCTTCTTCTTGATCAGCGAGTGGCCGGTCTTCCACATCAGGGCGCGGCCACCGTGCTGTTCGATCAGCGGGGTCAGGCGGCGGGTGCATTTGACGTCGAAGATGATCTCGGCACCCGGATTGCGCGACAGCACGTCCTGGGCGAACAGCATCAGCAGGCGATCGGGGTAGACGATGCTACCGGTGTTGGTCACCACGCCCACGCGGTCGCCGTCGCCGTCGAAGGCCAGGCCCAGGTCGGCGCCGGTTTCCTTGACCTTGGCGATCAGGTCTTCGAGGTTTTCCGGCTTGCCCGGGTCCGGGTGGTGGTTGGGGAAGTTGCCGTCCACCTCGCAGAACAGCGGGATGACTTCGCAACCCAGGGCTTCGATCAGTTGCGGGGCGATGACGCCAGCGGCGCCGTTGCCGCAATCGACCACGACCTTGAGCTTCTTGGCCAGCTTGACGTCGGCGACGATCTGCTGGAAGTAGCGGTCGAGGATCTCGACCTTTTCCACACGGCCTTCGCCGCGAGGCACGTCGTCGGTCTTCAGGCGGGTCAGCAGGGCCTGGATCTGCTCGTTGGCCAGGGTGTCGCCAGCGATGACGATCTTGAAGCCGTTGTAGTCGGACGGGTTGTGGCTACCGGTGAGCATCACCCCGGACTTGCCGGCCAGCACGTTGGCCGCGTAGTACAACGCAGGGGTGGGCACCAGGCCGACGTCGCTGACCTGGCAACCGGCATCGACCAGGCCCTGGATCAGTTGTTCGACCAGCATCGGGCCGGACAGGCGACCGTCGCGGCCTACGCAAACCTGCGGTTCGCCCTGGGCCAGGCTCTGCGCGCCGATGGCGCGGCCGATCCAGTAGGCGGTTTCGCCATGCAGCGTCTTGCCGACCACGCCGCGGATGTCATAAGCGCGGAAAATACTGTCGGGCAGTGCGGGTACCAGCTGGGCCATGTCGTTCATCTCTTTGGGAGCTCCGTTAGTCAAAGGCTGTCTGGGCAGGCGCAAACTGCACGCTTGGACGGTGGTTTCGCCAGAGAGTTCGCCATCCATGGCCCGAACGGTCGCTTGATCGACTCAGTGGCTGCCGGAATGGCCAAAGCCGCCGGTGCCGCGCTGGCTCTCGTCGAACTGCTCGACGATGTCGAAATGCGCTTGTACCACCGGCACCAGCACCAGCTGGGCGATACGCTCGCCAACGGCGATGGTGAATGGGGTGTTGCCGCGGTTCCAGCACGACACCATCAGCTCGCCCTGGTAGTCCGAGTCGATCAGGCCGACCAGGTTGCCGAGCACGATGCCGTGTTTGTGGCCCAGGCCCGAGCGCGGCAGGATCATCGCCGCCAGGCCCGGGTCGCCGATGTAGATCGACAGGCCGGTGGGAATCAGCAGGGTCTGGCCGGGCTCGAGAACGGTGTCCTGCTTGAGCAGGGCGCGCAGGTCGAGGCCCGCCGAGCCTGGGGTGGCGTATTGCGGCAGGGGGAATTCGGTACCCAGGCGCGGGTCGAGGATCTTGGCTTGAAGAGCGTGCATGTAACTATTGAACCTGGTTGAGCCGTTCGGCGATGAAGGCAACCAGCTGGCGGGCGATCTTGCCCTTGCTGGTCTGCGCAAAGAGGGTCTGGTGCTGCTGGCGGTCGATCACGGTCAGGGCGTTCTCCTCGCTGTTGAAGCCGATGCTGGGGTTGGCCACATCGTTGGCGACGATCAGGTCGAGGTTCTTGTCCTTGAGCTTGCGCGTGGCGTAATCGAGCAAGTGTTCGGTCTCGGCGGCGAAGCCGACGCTGAACGGGCGGTCGGCACGGCCAGCAATGGTGGCAAGGATATCGGGATTGCGCACCATCTGCAGCAACATGCCGTCACCCGTCGTAGGGTCTTTCTTGAGCTTCTGCGGGGCGACCACCTCAGGGCGGTAGTCCGCGACCGCAGCGGAGGCGATGAACAGGTCGCACGGCATCGCCGCCTCGCAGGCCGCGAGCATGTCCCGCGCGCTGACCACGTCGATGCGGTTGACCCGGTCGGGCGTCGACAGGTGCACCGGGCCGGTGACCAGGGTCACCCGAGCACCGGCCTCGGCGGCCGCCTCGGCCAGGGCGAAGCCCATCTTTCCGGAGCTATGATTGGTGATGTAGCGCACCGGGTCGATGTTTTCCTGGGTCGGGCCTGCGGTGATCAGCACGTGCTTGCCGGTGAGCGCCTGGCGCTTGAAGCTTTCCGCGGCGCACCAGGCCAGGTCAGTGGCTTCGAGCATGCGCCCCAGGCCCACGTCGCCGCAGGCCTGGCTGCCCGATGCCGGGCCGAACACCTGGATGCCACGGCTTTTGAGCAGGTCGAGGTTGGCCTGGGTGGCCGGGTCGCGCCACATCGCCTGGTTCATTGCCGGGGCCACGGCCACGGTGGCGTCGGTGGCCAGCACCAGGGTGGTCAGCAGGTCATCGGCCATGCCCTGGGCCAGTCGCGCCATGAGGTCGGCGGTGGCGGGGGCGATGAGTACCAGGTCGGCCCACTTGGCCAGTTCGATATGGCCCATGGCCGCTTCGGCGGCAGGGTCGAGCAGATCCATGTGCACCGGGTGGCCGGACAGCGCCTGCAGGGTCAGCGGGGTGATGAACTCGGCACCCCCGCGGGTCATGACGACGCGCACCTGCGCGCCGTGCTCCAGGAGTCGGCGGATCAGCTCGGCACTCTTGTAGGCGGCGATGCCACCCCCTACGCCGAGAACGATGCGCTTGCGATACAGCCGCTGCATAGGCTTGCCTTTTTCCAGTGAGAGCGGGCGGCGACGAAAAGACTGCCTGCGGCAGAACGTCGCATGTACGAGGCGAAATAGATTAACACAGGGCCGAAACGTGCCGCAGCAGGACCAGGGAGTGGGGATGAATATCAGGGAGTGGCCGGCGCAAGAGCGGCCGAGGGAGAAGTTGTTGCAGCGTGGGGCGGCTGTGCTGTCGGATGCCGAGTTACTGGCCGTGTTGCTGGGGTCGGGGGTTGCCGGTCGCAATGTGCTGGACCTTGCACGGGGGCTTTTGGCGCGCTTTGGTGGGCTCAGGCAGTTTCTGGAGGCTGACCGCGAGGCTGTGCTGCGCGAACCGGGACTGGGGTTGGCGAAGTATGCGCAGTTACAGGCGCTGCTTGAGATTGGCAGGCGTTATCTGGAGGAGTCCATCGAGCGCGGCCCGGTCCTGGACAGCCCAGCTTCTGTGCGACGTTACCTGAAATCCATGCTGCGACATGAAGCCTGCGAGGTATTCGGTTGCCTGTTCATGGATACCAAGCACAGGCCGATTGCGTTCGAGATCCTGTTCAGGGGCACCATCGACCGGGCCAGCGTCTATCCACGGGAGGTGGTGCGGCGTGCGCTGGTACACAATGCCGCGGCGTTGATCCTGTGCCATAACCATCCTTCGGGGCACAGCGAGCCGAGCCAGGATGACGTGCACCTGACGTTGTCGTTGAAGCGGGGGCTGGGGTTGATCGATGTGCGGGTGCTCGATCACATCATCATTGGCGATGGGGAGCCGTTGTCGATGGTCGAGCAGGGGTGGGTGGTGGCCTAGGCTTTTGCGCTATCTGAGCCGGCCTCTTCGCGGGCAAGCCCGCTCCCACAGGTACCGCACCCACCTTGAGTGTTGTGCTGTCCCTGCGGGCTTGCCCGCGAAGAGGCCGGTGCAGGTTTCAGCGGGTTGTCGACACCTTACTGAAATCCAGCCGCCCGAACGGGCTCACCTGATACCCCTCGACGCCCTTGCGCAGCAACGTCGCTGCAGTCGGATGCGCCAGCGGCACCCACAGCGCCTGCTGCTGGATCAGGGTCTGCGCCTGCTGGTACAGCCGGCTGCGCACGCTCTGGTCGTTGGTCGTGCGCCCGGCGCTGATGAGTTGGTCCAAACGGTTGTCGCAGAACCGCGCGAAGTTGGTCCCCGACTTCACCGCGGCGCAGGAAAACTGCGGGCTGAGGAAGTTGTCCGGGTCGCCGTTGTCACCGGCCCAGCCCATGAACAGCAGGTCGTGCTCGCCAGCCTTGGCGCGACGGATCAGCTCGCCCCACTCGATCACGCGGATCTCGGCCTTGATGCCGACCTTGGCAAGGTCGGCCTGGAGCATCTGCGCGCCCAGGCTCGGGTTGGGGTTGAGCAGGCTGCCCGAGGGGCGGGTCCAGATCGTCGTGCTGAAGCCCTCGGCAAGGCCTGCCTTGGCCAGCAGGGCCTTGGCCTTGGCCAGGTCCAGCGGATAGCCCGGCAGGTCCTTGGCGTAGCTCCAGGTGTTGGCTGGGTAAGGACCGTTGGCTGCAGTGGCGGTACCTTCGAACACCGCCTTGAGATAGGCCTGCTTGTCGAACGCCAGGTTGATCGCCTGGCGGACCTCGGGCTTGTCCAGCGGCGGGTGCTCGCTGTTGATGGCGACGAAGGCGGTCATGAAGGCCGGGGTCTGGGCGACCTGGAGGTTGCTGTCCTGGGCCGCTTCGGCGATGTCCAGCGGCTTGGGCGAAAGGGCGACCTGGCATTCGCCACGCTTGAGCTTCTGCAGGCGCACGTTGGCGTCGGTGGTGATGGCGAAGATCAGCGGGTCGACGGCAGGCTTGCCAGCGAAGTAGTCGGGGTTGGCGCGGTAACGCACCACCGCGTCCTTCTGGAAACGCTGGAAAACGAACGGGCCGGTGCCGATTGGCTGGCTGTTGAGCTTTTCCGGGCTGCCGGCCTTGAGCAACTGGTCGGCGTATTCGGCCGAATAGATCGAGGCGAAGCCCATGCTCAGGGTGGCGAGGAAGGTGGCATCGGCGTGGCTCAGGGTGAAGCGCACGGTCTGCGGGTCAGGGGCCTCGATAGCCTTGATCAGGCTGCCCAGTTGCAGCGACTGGGCGTGCGGGTAGCCGCCCGGTGCGGTCTTGTGCCAGGCATGGGCCGGATAGAGCATACGCTGGAAGCTGAACAGCACGTCGTCTGCGTTCAGTTCGCGGGTCGGCTTGAAGTAGGCGGTGGTGTGAAACTTCACCCCATCGCGCAGCTTGAAATCATAGGTGAGGCCATCGGCCGAGACGCTCCAGCTCTGCGCCAGGCTCGGCACCACCTTGCCCTGTGCGGCATCGAACTCGACCAGCCGGTTCATCAGCACGTCCGCCGAGGCATTGGTGGTGGTGAGCGAGTTGTACTGGACGACGTCGAAGCCCTCGGGGCTGGCTTCGCTGCACACGCTCAAAGGGGCGGCCTGGGCGATTCCTGCGGCGAGCAAGGAGGTGAACAATAAGGAAAGGGCGGCGGCGCGCATTGGAGCTCCTTGGAGGGTCAGTGACCTATCTGACCGGTGCAGTCTGGAAACGTCCTACCCTAGTGTGGGATAAAGCAAATGACTACCTTCTTTTTACCTCAGTTGGCGACGAGCGGTCGACACGGCGCCGGGCGAGTCGCTATGCTGCTCGCGCGCATTTTGCAGCGTGCGGATGCTCATCATCTGTTGTTGTGGCGTAGTCTTTCTGGTATAAAGCAGCGCTCTTTTCTAGGGGCTCGGCCTGTCGCATAAGCGGATCCGGTCGATAAGACCTCCAGAATCACGGCGCCTGGCGCCAAAGACTGAGAGATTAAGCGGCCAACCCATGCCGGGTTGGGCATGTGGTTTTAGAGGGCTGAGTCATGTCGAGAGTCTGTCAAGTTACTGGTAAGGGTCCAGTAACCGGGAACAACATTTCCCACGCAAACAACAAAACCCGTCGTCGTTTCCTGCCGAACCTGCAGCACCACCGTTTCTGGGTTGAATCCGAGAAGCGCTTCGTGCGTCTGCGCGTTTCCGCCAAAGGCATGCGTATCATCGACAAGCGCGGTATCGACGCCGTTCTGGTTGACATCCGCAAAGCTGGCGCCAAGGTTTAAGGGAGAACATCATGCGTGAATTGATCCGTCTGGTTTCGAGTGCCGGTACCGGCCACTTCTACACCACCGACAAGAACAAGCGCACCACCCCGGACAAAATCGAGATCAAGAAATACGATCCGGTTGTTCGCAAGCACGTGGTGTACAAGGAAGCCAAGATCAAGTAATTGATCGGCAACCTGAAAAAAGCCCGCATCCGCAAGGACGCGGGTTTTTTTTGCGCATGAAAAAAGGCGCCTCGACAGGCGCCTCTTCGTCCCCGGGGGGCTTACTGGATTTTCAGGCCGGTGATGATGCCATTGTCATCGACGATGATCATCACGCGGTCACTGCGGATGTCCTTGGTGGTGATGTCATTCGGGCCGGCGGCCGTGGTCAGGCCGGTCAGTTCGAGGATGTACGGCTTGACGGTTTCGACGTAGCAGCTGGCAACGACGTGACGGGCAGGGGCGAGGATATCGGTGGTCATGGTGTTTCTCCGTGATTGAGTGTCCGGACTGGACGGCACGATGATCCAGTGGCTGCCCCGCTGGCTGGCGTTAGCCGGATACCACCCGCGCCAATGTTCACTTGCTCTCGAACATCACATAGATCTTGCGGCAAGGCTCCAGCACCTCCCAGGTACCCTTGAAGCCGGCCGGGATGACGAAACGGTCACCAGCGCGCAATGTCTTGGCGTTACCTTCCTGGTCACGCAGCACCGAAACGCCCTGGACGATCTCACAGTACTCGTGCTCGGTGTAGTTCACTGTCCATTGCCCTACTTCACCTTCCCACACGCCGGCAGCGAACTGTTCGCATGGGCTGGAGTAATGGTTGTAGACGGCCTGGTCCGGCTCGCCCTTGAGGATTTTTTCCGCCGCTGGGCGGTAGCGTTCGACCTGGGTTTGCGCCTGGGCGAAATCGACGATGCTGGCAATGCTCATGGTGCGGCTCCTGTTATTGTTTAATAAAATGAACATCAGTAGGCTTTTGAGCCTTTCGTGTCAAATATATTGATAGTTTACACTGCCTGGTTTAGGGTATCGCTTGCCAGTGTGCGCTCGTCGCCCGGCCAGAATTCCGACAACGCCAGTGAGTCCTCAGTGCGGCGTTGCACTTAAACAAGAGGAGGAGTTTCGTATGACCACCCTGACTCGTGCGGACTGGGAACAACGTGCCCAGCAATTGAAGATCGAAGGTCGCGCCTTCATCAACGGCGAATACACCGATGCCGCATCCGGTGAAACCTTCGACTGCCTGAGCCCGGTCGACGGACGCTTCCTGGCCAAGATCGCCAGCTGCGACCTGGCCGATGCCAACCGCGCCGTGGAAAACGCCCGCGCTACCTTCGATTCCGGCGTCTGGTCGCAGCTGGCTCCAGCCAAGCGCAAGGCCAAGCTGATCCGCTTCGCAGACCTCTTGCGCAAGAACGTCGAAGAGCTGGCGCTGCTCGAAACCCTGGACATGGGCAAGCCGATCGGCGACTCCTCCAGTATCGACGTTCCAGGCGCGGCCAATGCCATCCACTGGACCGCCGAGGCCATCGACAAGGTCTACGACGAAGTCGCCCCGACTCCACACGACCAGCTGGGCCTGGTCACCCGTGAGCCAGTTGGCGTAGTCGGTGCCATCGTACCGTGGAACTTCCCGCTGCTGATGGCCTGCTGGAAACTCGGCCCAGCCCTGGCCACCGGTAACTCGGTGGTGCTCAAGCCGTCCGAAAAATCGCCGCTGACGGCCATCCGCATCGCCCAGTTGGCCATCGATGCCGGCATCCCGGCCGGCGTGCTCAACGTGCTGCCAGGCTATGGCCACACCGTGGGCAAGGCCCTGGCCCTGCACATGGACGTCGATACCCTGGTGTTCACCGGCTCCACCAAGATCGCCAAGCAACTGATGATCTACGCGGGCGAGTCGAACATGAAGCGCATCTGGCTGGAAGCCGGTGGCAAGAGCCCGAACATCGTCTTCGCCGACGCCCCGGACCTGCAAGCCGCCGCCGAATCCGCCGCCAGCGCTATCGCCTTCAACCAGGGCGAAGTCTGCACCGCCGGTTCCCGCCTGCTGGTCGAGCGCTCGATCAAGGACAAGTTCCTGCCCATGGTGGTCGAGGCCCTCAAAGGCTGGAAGCCAGGCAACCCGCTGGACCCACAAACCACTGTCGGTGCCCTGGTCGACACCCAGCAGATGAACACCGTGCTGTCGTACATCGACGCCGGCCACAAGGATGGCGCCAAGCTGCTGGCCGGTGGCAAGCGCACCTTGGAGGAAACCGGCGGCACCTACGTTGAGCCGACCATCTTCGACGGCGTCACCAACGCCATGAAGATCGCCCAGGAAGAGATCTTCGGCCCAGTGCTGTCGGTGATCGCCTTCGACACCGCCGAAGAAGCCATCGCCATCGCCAACGACACCCCGTATGGCCTGGCCGCCGGCATCTGGACCTCGGACATCTCCAAGGCGCACAAGACCGCCCGTGCCGTGCGCGCTGGCAGCGTCTGGGTCAACCAGTACGACGGCGGCGACATGACCGCGCCGTTCGGTGGCTTCAAGCAGTCGGGCAACGGCCGTGACAAGTCGCTGCACGCACTGGAGAAGTACACCGAGCTGAAGGCGACCTGGATCAAGCTGTAAGTCGCTGGGGCCGCTTTGCGGCCCATTCGCGGGACAAGCCCGCTCCCACAGGTTCTCCACGGCTTTCGATGCCGGTGGTAAACCTGTGGGAGCGGGCTTGTCCCGCGAATGGACCTGGAAAAATCTGCCTGGGAGGCCGCTATGCGTTGGGGAACCTACTTTGCCGTGCTGGCGTCGGTGCTCAGTGTCGGGCTTGCGCTCGGCGTGAGCATGCCGCTGGTGTCCTTGCGCCTGGAGGGCTGGGGCTACGGCGGGTTCGCCATTGGCGTGATGGCGGCGATGCCGGCCATCGGCGTGCTGCTCGGCGCCAGCCTGGCCAGCCGCCTGGCCGGCTGGGTCGGCGTGCCTTCAGCGATGCGCCTGTGCCTATGGGGCGGGGCGCTGTCGATCGGCTTGCTGGCATTGCTGCCGAGCTACCCGCTGTGGCTGGCGCTGCGCCTGTTGATCGGTATGTCGCTGACCGTGGTGTTCATTCTTGGCGAGAGCTGGATCAACCAGCTGGTGGTCGAGCAGTGGCGCGGTCGCCTGGTGGCGCTTTACGGCAGCAGCTATGCCTTGAGCCAACTGGCCGGGCCGCTGGTGCTGGGCTTTCTCGGCTCTGACGACGACTTCGGCTTCTGGGCCGCGACCGGCCTGCTGCTGCTCGCACCTTTGTTGCTGCTGGGCCGCGGCGGGGCGCCCAGCACCGAAGCGTGCAGCGTCACCTTCGCCGACCTGTTCGGCTTCTGCCGACGGCTGCCGGTGATCGCCTGGGCCATCGCCCTGTTCGCCGCGTTCGAGGCGATGATTCTCACCCTGCTGCCGGTTTACTGCTTGCAACAGGGCTTCAGCACCGAAATCGCGCTGTTCATGGTCAGCACCGTGGTGGTCGGCGATGCGGTGCTGCAATTGCCGATCGGCGCCCTGGCCGACCGCATGTCGCGGCGTACCCTGTTCACCGGATGCGCGGTGGCGTTGCTGGGCTCCAGCCTGGCGATCCCGCTGCTGCTGCAGACCCCGCTGATCTGGCCGTTGTGGGTGCTGTTCGGGGCCAGCGCGGGCGGGTTGTTCACCTTGTCGTTGGTACTGATCGGCGAGCGTTATCGGGATGACGCGCTGGTGCGCGCCAATGCCCACGTGGCGCAGCTGTGGGGTATCGGTTGCCTGCTCGGGCCGCTGCTGGCCGGGGCCGGCAGCCAGTGGATCAGCGGCCATGCGTTGCTGTGGCTGATGGCGGCGGGGGCGGCGGGGTTGGTGGTCTTGACCCAGCGGCGTGGGGCGTTCGAGCCGGCTTCTGCCTGACAGATCTTGGGGCCGCTTTGCGGCCCGATCCGACCGGTCCGGCGCTCCGGCAAGGCCGCTCCCACATCGGTCGCCGGGTACCGGCGATGATGGCTACAACATCTTCTCCAACCCGACTGCCTTGCTGACCCAGGCATTGAACTGCCGCCACAGCCCACCCGGCTCCGAGGTGAGCATGTGCCGGTGGCCGTCGTCTTCGGTGGCCCAGACCATCTTGTCGTCCACCAACTTGACCTGATAGCTCAGCGCCGGCGCCATGCCCTGCAAGGCCAGCTCGCGGGTGTACTCGGCCAGTTCCGGGCTGTCCACCATCACGCCCACTTCGGTGTTCCACAACACCGAGCGCGGGTCGAAGTTGAACGAGCCGATGAAGGTCTTGCGCCTGTCCAGCACGATGGCCTTGCTGTGCAGGCTCGAGTCGGAACTGCCGCGAAAGCTCAAGCGCCCGGCGCTGGGGTCGCCGGGCTGGCGGCGCAATTCATACAGTTGCACGCCATGTTCGAGCAGTGCACGGCGATAGGGCGCGTAGCCGCCATGCACGGCAGGCACATCGGTCGCTTCCAGCGAATTGGTCAGCAGCTTCACCGAGGTCCCCCGGTCAGCGCGCCCGGTGAGGTACAGCAGCCCGGACTCGCCGGGCACGAAGTACGCCGACACCATGATCAGTTCGCGGTGCACGCTGTTCAGGTCCGGTGCCAGTTGTTGGGTCATCAGCAACTGAGGGTCCGGTTCGTCGTCGGCCAGGACCTTGCTCGGTGCATCCCACAGGGCCTGGCTATGGGCCCAGATCAACTCGTTGCGCCAGATGTCCAGGCGTGGCTGCGATTGATAGGCCATCAGGCGGTCGTACAGGGCCTTGCGTTGGGTGCGCGCCTCGGCCAGCGACACCTCCAGGCGTCGACGGCTGGCGTGCAGGTCGTCGGCATCGGGCTTGTGCCAGAGGAATTCACCTATCGGTCGGCTCAGGGCGCTGTTCCAGTACTGGTCGAAACCGTGCCCGAGCTGCTCGGCCACCGGCCCCACGCCCAGCAGGTCGATGTCGGTGAAGTTGAGGTTGGGCTCGGCGTCGAAGTACTCGTCACCCAGGTTGCGCCCGCCGACGATGGCCATGGCGTTGTCCACCACGAACAGCTTGTTGTGCATGCGTCGATGCTGGCGCGACAGGTTGAACAGCCGACCCATGGCGCGGGTGGCGCCGGTGCTGCGCCCCAGGTGCAGCGGGTTGAACAGGCGGATATGGATGTTGGGATGGGCATCGAGGGTGCCGATCAAGGTGTCCAGGCCGTCGCTGGTGGTGTCGTCGAGCAGAATGCGGATGCGCACGCCGCGGTCTGCGGCGCGCAGCAGCTCGTGCACCAGGGCGCGGGTGCTGAGGCCGTCGTGGACGATGTAGTACTGCAGGTCGATGCTCGCCTGGGCGTTGCGGATCAGCTCGGCGCGGGCGCGGAACGCCTCGTTGCTGTTGGGCAGCAGGCGAAAGCCCGAGCGCCCTTGGTAGGGCGCGGCCTGGCGCAGTACCGAGCGGCCGAGGGCCGAGTCGCTGGCGGCCAGCGCCTGGCTGACCTTGCGCGGGCCGTCGGTGCTGGCGCAGCCACTCAGGGCAAGCAGCAGTGCCAGCAAAATAGGCAGAGCTCGCGGGAGTCTCAAGGGGGCAGGGTCCTGTGCGGCACGGTCTTGGAAGGTTGGACTGTCGAGGGCGGCGCAAAGTTACGCCTGGTTTGCATCTTGCTCCAGTAGACGAAGGGCGGTTTCACCGACCTTGCGCACGGCCTCCTCGATCTGCGGGGTCGGCCGCGCCGCGAAGTTCATGCGCAGGCAATGGCGGAACTTGCCCGAGGCCGAGAAGATGCTGCCCACGGCAACCTGCACGTTCTGCTCAAGTAAAGCGCGGTTCAGCCGCAGCGTGTCGAAATGTTCCGCAAGCTCCACCCATAGCATGAACCCGCCCTGGGGCCGACTGATACGGGTGCCGGCGGGAAAGTAGCGGGTCACCCAGTCGCTCATCAGATCGCGGCTGCGCTGGTACTGGCTGCGCATGCGGCGTACGTGGGGCTGGTAGTGGCCGCCCTGGATGAAGTCGGCGATGGCCAGTTGCGGCTGGCTGGCGGTGCTGCCGGTGCTGATGTACTTCATGTGCAGCACCCGCTCCAGGTAGCGTCCGGGGGCGACCCAGCCGATGCGCAGGCCTGGGGCCAGGGTCTTGGAGAACGAACTGCAGAGCAGGACCCGGCCATCGTCGTCGAACGACTTGAGGGTGCGCGGGCGAGGGTAGGTGTAGGCCAGGTCGCCATACACGTCGTCTTCCAGAATCGCCACGTCGTAGCGCTGCGCCAGGTTGAGCAGGGCCTTCTTGCGCGCCTCGGGCATGATGTAGCCCAGGGGGTTGTTGCAGCTGGGGGTGATCTGGATGAGCTTGATCGGCCACTGTTCGAGCGCCAGTTCCAGGGCTTCGAGGCTGATCCCGGTGACCGGGTCGGTGGGGATCTCCAGGGCTTTCATGCCAAGGCCTTTCAGGGTTTGCATGGCGCCGTGGAAGCTGGGCGAGTCCACCGCGACGATATCGCCTGGCTCGCATACCGCGCGAATGCTGCACGACAGCGCTTCGTGGCAGCCGGTGGTCACCACCAGATCGGCCGGGCCCAGGCGGCAGCCGGAGTCGAGCATCAACCGGGCGATCTGTTCGCGCAGCGCCAGGTTACCGTGGATGTTGTCGTAGTACAGGCCGGGCATGTCCTGGCGCCGGCTGAGTTGGGCGAGGCTGCGCAGCAACGGCTTGAGGGTGGGGCTGTCGATGTCGGGCATGCCCCGGCCGAGCTGGATCACGTTCTGGCGCGGGGTACTGCGCACCAGCTCCAGCACCTGTTCCCACTGGGAGATATCCACAGGGCGCTGGACCGGGCGGCTGATGGCGGGTAGGGCGGGGAGGTGGCGGTTTTCACTGACGAAGTAGCCGGATTTTGGCCGGGGCGAGACCATGCCGCTGTCTTCGAGCATGCGGTAGGCCTGCTGCACCGTGCTCAGGCTGACGCCATGCTCGACGCTCAGGGCGCGTACCGATGGCAGGCGCTGGCCGGGGCGGTAGAGGCCCTGCTCGATGCGGGTGCCGAGCAGTTCGGCGAGGTTGAGGTAGAGCGTCACGGCATACTCCTGGGCGGCAGGGTGGCGCGGACCAGTACAGTTAGGCCGAAAATTGGGCATTCAGCTGCCTGGCTGTCAGATCTGTATGGAAATATTACTCCGGTAGTGGATCTGTATTGTAGTACTTGTCGGCGGCATGCTTTCTCCCACGGTAACTACGCAATGGGAGAGCAGCGATGGGTGGCATGAGCGATGTGCGATTGCAATTGTTGGCCAGGGAACTGGAAGCCGAGCAGCACAACCAGGTCTTCGACGCGCCGGTGGGGCTTGGGCGTTGGGGGCTGATGCTGCATCGCTGGCACACCCGCAGGGCGCTGTTGGAGTTGAGCGATGACGCGCTGTGCGATATCGGGCTGAGCAAGGAGCAGGCCCGTACAGAAGGGCGAAAACCCTTCTGGAAGGACTGATCAAGTCCGCTTGTGGGAGCGGCCTTGTGTCGCGAAAGGGCTGCGCAGCAGCCCCAGGGTTTCAGCGTAGATGCACAAATTGCTGGGGCCGCTTTGCGGCCCTTTCGCGACACAAGGCCGCTCCCACAAGGAGAGCGATGTGAGCTTTCAGGTCAGTTCCTTGAGCCGGTGCCAGAGCATGCCCAGCGCCAGCAGCGGCGAGCGCAGGTGCTTGCCGCCGGGGAAGGTGATGTGCAGGGCGCTGTTGGAGTTGAGCGATGACGCGCTGTGCGATATCGGGCTGAGCAAGGAGCAGGCCCGTACAGAAGGGCGAAAACCCTTCTGGAAGGACTGATCAAGTCCGCTTGTGGGAGCGGCCTTGTGTCGCGAAAGGGCTGCGCAGCAGCCCCAGGGTTTCAGCGTAGATGCACAAATTGCTGGGGCCGCTTTGCGGCCCTTTCGCGACACAAGGTCGCTCCCACAAGGAGAGGGGTGTGAGCTTTCAGGCCAGTTCCTTGAGCCGGTGCCAGAGCATGCCCAGCGCCAGCAGCGGCGAGCGCAGGTGCTTGCCGCCGGGGAAGGTGATGTGCAGGGCGCTGTTGGAGTTGAGCGATGACGCGCTGTGCGATATCGGCCTGAGCAAGGAGCAGGCCCGTACAGAAGGGCGAAAACCCTTCTGGAAGGACTGATCAAGTCCGCTTGTGGGAGCGGCCTTGTGTCGCGAAAGGGCTGCGCAGCAGCCCCAGGGTTTCAGCGTAGATGCACAAATTGCTGGGGCCGCTTTGCGGCCCTTTCGCGACACAAGGCCGCTCCCACAAGGAGAGGGGTGTGAGCTTTCAGGCCAGTTCCTTGAGCCGGTGCCAGAGCATGCCCAGCGCCAGCAGCGGCGAGCGCAGGTGCTTGCCGCCGGGGAAGGTGATGTGCGGCACTTTCGCGAACAGGTCGAAGCGCCCGCTTTCCTGGCCGCTGATCGCCTCGCCGAGCAAGCGTGCGGCCAGGTGCGTGGCGTTGAGCCCGTGCCCCGCGTAAGCCTGGGCGTAATAGACGTTGGGCTGGCTGGCCAGGCGACCGACCTGCGGCAAGCGGTTGGCGCCAATGCCGATCATGCCGCCCCACTGGTAGTCGATGCGCACGTCGGCCAGTTGCGGGAATACCTTGAGCATTTTCGGTCGCATGTAGCCGGCGATGTCCTTCGGGTCGCGGCCCGAGTAATGGCAGGCGCCGCCGAACAGCAGCCGGTGGTCGGCGGACAGGCGATAGTAGTCCAGGGCCACGCGCTGGTCGCACACCGCCATGTTCTGCGGCAGCAACTGGCGCGCACGTTCTTCGCCGAGCGGCTCGGTGGCGATGATGTAGCTGCCGGCGGGCAATACCTTGCCGCCCAGCTCGCGGTTGAGGCCGTTCAGATAGGCATTGCAGCACAGCACCAGGGTCTTGGCGCGTACCCGGCCCTGGGCAGTGTGCACCTGCACCTGCGGGCCGTAGTCGATGCCGGTGACCTCGGACTGCTCGAACAGCTTCACGCCCAGGCGGCTGGCCACGGCCGCTTCGCCCAGGGCGAGGTTGAGGGGGTGCAGGTGGCCCGAACCCATGTCGATCAGGCCGCCGACATAGCGGTCGGAGCCGACCACGCTGTGGATGTCGTCCTGGCCGACCAGGCGTACGTCGTGGCGGTAGCCCAGGCTGCGCAGTTCTTCGGCATCTTCGGCGAAGCCTTGCAGCTCGGCGGGCTTGTTGGCCAGGTCGCAGTAGCCCCAGGTCAGGTCGCAGGCGATGGCGTGGCGCTCGACGCGCTCGCGTACGATGTCCACGGCCTCGAGGCCCATCAGCTTCAGGCTGCGCACGCCTTGCTCGCCGATCACCGGGAGGAATTGTTCGAGGCCATGGCCCACGCCACGGATCAGTTGCCCGCCATTGCGTCCGCTGGCGCCCCAGCCCAGCTTGCGGGCTTCCACCACGATGACCGAGAAGCCGCGCTCAGCCAGCTCGATGGCGGTATTGAGGCCCGAATAGCCACCGCCGACGATGCACACGTCGGCGGCGTGCTCGCCTTGCAGAAAGGAATGGTCCGGGTGTGGCGCGCTGCTGGCGGCATAGTAGGAGGCGGCGTGCTGCGCGCTCTGGGTCATGGGGCGGGCCTGCTGGCTGTGGGCTGGGGAAAGGAGGATAAGCCGCGGTATTGGGGGCGGCAACAGGCCAATCGCCGGCTTGCCGGCGATTGGCCCTATAATTCAACCTCAATCGCCGATGTGTTACCCGTCATGTCCTGCAACCGCCACAAGATCCACTTCCTGCGCGAACTCATCCCCTCCTTCGAGTGCGAGCCCGGCTGCCACGACTGCTGCGGCCCGGTCACCACTTCGGCCGAGGAAATGGCGCGCCTGCCGCGCAAATCGCAGGCCGAACAGGACGCGGCCCTGGAGCGTCTGGACTGCGTGCACCTGGGCCCCAACGGTTGCACGGTGTACGAAGAGCGCCCGATGATCTGCCGGCTGTTCGGCACCACCCCGCGCCTGGCCTGCCCACGTGGTCGTGGCCCGGAACAGCCGATCGAGCCCGAGGCCGAACAACTGGTGCACCAGTTCATCGCCAGCACCCGCCAGGTGCTGGTCTGAATCAATCCGGAATCGGCAGGCAGAGGCTCTCTTTCACCTCTTCCATGACGATGTAGCTCTTGGATTCGCGCACGTGCGGCAGCTTCAACAGGATGTCGCCGAGCAGCTTGCGGTACGAGGCCATTTCCGAAATGCGCGCTTTCACCAGGTAGTCGAAGTCACCCGAAACCAGGTGGCACTCCAGCACATGGGGCAGCTTGAGCACCGCGCGGCGGAACTCCTCGAAGGTGTCGCCGGACTTGTAGTCCAGGCTGATCTCGACGAACACCAACAGGCTGCCCTTGAGGTGCTGCGGATTGAGCCGGGCGTTGTAGCCCATGATGATGCCCTCGCGTTCCAGGCGGCGAACGCGCTCGGTGCAAGGGGTGGTGGAAAGCCCAACTTTCTCGCCCAGTTCGGTGAAGGAAATACGCCCGTCATTCTGCAGGATTCGCAGGATGTTGCGGTCGATCTTATCCAGTTCACGCTTGCTCTGGTGCTGGGTTCTCATAGGGGATGCCCCTCCGTGAAAGGCGATTTTGCCGAGAATTCTCGCCAATAATAGGTTTTTATATAGTGAATTGCACTGGTGTTGTCTTCTTATACTGCGCCCATCCATGCCATTTCAATAAACAGGCCGTGTAGCCGGTGCGAGGATTAGACGATGCGAGTTCTGGTATTAGGTAGCGGTGTGATCGGGACCGCCAGTGCCTACTATCTGGCGCGACAAGGCTTCGAAGTCACGGTGGTCGACCGCCAACCAGCGGTCGCCATGGAAACCAGCTTCGCCAACGCCGGCCAGATCTCGCCCGGCTATGCCTCGCCCTGGGCCGCCCCAGGCGTGCCGCTCAAGGCCATCAAGTGGCTGCTCGAACGCCATGCGCCGCTGGCCATCAAGCTCACCGGCGATGTTGACCAGTACCTGTGGATGGCGCAGATGCTGCGCAACTGCACCGCCAGCCGCTACGCGGTGAACAAGGAGCGCATGGTGCGCTTGTCCGAGTACAGCCGTGACTGCCTCGACGAACTGCGCCGCGAAACCGGCATCGCCTACGAAAGCCGCACCCTGGGTACCACCCAGCTGTTCCGCACCCAGGCGCAACTGGATGCCGCGGCCAAGGACATCGCCGTGCTCGAACAGTCCGGCGTGCCCTACGAACTGCTCGATCGCGACGGCATCGCCCGTGTCGAGCCGGCTCTGGCCGGGGTCAAGGATATTCTTGCCGGCGCCCTGCGCCTGCCCAACGACCAGACCGGCGACTGCCAGATGTTCACCACCAAGCTGGCCGACATGGCCGTCAAGCTGGGTGTCGAATTCCGCTTTGGCCAGGACATCCAGCGCCTGGACTTCGCCGGCGATCGCATCAATGGCGTGTGGATCGACGGCAAGCTCGAAACCGCCGACCGCTACGTGCTGGCGCTGGGCAGTTACTCGCCGCAGATGCTCAAGCCGCTGGGCATTCGCGCGCCGGTGTATCCGCTCAAGGGTTACTCGCTGACCGTGCCGATCACCAACGGCGACATGGCGCCGACCTCGACCATTCTCGACGAAACCTACAAGGTGGCGATCACCCGTTTCGACAACCGCATCCGTGTGGGTGGCATGGCCGAGATCGCCGGCTTCGACCTTTCGCTAAACCCGCGTCGACGCGAAACGCTGGAGATGATCGTCAACGACCTTTATCCTCGCGGCGGCGATCTGAGCCAGGCCAGTTTCTGGACCGGCTTGCGCCCGGCCACTCCGGACGGCACGCCGATCGTGGGTGCTACCGCGTTCCGCAACCTGTTCCTCAACACCGGCCACGGGACGTTGGGTTGGACCATGGCGTGCGGTTCCGGTCGCCTGCTGGCTGACCTGATCGCGCGCAAGAAGCCGCAGATCAGTGCCGAAGGGCTGGACATTTCGCGCTATGGCAACGAGCGGGAAGTGGCCAAGCACGGTCGGACCGAGCCTGCCCACCAGCAGTAAGGTCGTCTGCACCGGCCTCTTCGCGGCGGTTCGGCGCCCCGACAAGCCCGCTCCCACAGGGTTTGCGCAGACCCACAGGTTGCGCGGTACCTGTGGGAGCGGGCAAGCCCCGCGAAGAAGCCAATACCGTTTTCAACTTGTGAACCAGCATAAGGCACCCCCCATGCGCCCCGCCCGCGCCCTGATCGACTTGCAAGCACTCCGTCACAACTACC
The DNA here is from genome assembly GCF_005080685.1 of Pseudomonas putida. Lineage (NCBI taxonomy): Bacteria > Pseudomonadati > Pseudomonadota > Gammaproteobacteria > Pseudomonadales > Pseudomonadaceae > Pseudomonas > Pseudomonas putida. The sequence goes on along the minus strand of NZ_CP039371.1, from coordinate 6,365,444 downwards.
GCCTGGCCCGCGAACTGTCCGGTGCCAAGGCCCTCGCCGTGGTCAAGGCCGATGCCTACGGCCATGGCGCCGTGCGTTGCGCCCTGGCGCTGGAGCCCGAGGCCGATGGCTTCGCCGTGGCCTGCATCGAGGAAGCGCTGGAGCTGCGCGCTGCTGGCATCAAGGCGCCGATCCTGCTGCTGGAAGGCTTTTTCGAGGCCAGCGAGCTGGCGCTGATCGCCGAGCACGACCTGTGGTGCGTGGTGCACTCGCTGTGGCAGCTCGAGGCCCTCGAAGCCACCGCCGTGCACAAGCCGCTCACCCTCTGGCTCAAGCTCGACACCGGCATGCACCGGGTCGGCCTGCACCCCAAGGACTACCACGACGCCTACCAGCGCCTGCTGGCCAGCGGCAAAGTGGTGCGCATCGTGCTGATGAGCCATTTCGCCCGTGCCGACGAGCCGGATGCCGATACCACCGAGCAACAGATCGCCGTGTTCCAGGCCGCACGTGAAGGCCTCAGCGCCGAATGCAGCCTGCGCAACTCCCCTGGCGTGCTGGCCTGGCCACAGGCCCCGAGCGACTGGGTGCGCCCGGGCATCATGCTGTACGGCGCCACGCCGTTCGAGCAACCGCAGGCCCAGGCCGAGCGCTTGCAACCGGTGATGACCCTGCAATCGCGGGTGATCAGCGTGCGTGAACTGCCGGCCGGCGAGCCGGTGGGTTATGGCGCCAAATTCGTCGGCCAGCGCCCGACCCGCGTTGGCGTGGTCGCCATGGGCTATGCCGACGGCTACCCGCGTCACGCCCCAAGCGGCACCCCGGTGGTGGTCGCCGGCAAGCGTGCCGAACTGATCGGCCGAGTGTCGATGGACATGCTCTGCATCGACCTCACCGACGTGCCCGAGGCCACTGTCGGCAGCCCGGTCGAACTGTGGGGCAAGCAGGTGCTGGCCAGCGACCTGGCCCAGCGCGCCGGCAGCATTCCTTACCAGCTCTTCTGCAACCTCAAGCGCGTGCCGCTGGACTATTTCGGCGAATGAGCCGCTGAAGCGGACAGGTTGAGGCGTGGTGTGTTGTAAATACTGAACGGCGTTGCCATGATATCGTTCACATCCACCCCGCCCATCCCTACCGATTCAGGAGGCTCCAGCTTTGGACGTCGGCGAACGACTGCAAGCGATCCGCAAGCTCAAGGGCCTGTCCCAGCGTGAGCTAGCCAAGCGTGCGGGTGTCACCAACAGCACCATCTCGATGATCGAGAAAAACAGCGTGAGCCCGTCGATCAGCTCGCTGCGCAAGGTGCTGAGCGGCATTCCCATGTCCATGGTCGAGTTCTTCTCGGTGGAGCTGGAGGCCGAAAGCCCGGCGCAGATCGTCTACAAGGCCCACGAGCTGATCGATATCTCCGACGGTGCGGTGACCATGAAGCTGGTCGGCAAGTCGCATCCCAATCGGGCCATCGCCTTCCTCAATGAAGTCTACCCACCGGGTGCGGACACTGGCGAAGAGATGCTCACCCACGACGGCGAAGAGACCGGCATCCTGCTCGAAGGCCGCCTGGAACTGGTGGTCGGCACCGAGACCTTCATCCTCGAAGAGGGCGACAGCTACTACTTCGAGAGCAGCCGTCCGCACCGTTTTCGCAATCCGTTCGATGAGCCGGCACGTTTGATCAGCGCGGCCACGCCTTCGAACTTTTGATCCAGCGCAGTGCATTGACGCGGCAATACCCCTTTCCCGAGTAGGGTCGTTTCACGGCCTCCGGGTTCCCGCTATACTTTTCAACGCTCGCAATACCGTGGCCGCGGGCGTGATTAGCCACCATGAGGGTGTACGCGTGAACCAAATCAAGAAGATGCTGGCCGTACCAGCAGCCGTTTTCGCCCTCTGGGCAATGAGCGCAACCGCCGCTACCAACGATGACCTCGCCAAGCGCCTCGAGCCCGTTGGACAGGTGTGCGTGCAGGGTCAGGAGTGCAAGGGCATGGAGGTGGCCGCCTCGGCGGGCGGTGGCGGTGCCAAGACGCCGGACGACATCATTGCCAAGCACTGCAACGCCTGCCATGGCAGTGGGCTGCTGGGCGCGCCGAAGATCGGCGACACGGCGGCCTGGAAGGAGCGTGCCGACCACCAGGGTGGTCTCGATGGCATTCTCGCCAAGGCCATCACCGGCTTGAACGCCATGCCGCCGAAGGGGACCTGCGCCGATTGTTCGGATGAAGACCTCAAAGGGGCGATCAAGAAGATGTCGGGGTTGTGAGTCAGCACTGAATGAGTCAGCACTGAATCGCACCAAGCCCGCCCCCGATGGCGGGCTTTGTTTTTGGGTTGCCAGTACCGGCCCTTTCGCGGGTAAACCCGCTCCTACAGGGATTGTGGTGGTCCTGTAGGAGCGGGTTTACCCGCGAACGGGCCAGTACTGGCAACCAACCCGCCCAACCTCGTGTCCAACCCCTGAACCCACGGATGTCTCAGGAGGCCCGGATGCACCTGTGTTCCCTCGAACAAGCCGTCGAGCAGGCCCTGGCACGTTTGCCGGCCCATATCCGCATGGGCCTGCCGCTGGGCCTGGGCAAGCCCAACGCCTTCGTCAACGCCCTCTATGCCCGTGTGCGCGAGCTGCCCGAGCGCCGCCTGACTATCTACACCGCCCTATCCCTCGGCCGCCCGCCCCTGGGCGATGGCCTGCAGCGGCGCTTTCTCGAACCTTTCGTCGAGCGCGTCTTCGCCGACTACGAAGAACTCTCCTACCTCGCCGACCTGCGCAACGACAGCCTGCCGCCCAACATCCGCGTCGAGCAGTTCTTCATGCAGCCCGGCAGCCTGCTGCACAGCCAGGCCGCGCAGCAGGACTACGTCAGCAGCAACTACAGCCACGCCGCCCGCGACATCAATGCCAAGGGCCTGAACCTGATCGCCCAGCTGGTGGCCGCCACGCCGGAGAGGCCCGTTCACCTGAGCCTGGCCTGCAACCCCGACATCACCCTCGACTTGCTGCCGATGATCGCCAAGCGTCGCGCCGCCGGCGAAACCATCCTGATGCTCGGGCAGGTGCACAGCGAACTGCCTTACATGCCCGGCGATGCGGAACTGGGCATCGAGGCTTTCGACCTGCTGATCGACGAAGCCGAGCAGCGCCGGCTGTTCTCCACGCCCAACATGCCGGTCAGCCTTCAGGACCATTGCATCGGCCTGCACGCCAGCACCCTGGTGCGCGATGGCGGCACCCTGCAGATCGGCATCGGCGCCATGGGCGATGCCGTGGCGGCGGCGCTGCTGGCCCGCGAACGCGACAACGCCGGCTACCAGGCCCTGCTCTGGGCACTGGACATCGCCCCGTGGCAGGCGCTGATCGCACGTGAAGGCGGCCTCGAGCCCTTTGCCGAAGGCCTTTACGGCTGCAGCGAGATGTTCGTCAACGGCCTGTTGGCACTGGCCGAGGCCGGTGTGGTGCGGCGCCCGGCGGACGAGCAGGGCGCCCTGGTGCATGGCGGCTTCTTCCTCGGGCCGCAGGCGTTCTATCAGCGTCTGCGGGACATGCCGCTGGCGCTACGGGCACGGTTCGCCATGACTGGCATCAGCTTCATCAACGAGCTCTATGGCGACGAGGCGCTCAAGCGCCGCCAGCGCCGCGACGCGCGCTTCGTCAACACCGTGTTCGGCATGACCCTGCTCGGCGCCGGGGTCGCCGACCAACTCGAAGACGGGCGTGTGCTCAGTGGTGTGGGCGGGCAATACAACTTCGTCGCCCAGGGCCATGCGCTGGAGGGCGGGCGCTCGATCCTGCTGCTGCGCAGCTGGCGCGAGGCCGGGGGCGAGGTAACCTCCAACCTGTTCTGGCAGTACGGCCACTGCACCATTCCCCGTCATTTGCGCGACATCGTGGTGACCGAATACGGCATCGCCGATCTGCGCGGGCAGACCGACAGCGAGGTGATTGCGCGGTTGTTGGCGATCAGCGATTCGCGCTTTCAGGGCGAGCTGATGGAGCAGGCCAAGGGCGCGGGCAAGCTGGCCAAGGATTTCCAGCTCGATGAGCGGTTTACCGACAACACGCCGCAGCGTCTGCAGGCCATCGAGGCGCAGCATGGGCGGTTGTTTCCGGAGTATCCACTGGGGACCGACTTCACCACGCAGGAGCAGGACCTGCTACGCGCGCTGAACTGGTTGAAGAGCAAGTTCAAGCTCAGCGAGGTGCTGGAGTTGGGCAAGGCTACGCTGGAGGCGCCGGGGCCGGAAGGGTACGAGGCGCATCTGCTGCGGATGGGGTTGGAGGATCCGCAGGGGCTCAAGGAGGAGTTGTACCAGCGGTTGCTGTTGGCGGGGTTGGCGGCGACTTGACGATTGCCGGGGCCGCTGCGCGACGCAAGGCCGCTCCCACAAGTACCCCACTGTTTTCAAATGCTGTGGGGGTACATGTGGGAGCGGACTTGCCGGGGCGTCGGACCGGTCGGATGGGGCGCGAAGCGGCCCCAATGGCGATCACTCGATGAAGCTGACCACACCGCCTTCCAGCGACTTCACCCGCGCCAGCGATTCGACGCGATAGCCCTGGCTATCGAGCTCGGCACGGCCGCCCTGGAACGACTTCTCGATGACGATACCCAGGCCAGCAACGGTGGCGCCGGCCTGCTTGATGATCGAGATCAGCGCCTGCGACGCCTTGCCGTTGGCCAGGAAATCGTCGATCACCAACACGCGGTCGCTGCTGTTGAGATGGCGCGGCGAGATGGCCACGGTGTTCTCGGTCTGCTTGGTGAAGGAGTACACCGTGGCAGTCAGCAGGTTCTCGGTCAGGGTCAGCGACTGGTGCTTGCGTGCGAAGATCACCGGTACGCCCAGCTTCAGGCCGGTCATCACCGCCGGGGCGATCCCCGAGGCTTCGATGGTGACGATCTTGGTCACGCCGGCATCGGCGAACAGGCGGGCGAACTCGTCACCGATCTTTTGCATCAGCGCCGGGTCGATCTGGTGGTTCAGAAACGCGTCGACTTTGAGAACCTGATCGGAAAGCACGATGCCTTCTTCGCGAATCTTCTGCTGCAGTGCTTCCACTGTGTATCTCCGATGTAGCAAAGGTGGCCGCACGAAGCGGCAAAGTTAAAGAGTAATGGTTGATCAGCGTTTGAGCATTGCCCGGATATCGGCCAGGGCGTTGTTGCCGCGTGCCGCTTTGACTTCCACGGGCGCATCGTCCAGGCCTTCCCAGGCCAAGTCGTCCGGCGGCAGTTCGTCGAGGAACCGGCTGGGCGTGCAGTCGATGATCTCGCCGTACTGCTTGCGCTTGGCGGCGAAAGTGAAGGCCAGGGTCTGGCGTGCGCGGGTGATGCCCACGTAGGCCAGGCGGCGCTCCTCCTCGATGGTGTCGGCCTCGATGCTGGAGCGGTGGGGGAGGATCTCCTCCTCCATGCCCATGATGAACACGTAAGGGAATTCCAGGCCCTTGGAGGCGTGCAGGGTCATCATCTGCACACCCTCGGCGTTCTCTTCCTCTTCCTGCTGGCGCTCGAGCATGTCGCGCAGCACCAGCTTGCCGATGGCGTCCTCGATGGTCATGTCACCCTCTTCGTCCTTTTCGAGGGTGTTCTTCAGCGCTTCGAGCAGGAACCAGACGTTGCTGATACGAAACTCCGCGGCCTTGTCGCTGGCGGTCTGCTGGCGGATCCAGTTCTCGTAGTCGATGTCGCGGATCATTTCGTGCAACGCGGCGATCGGGTCTTCCAGGGCGACCTTGTGGCGCACCCCGTCGAGCCAGTGCTTGAAGCGCTGCAAGCGTTCGGTGTAGCGCGCGTCGAGGTGCTCGCCCAGGCCCATTTCCTCGCTGGCGGCGTACATCGAGATGCGCCGCTCGGTGGCGTAGTTACCGAGCTTTTCCAGGGTCGTCGAGCCGATTTCCCGGCGCGGTACGTTGATCACCCGCAGGTAAGCGTTGTCATCGTCCGGGTTCACCAGCAGGCGCAGGTAGGCCATCAGGTCCTTGACCTCCTGGCGGCCGAAGAAGCTGTTGCCGCCCGACAGGCGATACGGCACCTGGTGGTGCTGCAGCTTCAATTCGATCAGCTTGGCCTGGTAGTTACCCCGGTAGAGGATGGCGAAGTCGCTGTACGGGCGGTTGGTGCGAAGGTGCAGGGTGAGGATTTCCATGGCCACGCGTTCGGCCTCGGCTTCCTCGTTCTTGCAGCGGATCACGCGGATCTCGTCGCCCACGCCCATCTCGCTCCACAGCTGTTTCTCGAAGGCGTGCGGGTTGTTGGCGATGAGTACGTTGGCGCAGCGCAGGATGCGACTGGTGGAGCGGTAGTTCTGCTCCAGCATCACCACCTTCAGGGAGGGGTAGTCCTCCTTGAGCAGCATGAGGTTTTCTGGCCGGGCGCCACGCCAGGCGTAGATCGACTGGTCGTCGTCGCCGACCACGGTGAACTGGTTGCGCATGCCGATCAGCATCTTCACCAGCAGGTACTGGCTGGCGTTGGTGTCCTGGTATTCGTCGACCAGCAGGTAGCGCACGCGATTCTGCCAGCGTTCGAGCACGTCCGGGTTTTCCTGGAACAGCTTGACCGGCAGCAGGATCAGGTCGTCGAAGTCCACCGCATTGAACGCCTTGAGCGTGCGCTGGTAATGGGTGTAGACGATGGCGGCGGTCTGCTCGCGGGGGTTGCGGGCGTTTTCCAGGGCCTCGGCGGGCAGGATCAGGTCGTTCTTCCAGGCACCGATCATGTTCTTGATCTCGTCGATGCCGTCGTCGCCGGAGTATTCCTTCTGCATGATGTCCGACAGCAACGCCTTGATGTCGGATTCATCGAAGATCGAGAAGCCCGGCTTGTAGCCGAGGCGCTCGTGCTCCTTGCGGATGATGTTCAGGCCCAGGTTGTGGAAGGTGCACACCGTCAGGCCGCGGCCTTCCCCGGACGCAGCAGGGTGCCGACCCGCTCCTTCATCTCGCGCGCGGCCTTGTTGGTGAAGGTCATCGCGACGATGTACTGGGCACGGATGCCGCAGTTCTGGATGAGGTGGGCAATCTTGCGCGTGATCACGCTGGTCTTGCCGGAGCCTGCACCGGCGAGCACCAAAAGAGGGCCGCCGACGTAGTCACGGGCTTCCTGTTGCCGGGGATTGAGTCGGGACATGCTAGAAACCGGGGGTCGCCAGAAAATAGCCGCGCATTCTAACAGGCATGGGGCGGTTGTGGCGCGACCGTCTGACGCGTGAGTCAGACTTTTGCAGGCAGAGGGCTATTACCCGCGCCTTGCGGACCTGGCAAAATCGCATTGCCGGGCGGCCCCGTTTCGCGCAGGATGCACGTCAGAATGCGTCGGGAGCCATTGTTGCGCTAGCATGCCCCGCCTTGAACGTTTCCCGTCCACGCCCTAAGGAGCCCGCTTGTCCACGCCTGTCGAACCTGTGCGTTTGCTGCTGTTGGCTGATGAGCCGGAATGGGCTGCCCTGTTGCGCCAATGCCTGCTGCCCCTGGAGGGCCGCGCGGTGCTGTTGACCGCGCCGAACTGGGAGGCGGTGGACAGCATTTTCAGCCATGACCGCCAGGCAGTGATCCTCGCCACCCCCGCCTTGCAACCTGCCCCCGGGCGCTGCGAGCTGCCAACCATCCTGCTGCTCGAAGACGAACCGGAAAAGCCGCCGACCGCGGTCAGCGACTGGCTGGTGCGTGAACAACTGACGGCCGATGCCCTGCGCCGTTCGCTGCGCCATGTGCGTGAGCGTGGCGTGCTGGTGGCCACCTTGCAGCGCCTGGCCGAGCAGGACCCGCTCACCGGCATCGCCAACCGCCAGGGCTTCCAGGCTCTGCTCAGCGCACGCCTGGCCGAGCACGATGGCCGCGGCGTGGCCTTGGGCCACCTGGACCTGGACAACTTCCGCCATGTCAACGATGCCCTCGGCCACCAGGGCGGTGACCGCCTGATCCTGCAGGTGGTGGCGCGGCTCAAGCAGCAGTTGGAGGCCGGCGACCAGCTGGCGCGCCTGGGCAGCGACGAGTTCGCCCTGTTGATCGACACGCGCCGCGATGCCAGCCGCGCCGAGTGGGTCGCCGAGCGCATCGTCGAGGTGCTCACCGAACCCTACTGGATCGACGGCGAGAGCCTGCTGCTGGGCTGCAGCCTGGGCCTGGCCCATGCTCGCGCCCATGCTGGCCCCGACCCGTTGATGTGGCACGCGCACATTGCCATGCGCCAGGCCAAGGCCAACCAGGGCTGCACCTTCCATGTCTTCGATGAGCGCATCAACCGCAACGCCCGCAGCCTGGCCGACCTCGAAGGCGAGTTGCGCCGGGCGCTGCGCCGCGACGAACTGGAGCTGCATTACCAGCCCCGACTGAACCTGGCCGATGGTGCCATCGTCGGCCTGGAGGCGCTGGTGCGCTGGCGCCACGCCGAGCGCGGCCTGTTGCCGCCCAGCGAGTTCGTGCCCCTGGCCGAGCAGAGCGGGTTGATCGTACCGCTGGGCTATTGGGTCATCTCCCGTGCCCTGCGCGACATGCAGGCGCTGCGCGAAAGTGGCCTGGCGCCGCTGCACATGGCGGTGAACCTGAGCTTCCGTCAGTTCCAGGACAGCCAGCTCCTGGCGACGCTGAGCCGGCTGATCATCGAACATGGCGTGGATGCCCGCTGGCTGGAGTTCGAACTGACCGAAACCGCCGTGATGCGACGCAACGAGCTGGTGCGTCAGACCATGGATGCGTTGGGGCGACTCGGCGTGCGTTTCTCGCTCGACGATTTCGGCACCGGGTTCTCCTCGTTCGTGCACCTGAACAGCCTGCCGATCGCCTTGCTCAAGGTCGACCGCAGCTTCGTCGCCGAGATGGAGATGCGCGAAGAGAACCGCAAGCTTGTCCATGCCATGATCAACCTGGCCCACAACCTCAACCTCGAGGTGGTGGCCGAGGGCGTCGAGAGCCCGGAGCAGATGGCGTTGCTGCGCGAATTCGGTTGTGACCAGGTGCAGGGCTTCCTGGTGAGCAAGCCGCTGCCGGTGGAGGAACTGGTGGGGTATTTACGGCAGGTGCCCGAGCGGGATCTGGTGGCTGCGCTCTAGGGCCTCTTCGCGCCGAACCGCCGCGAAGAGGCCATGGCGTCAGGCCGAAACGGCAGCTCCAGCGCGCCTCTGCGCCTTGCGCATCATCCGCTTCACCCGCCACTCGAACCCAACCGTCAGCGCCACCGCCGCGCAAGCCAGCCCCAGCGCCAACCCCCACCACACGCCCAGCGCGCCGCCGCCCAGGGTGAAGGTGAACAGCCAGGCGCTCGGCGCGCCCACCAGCCAGTAGCAGACCAGGCCGATCAGGAACGTGGTCTTGGCGTCCTTGAGCCCGCGGATCGAGCCCATGGCGATGGTCTGCATGCCATCGAACAGCTCGAACCAGGCGGCCACCATCAGCAATTGCACCGCCAGCTGGAAGATCGCCGCGAAGGCCGGGTCGTCACGGTCGATGAACAGCCCCACCAGCGCCTCCGGCAGCAGCCAGAACAGCGCCGCGAAGCCGAACATGATCATCGCGCCAAAGGCGATCCCCACCCGCCCGGCGCTGCGTGCTGCCAGCAGGTTGCCGCCGCCGTAGTACAACCCCACGCGCATGGTCACCGCGTACGAAAGGCCGGTGGGCACCATGAACGCGGTCGAAACGATCTGCAGGGCGATCTGGTGCGCCGCCAGCTGGGTGCTGCCGAGCACGCCCATGCACAAGGCGGCGAAGGCGAACAGGCCGACCTCGACCATGTAGGTGCCGCCGATCGGCAGGCCCAGCCGCCACAGCTCGCGCAGCGCGGTGAGCGATGGGCGCCACAGCCCCTGGCGCAGCGGGTAGGCGTCGTAGGTGCGGTGCCAGCGGATGTAAAGGGCCAGGGCGATGGCCATGCCCAGCGAAACCACCGCCGTGACCAGGCCGATGCCCATCAGGCCCAGCTTGGGCAGGCCGAACATGCCTTCGATCAAGGCATGGTTGAACAGGTAGTTGAGCACCGTGCCGACCAGGCTGATGACCATCACCGGGGTCGAGTGGCCGAGCGCGCTGGTGAAGCCGCGCAGGGCCATGAAGGTCAGGTAGCTGGGCAAGGCCAGCGGCAGCAGGGTGAGGAACTCGGCCGCCGCCTCGACGTTGTCCGGCTGCTGGCCGAACAGCAACAGCACCGGCTTGAGGTTCCACAGCACCAGCGTCGCCATCAGCGCCAGGCCCCAGGCCAGCCACACGCCGTTCTGCGCCAGGCGGGTGGCGCCGGCGACATCGTTGGCGCCCTTGCGGATAGCCACCAGGGTGCCGACCGCAGCGATCACGCCGAGGCAGAAAATCGACACGAACGAATAGCTCGCCGCGCCCAGGCCACCCCCGGCCAGTGCCTGCGGGCTGATGCGGGCCATCATCAGGGTGTCGGTGAGCACCATCAGCATGTGCGCCAGCTGCGAGGCCACCAGGGGACCGGCCAGGCGCAGCAAAGCCTTGAGTTCTGTGGCGGGCGCGACGTGCATGGTGAAGTCCTTGTGCCTGGATCTGAGCGAGGCGACGATTCTGAGGCTTCGGTCAGCTTTGCACAAAAGGATAAAAGCGATGGTTGGCATGAGTTGAACTCATGCATATATGATCACAGGCGTTCGATCAGCCTCCCCGTTTCACAGGTGCCCCATGTCCAGACAGCTACCCCCGTTGTATGCCTTGCGCGCATTCGAAGCGGCCGCCCGGCTGAGCTCGTTCACCCGCGCCGGGGAGGAATTGTCGATCACCCAGAGCGCGGTCAGCCGGCATATCCGCACACTCGAGGAGCACTTCGCCTGCCGCCTGTTCGTGCGCAGTGGCCGCAGCCTGCAACTGACCGAGGCGGCGCGGGTGCTGCTGCCCGGTGTGCGCGAGGGCTTCGCCGCCCTGGAGCGGGCGTGCGATACCTTGCGTGGTGAAGACGACATCGTGCGCATGAAAGCGCCTTCGACCCTGACCATGCGTTGGTTGCTGGCGCGCCTGAGCCGCTTTCGTCACTTGCAGCCGGGCAACGAAGTGCAGTTGACCAGTGCCTGGATGGACGTCGACCACGTCGACTTCAACCAGGAGCCGTTCGACTGCGCGGTACTGCTCAGCGATGGCGTGTTCCCGCCGGACTGGGAAGTACGCCGGCTGTTCGCCGAACTGCTGATCCCGGTCGGCGCACCGGACCTGCTCGACGAAGGCCCGTGGGACGAGCGCCGGCTGGCCGGCATCGAGTTGCTGCACCCGACCCCGGACAAGCGCGACTGGCGCGAATGGCTCGAGCGCATGGGGCTCGGCGACAAGGTCTCGCTCAAGGGCGGGCAGGTGTTCGATACCCTGGAGCTGGGCATGATCGCCGCAGCACGCGGGTACGGGATTTCCATGGGCGACTTGTTGATGGTGGCCGAGGACGTCGCCCAGGGGCGCCTGAGCCTGCCGTGGCCGACCGCCGTGCCCAGCGGCATGGACTATTACATGGTGTGGCCACGGACTCGACCCGGTGGTGAGCGCCTGAGGCGGCTGAGCCTGTTCCTGCAGGAAGAAGCCGCTGCCGTGGCATTGCCGGTGGTAAGTATCCTGCCCCGGTTGTGATGGAGTATCGCAAAGGTTTGCGAATACCCAGGCCAGGCACTCAAGTATTGCTCCATCAAGCCGATCCATTGGCACCAGCGTCCCGCAAGAGGACGCGCTTTCCCGTCGATAAGAAAAGCGGGTGGTCAGCGTGATCAGGACGATCCCGGCCTCTTGCCTGGAGCTTCCACATGTCTAAACCGCGTGCCCGCATCGCCTCCCAGCTCGGTGTCGCCCTCGCCATCGTGCTGGCGCTGGTGATCACCGGCAGTACCTTGTTCGCCCTGCGTGCGCTGGACGACGCCAACTTCGCTACCCGCGAGCAACACCTGGGCAGCGAGGCGCGGCTGCTGGCCGACCAGCTGACCACCTTCCACAGCTCGCTCAAGGACAACACCCAGCGCCTGAGCGGTTTGTTCGAGCGCCGTTTCGCCTCGGGCCTGACGCTGCATGCCGACGAGCGCGTCGATGTTGCAGGCGTGGCGACCCCGGCCCTGTACCTGGGCGACCACCTGCTCAACAACGACTTCGAGCAGGTCGACGAATTCCAGCAGATGACCGCTGGCATCGCGACGCTGTTCGTGCGCAGCGGCGACGACTTCGTCCGCATCACTACCAACCTGAAGAAGCAGGACGGCAGCCGCGCCATCGGCACCCAGCTCGACCGCCAGCACCCGGCCTATGCCAAGCTGATGGCCGGGCAGATGTACGTGGGCCGCGCGGTACTGTTCGAACGCAACTACATGACCCGCTACGTGCCGGTCAGCGATGCCGCTGGCCGGGTGATCGCGGTGTTGTTCGTCGGCTTCGACTACACCGACGCGCAGAACACGCAGTTCGCCAACCTCAAGCGCTTCCGCATCGGCCAGACCGGCTCGTTGGCCCTGCGCGACGAGCAGGGCCAATGGCTGGTGCCGCCGGCCAATGCCGCGCAGGACCTGTTCAGTATCTCCGCACCGTTCGCCGAAGGCCCCTGGACCGTGGTGGCGAGCATGCCCAAGGCCGAAATCCGCGAGGTGACCTGGAGTGTCGGCCTGCGCCTGGCCATCGGTAGCCTGCTGGCCATGCTCCTGGCGGTGGCCGCCACCCTGTGGCTGCTGCGGCGCAAGCTGCGCCCGCTCGATGATCTGGTGCGCCAGGCCGAGGCCCTGGGCGCTGGCGACCTGAACGCACGTCTGACGGTGACCAGCCACGACGAGATCGGCCAACTGGCGGGCAGCTTCAACAGGATGGGCGAGGCCCTGGCGGCCATGGTCGAGCACATCCGTGGCGCCTCCGAGCAGGTCAGCGGCCGTGCTCGATCCCTGGCGGGGTTGTCGGCCGGTGCGTGCGAGGGCATGGATCAGCAGTCCGGCGAAATCACCAGCATGGCCGGTGCGGTGGAGGAGTTCAGCGCCACTTCGATGAACATCGCCGACAACATGGCCGGCACCGAGCGCATGGCCCGCGACAACGCCCAGCAGACCCGCATTGGCCGCAGCGCCATGGACGAGGCGTCGCGCTCGCTGCACCAGATCGCCGAGGCGCTGGGCGGTACGGCGACGGTGATGGACAGCCTGGGCGCGCGCTCCCAGGAGATCGGCGGGATCATCAGCGTGATCACCGCGATTGCCGAGCAGACCAACCTGTTGGCGCTCAATGCCGCCATCGAGGCGGCGCGGGCAGGCGAGCAGGGCCGGGGGTTCGCCGTGGTCGCCGACGAAGTGCGTGGGCTTGCGGCGCGTACCCGCCAGGCCACCGATGAGATTTCCGGAATGATCGGCAGCATCCAGCAGCAGACCGGGCATGCGATCACCACGTTGGAGCAAGGTAACCAGCTGATGCGCGAAGGGCTGGAGCGCAACGACAAGGTGGCCGAGGCGCTGGCGCGCATCGACGAACAGAGCCGGGCGGCGGGGGAGCAGTTTGCCGTGATCAGTACTGCGACCCAGGAGCAGAGCAGCACCGCCACGGTGCTTAGCCGCAACCTGCAGAGCATTGCCCAGGCCAACAGCGAGCAGCGCGACGTGGCCAATGAGCTGGCCTTTACTGCGCGGGAGCTGGAAGGGTTGGCGGCGCAGTTGCGTCAGGAAGTGGATCGGTTTCGTTGAGATTGCCGGGGCCGCTGCGCGGCCCTATCGCGACACAAGGCCGCTCCCACAGGTACGGCACAGGCCCTGACAGCGGCGAAGATCCTGGAGCGGGCTTGCCCGCGAAGCAGACGCCGCGGTGAATGGCACCGGCTTCGCCGGTGTTCGCGGGCGAGCCCGCTCCCACAGGGGGCGCACCCGCTTGTAGAAATTGAGCAAGACAGTTGCTCCTACAAGATGCCACCAGCCAGAAGCTGGGCAGGACGCTGTGGGAGCGGCCTTGTGTCGCGATAGGGGCGCAAAGCGCCCCCGGCATTCTCGGATCTTAAAGCGACACCAGCCCCAACGCCCGCGCACAGGCCTGCACCGACCGCTGCTCGCTCTGCGCATACAACGCCAGCTCATCCTGCACCTGCAGCCCCAACGCCGCCTCGAAGGCCTCGCGGTTGGCATTGCTGCCGTACTCGGCCTGGGCATCGTCGCCCAGGTTGGACTGGAAGATCCCCGCCGCGCTCACCGGCAGGAAGTCTTCGTACACCAATGCCTCGAAATGCACATGGCCGGCCTCGATCAGGCCCTCCAGGGTCGCCGGACGGTCTTGCTCGCCGCGGGCGGCCAGGCCCTTGTCCGTGGGGAAATAACGGAAGTACGCCAGGCCCTGTTCACGCATCTGCGCGAGGTCGTCGGGGAACGCGGCGAAGCTTTCCTGCAGCAGCCCCATGTAGCGCTCGGCATTGGCCTCGGCCGGTGCACCGCCAAGGGCGGCCCGGGTGGCATCGAGCAGCCTGTCGTACAGCTGACGGCCTTTGGGCGTCAGGGCCGCGCCGCGTTGCTCGATCTCGCCGAAACGTGCGGTGTGGCTGCCTTCGTGGCCTTGCTGGCCGCTGAAGGCGACCTTTTCCTGCAGCGCCTTGAAGCTGGTCTGGCGTAGCAGGATCGGGTGACGGCGGGTGGGCGGGCCTTCGACCACGGCCTTGGGTGGAATGCCCTTGGCCGGCATGCCGCGCTGGATGGCGTCGATGTCCAGGGTGCGCGGGGTCAGGTGGTTGATGTGCGGGCCCTTGAAGGCCACCACGTCGGCGATCAGGCGGTGCTGGTCGTGCAGTTGCTGGTACTGCTCGGCACTGACCGTGGCGTCCTGGTGCCAGCGGAACGTGTGCAGGGCTTCCTGCACGAAGGCGTCGGCGTCCTCGGCGTTCAGGCCGCCGTCGCGTTCGCCCTGGGCGATCAGTTCGAGCACGCGGGGGGTGAAGATCTGGCGCTTGGCCAGGATGCCTTCGGCCAGTGCGCGCAATTGTGGGTTGTCGATCAGTTCCAGGCGCAGCAACGAGGTGAATACACGGAACGGGCTGACGTGCAGCGCTTGCTCGTGCACGGCGCGGAAGGCGGTGGAGTGCACCGGCACGCCGGCCGAACTCAAGTCGTAGTAGCCGACCGGCTGCATGCCCATGACCGCGAACAGGCGGGCGATGGTGGCCAATTCCTCGGGCGTGCCGACGCGGATGGCGCCGTGGCGCTCCTGGTCGAGGCGCTCGATCTCGCCGGTCCAGCGCAGGGCCTGGGCGATCTCGGGCTGCTCGGCCATGACCTGCTGGTTTATTTCGCTCACCAGCTCCAGCAGCGTGCCGTACAGCGGCACTTCCTGTTTGTACATGAGCGACATGGCGGCAGAGAACTGCGCGCGGATGCTGTCGGGGCTGACGAAATCGTGGGCGGGCATCGCAAGCTTCCTGGTTGGGTTCGGACGCTTACATGAAAGCTGGGAATGCACTTTGGCCACAAGCGAAAAAAAGTGTGTGAGTCATTCCTTTTATGATCGACCTTGAGGGCCTCTTCGCGGGACAAGCCCGCTCCTACAGGTACCCCATGGTCTTCAAAGGCTGTGGAGTACCTGTGGGAGCGGGCTTGTCCCGCGAAGAGGCCATCAGGGCTGCAACTGCTCGCGAATCCACTCCACCAACGCCCGCACCTTCGGCACTTCGGCCGCATGCTCGGCATACGCCAGGTAATGCGCCCCGGCGCTGCGCATCGGATGATTCCAGGGTATGACCAGGCTCCCCTCGGCCAGCTCCTTGGCCGCCAGGTAACGCGGCACCAACGCTACCCCGCAGCCGGACTGCGCCGCGCTCAGGGCCATGTAGAAGGTGTCGAAGCGCGGCCCGTGGTAGGCGCTGACGCTGTGCAGCCCCAACTCCAGGAACCACTCGTGCCAGGCCTGCGGCCGTGAGGTGCTCTGCAGCAGCACCAACTCGGCCAGCTGCGTGGCATCGCCCAGTTCACGTCCGGCCAGCAACTCCGGCGCGCACACCGGCACCACTTGCTCACCGAACAATTCCACGCAGGTGGCGCCCGGCCAGGTGCCCTGGCCATAGAAGAACACCACGTCGGCCGAGCCTTGCAGCAACGCGAACGGCTCCATCTCGTTGCGGATGTCCAGATGGATGTTCGGGTGGCGCTTGCCAAACCCCTTGAGGTGCGGGATCAGCCAGCGCACGCCGAAGCTCGGTTGGGTGGCTACCTTCAATATCTCGGTCTGCTCGCCGTAGGTCAGCACGTAGCGACTGGACATATCGACCTGGGTGAGGATCTTGTTGACCTCGGCCAGGTACAAGCTGCCGGCCGGGGTCAGCTGCAGGCGCCGGCGAATGCGCAGGAACAGGTGATGGCGCAGCATCTCCTCGAGCTGCGCCACCTGCTTGCTGACCGCGCTCTGGGTCAGGTGCAGTTCTTCGGCGGCACGGGTAAAGCTCAGGTGACGGGCTGCGGCCTCGAAGCATTGCAGCGCGGTCATGGAAGGCACCAGGCGTTTGGACATAGCGGTCTCTGCGGCTCGAATCATTACCTGACGGAATGATATGCGGAATAAAGGTCGTTTGTTGCACGGGTGTGATCGGATTAATACTGATCCACATCATTTTCCACCCCATCACCCGATGTAGGAGATGCACAAATGGTTGCTGGATTGCTCGAGCGCCTTGGCGTTGCCGCCGAGGCTTACACCCAGGGCGACTACCCTGTTCACACGCCGATCGACGGCAGCCAGATCGCCTCGGTGAAACTGCTTGGCAAGGCCGAGACCACCGCCCGCATCGATCAGGCCCACAGCGCCTTCGAAGCCTGGCGCAGTGTGCCGGCCCCGCGTCGTGGCGAGTTGGTGCGCCTGTTCGGCGAGGTGCTGCGTGCGCACAAGGCCGACCTTGGCGAGCTGGTCTCGATCGAAGCCGGCAAGATCACCCAGGAAGGCCTGGGCGAAGTTCAGGAAATGATCGACATCTGCGACTTTGCCGTCGGCTTGTCGCGCCAACTGTACGGCCTGACCATCGCTTCCGAGCGCCCAGGCCACCACATGCGTGAAACCTGGCACCCGCTGGGCGTGGTCGGGGTGATCAGCGCCTTCAACTTCCCGGTGGCCGTGTGGGCCTGGAACACCGCGCTGGCGCTGGTGGCCGGCAACGCGGTGGTGTGGAAGCCTTCGGAGAAGACCCCGCTGACCGCGCTGGCCTGCCAGGCACTGTTCGACAAAGCCCTGAAGGCCTTCGGTGATGCGCCGGCAGGCTTGGCGCACCTGGTGATCGGTGGCCGCGAAGCCGGCGAAGCCCTGGTCGACGACCCGCGTGTCCCGCTGGTCAGCGCTACCGGCAGCACCCGCATGGGGCGCGAAGTCGGCCCACGGGTGGCGGCGCGCTTCGGCCGCAGCATCCTCGAGCTGGGTGGCAACAACGCCATGATCCTGGCGCCGAGCGCCGATCTCGACCTGGCCGTACGCGGCATCCTGTTCTCCGCCGTCGGCACCGCCGGCCAGCGCTGCACCACCCTGCGCCGGCTGATCGTGCACCGCTCGATCAAGGACGAGGTAGTGGCCCGGGTCAAGGCCGCCTATGGCAAGGTGCGCATCGGCGACCCACGCAAGGACAACCTGGTCGGCCCGCTGATCGACAAGCAGTCGTTCGATGCCATGCAGGGCGCGTTGGCCAAGGCGCGTGACGAAGGCGGCCAGGTGTTCGGCGGCGAGCGCCAACTGGCCGAGCAGTACCCGAACGCCTACTACGTGTCGCCGGCCATTGCCGAGATGCCGGCGCAGAGCGACGTGGTGCGCCACGAGACCTTCGCGCCGATTCTCTACGTACTGGCCTACGATGACTTCGAAGAAGCCCTGCGCCTGAACAACGAAGTGCCACAGGGCCTGTCGTCGTGCATCTTCACCACCGATATCCGTGAGGCAGAGCGCTTCCAGAGCGCTTCGGGCAGCGACTGCGGCATCGCCAACGTCAACATCGGCACCAGCGGCGCCGAGATTGGCGGTGCGTTCGGCGGCGAGAAGGAGACAGGCGGTGGGCGTGAGTCCGGTTCCGATGCGTGGAAAGGCTACATGCGTCGTCAGACCAATACCGTGAACTACTCGCGTGAGCTGCCGCTGGCGCAGGGGATCGTGTTCGACTGATCGATTGATGCTGCATGGCCGGGGGCAGTGCCCCCGGTTCGCGGGCAAGCCCGCTCCCACAGGGGATCGAGGTCGCCTGTAGGAGCCGGCTTGCCGGCGATGGGCCGCAGGGCGGCCCCAACAAGAACAATGTGCTGGAGCCGGGCCATGTCCGAACTGCGTCAACAATGCTTGTGGGAATTTGTCAGCAAACCGGCCGTTACCGCCCAGGCCCTGGCCGGTGAACACAAGGCCGACGTATGCGTCATCGGCGGCGGCATCACGGGCCTGTCGGCAGCTATCCACCTGCTCGAACAGGGCAAGTCGGTGATTCTGCTGGAGGCCTGGCAGATCGGCCATGGTGGCTCCGGGCGTAACGTCGGGCTGGTCAACGCCGGCACCTGGATCCGCCCCGACGATGTCGAGGCCACGCTTGGCCAGCAGCAGGGCAGCCGCCTGAACAAGGTGCTCGGCGATGCGCCTGGCGAGGTGTTCGCCATGATCGAGCGCCTTGGCATCGACTGCCAAGCGCAGCACAAGGGCACCCTGCACATGGCGCACAACGCCACCGGCATCGCCGACCTCGAGGCGCGCCACGCCCAGTGGAGCCGTCGCGGCGCCGACGTCGAACTGCTGACCGGCGCCCAGTGCCAGGAATATTGCGGTACCGACAAGATCTCCGCCGCGCTGCTCGACCGCCGCGCCGGCACCATCAACCCCATGGGTTACACCCAAGGCCTGGCGGCTGCCGTGGTGCGCCTGGGTGGCAAGCTGTTCCAGCAGTCCGCGGTCGAGGGCCTGACCCGTGAAGGCGATGCCTGGCGGGTGAAGACCGCACGCGGCTCGGTGCACGCCGACAAGGTGGTGATTTCCACGGGCGCCTACACCGAAGGCGACTGGAGCAACCTGCAGAAGCAGTTCTTCCGCGGTTACTACTATCAGGTGGCTTCCAAGCCGCTGCACGGCTCTGCCGCCGACAAGGTCTTGTCCCATGGCCAGGGCTCGTGGGACACGCGCACGGTACTGAGCAGCATCCGCCGCGACGATCAGGGCCGCCTGCTGCTCGGCAGCCTCGGCCGGGTCGACAACAAGCCGGCGTGGTTCGTGCGCAGCTGGGCCGACCGGATCCAGAGTCATTACTACCCGGAACTGGGCAAGGTCGAATGGGAAATGCATTGGACCGGCTGCATCGACTTCACGCCGGACCACCTGATGCGCTTGTTCGAGCCGGCGCCGGGGCTGGTGGCGGTGACGGGCTACAACGGGCGCGGCAATACCACGGGGACCGTGATCGGACGGGCGTTCGCCGAGTTCCTGCTCAAGGATGATCCCGACGGGCTGCCGATTCCGTTCTCGCCGATGAAGGGCGTGAGCGCGCCTTCGTTGCGCACGGCGTTCTATGAATCGGGGTTCTCGCTGTATCACGCGGGGCAGTGTTTGCGGGTGGTGCTCTAGAGCGCTGTGGGAGCGGCCTTGCGTCGCGAAAGGGGCGCGCAGCGGCCCTAGGGTTTGTGCGGCGCCTCCAATGCCCTGGGACCGCTGCGCGGTCCGTTCGCGACGCAAGGCCGCTCCCACAGGGTCCATGCCATGAGCTGCGATCCTATCGATGCAACCAGCTGAGAAAGCCGCCTTTCTTGACTGAAGCTGGCTTCTGCAACAACAACGACTCTCGGTTCTGACGGCGAAACCGCTGCAGCTTGTTCAATGCCACCTGCACTTCGCCCCGCTGCTCCAGGCAGCTCTTCACCTGTGCCTTGTCGATGCGATACAGCACGCAGCTGGTCAGCGTCCTGAACTCGGCCAGCGAATCATCCTCGTCGACGATGCCCTCGATCCCCAGCACCTCGCCCGGCCCCATGCGCCCGGCTTCGAGCAGTTTGTCGCCATCGCGCACCGAGGCCGACACCACGCCGCTGCCGATCACCAGCAGAGAGTCGGAGTGCGCGCCCACTTCGAGGATCACCTGGTCGGCCAGGTACTCCACGGCGGTCATGCGCTGGCTCAGGGCATCGCGCTCGTCCTCGCTCAGCGAGCGGAACACCCGCACTTCGTCCAGCACCTCGCGCTGGCGGCTGCGTGGTGGCATCGCCAGGTCGACGTTCCACACCACGCCGCTGGCCTCCAGGTGGCGGTGCGCCAGGTCGAACAACTGGTTGCGTGCATCGCCCTTGCCGGCCATGTCGGCGATGAAACCGCTGGCCTCGTATTCCACCGCGTCCAGGGTCGAGCTTTTCACCGAGACCCTGGGCGGCGGCGAGGAGAGGATCGCCCGAGTACCCTGCAGGGCCTTTTCCAAGGCATCGAACACCCGCCTGGGGCGTACCTTGGCCGGCACCACCACGCTGATCGAAACCCCGTGCACATCGGGTGGGCGGCTGTGGTTGAGCAAGCGTGCCTTGGCCGCCACCGAGTTGGGGATCACCGCCAGGCTGCCGGTGCCGGTCAGCAGGCGGGTGGCGCGCCAGTCGATGTCCAGCACCTTGCCCTCGGTGCCGTCGATGGAGATCGAATCGCCGATCTGGTAGGGCCGCGTGGTGTTCAGCACGATGCCGCTGAACACGTCGGCCAGGGTGCTCTGCAACGCCAGGCCGATGACGATGGCCATCACCCCGGAGGTGGCCAGGAGGCCCTTGACCGGCAGCTGCATCACGTAGCCAGCGGCGGCGACCACGGCCGCCAGGAAGATCAACGCCCCCAGTACATCCTGCAGCAAGCGCCCGCCATGGCTGCCACGGGCGCCGAGCAACAGCCCGAACACCACGGTCACCGTGCGTGCGCCGAACAACCACCAGCCGATGGCCAGGACCGTGGCCATGAGATTGCGGGCCATGTCATCGGGCCAGGGGGGCGGTTGCAGCGGGCTCATTCCGGCGGCCAGCAGCACCACGCTGAACAGCAGGAAGATCGCCAGCCGCGCACCGATGCGCCAGGCCCGCTGGTGGATGGGAATGAGCTGCCAGAGGATGAGGTCGAGCAGGATCAGGGAAGTGCCGAGCAACAACGGGGACGACTGGATGAACGCCAGCATGATGGTCTCGGGGCAGGGGGAGGGCTGTGGGTAGTAATAGAGCAGGTTCGTGCGCCGGGCAACAGAGATTGCGCAGTGCTTCAACTCCTGTGGGAGCGGGCTTGCCCGCGAAGCATCCACCACCAATCCACCGTTCACAAAATAGAACGCTAAAGCCAAAAAACACCGTCTACCGCTCCAAAGGTCCAGGTTTTAATCTTCTCCCATCAACGCGAAACACCCAACTTACTGAAGATCGAAACCTTAGGAGCTACGACCATGACCCACTTCAAATACAACCGCCTGAACAAAGACGACGCCGCTGTTCTGCTGGTGGACCACCAGGCTGGCCTGCTGTCCCTGGTGCGTGACATCGAGCCGGACGCATTCAAGAACAACGTGCTGGCCCTGGCCGATCTGGCCAAGTTCTTCAACCTGCCGACCATCCTCACCACCAGCTTCGAGCAAGGCCCCAACGGCCCGCTGGTGCCGGAGCTCAAAGCGCTGTTCCCGGATGCCCCCTACATCGCCCGCCCAGGCCAGATCAACGCCTGGGACAACGAAGACTTCGTCAAGGCAGTGAAGGCCACCGGCAAGAAGCAGCTGATCATCGCCGGCGTAGTGACCGAAGTGTGCGTGGCCTTCCCGGCGCTGGCGGCCCTGGAAGAAGAGTTCGATGTGTTCGTGGTCACCGATGCTTCCGGCACCTTCAACGAAATGACCCGCGACGCCGCACACAACCGCATGAGCCAGGCCGGCGCGCAACTGATGACCTGGTTCGGCGTGGCTTGTGAGCTGCACCGCGACTGGCGCAACGATATCGAAGGTCTGGCGGCGCTGTGCTCCAACCACATCCCCGACTACCGCAACCTGATGACCAGCTACAACGCCTTCAACGCCGGCAAGTAAACCGAACCTGCCCCGGGCACGCCTGGGGCAGCACACCCCTCTGAATCCCAGCCCGTCTGCCGTTGCACCGTGGATGCGGGCACGCTCATCCCAAGGAACGCCGATGAACACCGCACTCCAGAACAACCGCGAAGTGGTAACCGTATGCCTGCAACACCAGGTTCTTGAAAGCCCGCCCGGCACTACGGCGGCGCAACCGCCGCGCTGGAAGCAGGCGCTGCTGACCTACCTGGTGATCTGTCCGATGACCATGGTCGTCCCGCAACTGCTGGCGCCGCTGTTCGCCCGCTTCCCACAACTCGGCGGCCCGATTGCCGGCAACCTGATCGTCAACGTGTTCGTCATCTTGCCCGTGGTCTTCTACATCATGCCCTGGGTAACCCGACGCAGCGCGAAGTGGTTGCAAGGCTAAGCTTGCACCACCTGCACCGCACATCCATTCAATCCCTGACTGCACCGCAACCGGCATGCTCCGCGGTTGCACCAGCCGCCGGCGTACACATAAGGAGATGACCATGTCCCAGGACCCCAACGACAAGAGCCGTCGCCAGTTCCTCGCCACCAGCACCGTGCTCGGTGCCGCCGGCGCGCTCTGGTCCGCATTGCCCTTCGCCGGCTCAGCCGGTTCCGCCCATGCATCCGCCCAAGGAGGCTCCATGACCGCCGACCTCATCCTGTTCAACGGTAAACTGCACACCGTTGACCGCGAAAAGCCCACTGCCACCGCCGTTGCCATCAAGGACGGGCGTTTCATCGCCGTGGGCAACGATGCCGAGGCCATGGCCCACAAGGGCGCAGCCACGCAGATCGTCGACCTCAAGCAACGCACGGTCATTCCCGGCCTCAACGACTCGCACCTGCACCTGATCCGCGGCGGCCTCAACTACAACCTCGAATTGCGCTGGGAAGGCGTGCCGTCGGTGGCCGATGCCCTG
Organism: Pseudomonas putida; assembly: GCF_005080685.1. Classification (NCBI taxonomy): domain Bacteria; kingdom Pseudomonadati; phylum Pseudomonadota; class Gammaproteobacteria; order Pseudomonadales; family Pseudomonadaceae; genus Pseudomonas; species Pseudomonas putida. The sequence goes on along the minus strand of NZ_CP039371.1, from coordinate 6,342,586 downwards.
CGCATGCTCAAGGACCAGGCCGCACGTACGCCGACCCCGCAGTGGGTCCGCGTGGTCGGCGGCTGGAACGAATTCCAGTTCGCCGAAAAGCGCATGCCGACCCTGGAGGAAATCAACCAGGCGGCGCCCGACACCCCGGTGTTCCTGCTGCACCTGTATGACCGTGCGCTGCTCAACCGCGCTGCGCTCAAGGCGGTCGGCTACGACAAGAGCACGCCGAACCCACCGGGTGGCGAGATCCAGCGTGACAAGTTCGGTAACCCGACCGGCATGCTGATCGCCCGCCCCAACGCGATGATCCTCTACGCGACCTTGGCCAAAGGGCCGAAGCTGCCGTTGGAATATCAGGTCAATTCCACCCGCCAGTTCATGCGTGAGCTCAACCGGTTGGGCCTGACCAGCGCCATCGATGCTGGCGGCGGCTACCAGAACTTCCCTGACGATTACTCGGTGATCCAGGAGCTGGCCGACAACAACCAGTTGACCGTGCGCATCGCCTACAACCTGTTCACTCAAAAGCCCAAGGAAGAGCTGGACGACTTCCGCAAGTGGACCTCCAGCGTCAAGCTGCACAGCGGAACCGACTTCCTGCGCCACAACGGTGCTGGCGAGATGCTGGTGTTCTCTGCCGCCGACTTCGAGGACTTCCTCGAACCGCGCCCGGACCTGCCGCAGACCATGGAAGAAGAACTGGAGCCGGTGGTGCGCCACTTGGTCGAGCAGCGCTGGCCGTTCCGCCTGCACGCCACCTACAACGAATCGATCACCCGCATGCTCGACGTGTTCGAGAAGGTCAACCGCGACATTCCGTTCAATGGTCTGCCGTGGTTCTTCGACCACGCCGAAACCATCACCCCGCAGAACATCGAGCGTGTGCGCGCCCTGGGCGGCGGCATCGCGATCCAGGACCGCATGGCCTTCCAGGGTGAGTATTTCGTCGACCGCTATGGTGCCAAGGCCGCCGAGCAGACCCCGCCGGTCAAGCGCATGCTCGAGATGGGCGTACCGGTCGGGGCCGGCACCGACGCTACCCGCGTGTCCAGCTACAACCCGTGGACTTCGCTGTACTGGTTGGTCAGCGGCAAGACCGTGGGTGGCATGGAGCTGTATCCGGAAGGCCTGGACCGGGATACCGCGCTGCAGTTGTTCACTCAGGGCAGCGCCTGGTTCTCCAGCGAGCAGGGCAAGAAGGGGCAGATCAAGGTAGGCCAACTGGCCGACCTGGCGGCGTTGTCGCTGGACTTCTTCAGCGTCGAGGAAGAAGCGATCAAGGGCATCGAGTCGGTGCTGACCATCGTCGACGGCAAGGTGGTGTACGCCGCCGGCGAGTTCGACCGTCTCGGCCCACCGCAGGTGCCGGTGCTGCCGGAGTGGTCGCCGGTGGCCAAGGTGCCTGGGCACTGGCGTGTGGGTACGCCGTCGCTGGCTGCAATGGCGCACCAGTGCGTCGGGCCTTGCGGGGTGCATGCGCACAGCCATGAGAAAGCGCGGCATTCGAGTGTGCCGGTGAACGACTTCCAGGGCTTCTGGGGCGCGTTGGGTTGTTCGTGCTTCGCGTTCTGACCTGAGCCCAGGGCTGGCTGGGCCGGCCCCATCGCCGGCAAGCCGGCTCCTACAGGTGCAGCACCTAGCCCCCTGTAGGAGCCGGCTTGCCGGCGATGAGGCCTTCAAAACCGCCTCTACTTTCTTGCAACACCTCTAAAACCGGACGCCACCCATGACCCCCACCCTCCAAGGCCCAGGCCGTGCCCTGCTGGCCACCCTGGCCCTGTGCCCGGTGCTTGGCCATGCGCAGGACGCCGAATGGTCGCTGCTCAGCCGCAACTACTTCCTGCACAGCGACTTCCGCTCACCGGCGGGAGCCCGGCAGAACTACCGCCAGGAATGGGCCCAGGGCTTCATCGGCGAAATCCGCTCCGGCTTCACCGAAGGCACCGTGGGCGTGGGTCTGGACGCACACGGTTTCATCGGCATCAAGCTCGACGGCGGCCGCGGCCATGCAGGCACTGGCCTGTTGCCGCGCGATAGCGATGGGCGCGCTGAGTCAAGTTATTCAAGTGCCGGCGCTGCGCTGAAACTGCGCTTGGGTGAAACCCAACTGCGCCTGGGCGAAATGACCGTGGAAACACCCGTGTTCGACACTGGCGACAAGCGCCTGCACCCCGAATACGCCACCGGCTGGCTGCTGGAGAACACCAGCCTGCCTGGCTGGCGCTTGCAGGCCGGGCGCTTCACCGCCTTCAACAACCAGGACAACAGCGCCACCCGCGGCGATTTCAGCGGCTACGGCGCCACCACCGAAGGCCGCGCCATGAGCCTGGCCGGAGCCACCTTCGCACCCGGCGGCCCGTTCGGCGGCGCGCTGTACGCCGGCCAGTTGCAAGACACCTGGCGCCAGGCCTACCTCAACCTGAACTGGGCCCAGGGCCGCTGGCGCCTCGACGGCAACCTGTACCAGACCCGCGACACCGGCGCCGCCAGCGCAGGGGCCATCGACACCCTGGCCTACAGCGTCGCCGCCAAGTACCTGGCCGGTGCCCAGGCACTGACGCTTGCCTACCAGAAGATCGAAGGCGACACCCCATTCGACTTCGTCGGTGGCGACTCCATCTACCTGGCCAACTCCATCAAGTACGCCGACTTCAACGGCCCCGGCGAGCGTTCGTGGCAACTGCGCTACGACCTCGACTTCGCCACCCTGGGCGTACCCGGGCTTAGCCTGATGGGACGCTACGTCAGTGGCAGTGGCATCGACGGCAGCCATGCCCCGGCCGGTGGGGCATACGTGGGCCAGCAAGGGCAGGGCGGGCGGCATTGGGAACGGGATATCGACCTCAAGTACGTGGTACAGGCCGGGGCCGCCAAGGACCTCAGCCTGTCGTTTTCCCACGTCAGCCACCGCGCCAACCAGGCCCAGGCGGGGGACGACATCGACCGCATCTACCTGATCGTCGAGTATCCGCTCAAAGGGCGATTTTGAAGAGGCCTGCGTCGGCCTAGTCCGCAAATGCCTCGGCAATCGCTTCGATCACCGCCCGTACGCGCGCCGTATGCCGCACATCCTGGTGCGTTACCAGCCATACATCATACGGTTTGCGGGTTTGCCACACCTTGCACAGGCCGTCGCGCTCCCCCAGCGGCACCGGCAATTCGCCGAGGCCAAGACCCTGGGCAAGCGCCTGGCGCACCATCAAGCCTGAGGTACAGGTCAGGGCGATTCGCCCCTGGGCGATGGGCTCGCCTACCAGGCCCACCTCCTTGCCGCTGTCCAGGTATGGCTGGTAGATCACCAGATCATGCCCGGCGAAGGCAGTGCCTTGCGCGGGTTCGCCTTGGCGTTCGAGATAGGCGCGCGAGGCGAACAAGCCGCTGTGCCAGCGTGCCAGGCGACGCACCACCAGTTCGGGGTTGTCCGGCTTATGCGTGCGCACGGCGATGTCCGCCTCGCGCTTGCTCAGATTGAGCATCTGCGTCGAGGCCTGCAGTTGCACTTCGATGGACGGATGCTCCAAGCGCAACCTGGCCACGGCTGGAATGATGAAGTCCAGTGCGAACGAGTCGGTGGTGGTCACCCTCACCACGCCGCTCAGGCGCTCGTCCAGGCCGAGAATCTGTCGCTCCAGACTGGAGGCGGATGCCTCCATGTCCAACGCCGCACGCATGACCACCTCGCCGGCTGCGGTCAGTACGTAGCCGTTCGAGGCGCGCAGGAACAGGGTCGCGTCCAGGGCGGCTTCCAGCGAAGCGAGGCGGCGACCCACGGTGGCCTGGTCGACACCGAGGCTGCGGGCGGCGGCGCGTAGGGTCTGTGCACGGCATAGGGCGAGGAATACGCGGGTGTCGTCCCAGTTCATCGCAGGTGTCCTTGGTGATGCAAAAGTGCAGTGCAGCGATGAGAACTCGCTGCGTTTATTCATCGAGCGGTGACTTTATGCTTTTCCCATCTTCATCGACAAGCGCCGTACCGGCGCAAGGGAACCTCATGAACGCCTCACGTCAACGTGCGCCTTGGTTGCTGATCTGGGCTGGGCTATGTGCCAGCCTGGTCGGCATCGGCCTGGCGCGGTTTGCCTATACCCCGCTGGTGCCGGCGCTGATCGACGCACGTTGGTTCACCAGTGCGGCGGTGGTTTACCTCGGAGCGGCCAACCTGGCTGGCTATCTAATCGGAGCCTTGGTTGGCCGACCGCTGGCGGTGCGCTGGTCGAGCCGGGCAGTGCTGCGTGGCATGATGGTGCTTGTCGCGCTGGCGTTCCTGGCGTGTGCCTGGCCGCTATCGGTAGCCTGGTTTTTCGGCTGGCGGCTGCTGTCTGGTGTGGCGGGTGGGGTAATCATGGTGTTGGCAGCCGGTTCGATCCTTCCTCACGTACAGGCCTCGCGCCGCGGCCTGGCCAGCGGTGCGATCTTCCTGGGTATCGGCTTGGGTATCGCCGTTGCCGCGAGCCTGGTGCCGTGGTTGTTGGGTCGGGGAGTGCAGCAGACCTGGCTGGGGCTCGCTGCGCTGTCGCTGGTGTTGACTGCCAGCAGTTGGGCGGGCTGGCCGGATGACCCTATACCCGACCAGCCGACGCATACGCCCTGCGCAACCGTGACATCGCCGGCGATTATCGTGCTGTTTGGCCAGTATGCATTGATGGCGACGGCACTGGTGGCTCCGATGATGTTCCTGGTCGACTACGTCAGCCGGGGGCTCGGTGCGGGCAGTCACGGCGCGGCGGTGATCTGGGGGTTATACGGCTTGGGCGCGATTGTCGGCCCGGTGTTGTACGGATCGCTTGCCGACCACCTGGGCGCTCGTGGCGGTATCCGCCTGGTACTGTTGGCGCAACTGATCGCCCTCGGCGTATTGCTGGGCAGTCATGACTTGCGTGTGCTTGGCGGTGCGGCGTTGATTATCGGTTCATTTCCGCCAGGCATCGTGCCCCTGGCACTGGCCCGTGTGCATCAGTTGGTGGAGGGGCATGCCCGGCAGAATGCGATCTGGAGCCGAGCGACGGTGTCGTTCGCCAGCTTCCAGGCCATTGCCGGATACGCTTATTCGGCGCTGTTCGCCGCTACCGCTGGCGGCTACGGCGTCCTGTTCGCCGTGGCGGCGGGGGCGATAGTACTGGCCCTGGTCGCCGACCTGCTGCTGCGTGGCGAGCCACGCAGCGCAGCCGTCCGGGTTTGATTCAGGCCATGTCGCTGACGACGAACTCCTCGGCGAGATGATCGATCAGCGAGCGTACCGAGGGCAGCAAGCCGCGCCGCGACGGGAAGATCGCATGGACGATGCCGCAACGTGGGTGCCAGTCGGGCAAGAGCTCGACCAGCCGGCCGGCGGCCAGGTCTTCGCGTACCGCGACCCGAGGCAGGTGCGCGATACCGAGGCCGGCGACCACGAAGTGGCGCAAGGCGAACAGGTCGTCGGTCACCACCCGCGGGGTGTGTGCGATGACGATGCTGCGGCTGGAGTCCTCGCCCTGGAACAGCTCCCACTGGTAATCACGCTGTGCGCCGCCCCAGTGCAGGCTGGGCAGTTGGCCGAGCAGCTGCGGGTCGAAGCCCTTGGGCAACTGTTCAAGGTACTGCGGATGGCCGACCAGGCACTGGGTGCTGTTGCTCAGCACCTTCATCACCATGTCGGTGTTCTCCAAGGGTGGAAAACGCACCCGCAGCGCCACGTCGAAGCCTTCGTGCAGCAGGTCGACCCGGCGGTTGGTGCTTTCGATGAACAGTTCGACCTGGGGGTACTTGGCCATGTAGCGGGCCAGCATCGGGCCGACCCAGGCGTTGAGCAACGTGGTGGGGCAACTGATGCGCACCAGCCCGCGCGGTTCGCTGCGGTTGCGCTCGATGATTTCCGCCGCGCCCTCGGCCTCGACGCGCATGGCCAGGCAACGGTTGTAGTAGGCCTGGCCGATCTCGGTGAGCGAGCAAAGCCGGCTGGTGCGGTGCAGCAGGCGTACACCGAGGCGGTCTTCGAGGTCGGCGATACGTCGGCTGAGTTTCGACTTGGGCATGTTCAGCGCCCGACCCGCCGGGGCGAAGCCGCCGTGCTCGACTACCTGGGTGAAGAAGTAGAGGGAGTTGAGGTCTTCCAATGATCGCTCTCCGCATCGTTCATAAAATAGAACGCTAAGGCTGAATTTTGCTGTCTACCGCTTCAAAGGTCCAGGTTTTAATCTTCTCCCATCAACGCGAAACACCCAACTTACTGAAGATCGAAACCTTAGGAGCTACGACCATGACCCACTTCAAATACAACCGCCTGAACAAAGAAGACGCTGCTGTTCTGCTGGTCGACCACCAGGCTGGCCTGCTGTCGCTGGTGCGTGACATCGAGCCGGACAAGTTCAAGAACAACGTGCTGGCCCTGGCCGACCTTGCCAAGTTCTTCAACCTGCCGACCATCCTCACCACCAGCTTCGAGCAAGGCCCCAACGGCCCGCTGGTGCCGGAGCTCAAAGCGCTGTTCCCGGATGCCCCCTACATCGCCCGCCCAGGCCAGATCAACGCCTGGGACAACGAAGATTTCGTCAAGGCAGTCAAGGCCACTGGCAAGAAGCAGCTGATCATCGCCGGCGTAGTGACCGAAGTGTGCGTGGCCTTCCCGGCCCTGGCGGCCCTGGAAGAAGAGTTCGATGTGTTCGTGGTGACCGATGCCTCCGGCACCTTCAACGAAATGACCCGCGACGCTGCGCACAACCGCATGAGCCAGGCCGGCGCGCAACTGATGACCTGGTTCGGCGTGGCTTGTGAGCTGCACCGCGACTGGCGCAACGACATCGAAGGGCTGGCGGCGCTATGCTCGAATCACATTCCGGACTACCGGAATCTGATGACCAGCTATAACGCGCTGACGGCTGGGAAGTAAGCGCTGCGTGAATCTAGCAGGTTAAGGCCGGCTCCTATTGGGGTCGGCCTTTTTGTTTGTGCGGATTTTTTTTGGGGGGGGATGTGCCTGGCGGGAGATTTAAGGTGGTGCGCGCAGGTGTAAGCCTGGAGATTTCTAGTGGCATTGAGATCGAGCGCCGCGCGGGCGGCGCTCGATCTTGAGGGCGCCATAGGCCTCCCGGCATGCGCCTGGAGGCCTCGAATAGGATTCACGTCATACATCAAACCGAGCAGGCCGGTCTGCACGCCCTGCCCAGCGAATCTGTGTCACAACCTCACGTCACGGGTTGTGACTCAATGCCATCCAACAGCACCTCGACCCATACATCTGCCAATTCCACTGCGTGCGGATTGACCTGCATCGCAGCGGTCGAGAGCGTGTTGGGTGGTTGGGCGAAGCGGGGGATCTGGAACGATTTTTTTCAAGGTCAAACTCCGATAGATGATGTTGACCGGCAACTTTCGTTTCCACACGAAGGGTGGCGGCTGTACGCGGAGTGGAAAGCCGGGCTATCGGAACCCCGGCAGGCCATTTGGCCTCCCGCGTACAGCTGCCATAGCGACAACCGTTCCGATTAGTACTCGGGTTTCCACACCCGATCGCTGAACCAACAGCGACCAGGTCAGCCTAGAGATCAGGCTTCCCCTGGACAATCAGACGGGCGTCGACACGGTTTGTAGGGTAAATCGCGGGGCAAATCGATTCCGTAAGAAAGTGTGCGTGGTTATGTAGGATGCTGCTGAACGAGTGGCGAACTGGGCCGATGCAGATGGGCCTGACCGGAAATCGGGCTGGGCGGGCATGTGCCTGGCTCAGGTGATGTGGACAGGCAGACATCGAGCGCCGCCCGCGCGGCGCTCGATCTTGAGGCCGCTAAAAATCTACCGCCATGCCCCCTCAATCCACATCCGCCTCGAACAACCGCTCCAACTCCACCCGCGCCTCCTTGGCCGTCTGCATCACCTTGGCCCGGTCATCGCGCACCTGCCCCTGTACCACCAGCACTTCTTCATCGTGCTGGGTAAAGCGCGCGATGCGATCAGCCGCCTGTTCATCGCTCAAGCCCAACCCAACCAAGGCACGGCGGGTCAGCTCAAGGCTGGAATAGAACGTCTCGCGAATCGGCTCGGCGCCCACGTCCACCAGTTTGTGCACATGCTGGCGGTTACGCGCACGGGCCAGCACCTTCAGGTGCGGGTACTGGCGCTTGACCTGCTCGGCGGTGCGCGTGGTCAGCTCGGGGTCGTCGGTGGTGATGACGAAATACTCCGCCTCGCCGACCTTGGCCGCATGCAGCACCTCCGGACGTAGCGGGTCGCCGTAGAACACCGGTACCTGTTCGAACATGCGCGTCATTTCAATGTTGTCGACCGAGGTTTCCAGGGCAATGAACGGAATTTTCTGCGCCCGCAGGATCCGTGCGACGATCTGGCCCATGCGGCCCATGCCGACGATCACCACCCGCGGCGCATCGGCCTGGATCTGCTTGTACTGCTCGGGCACTTCACGCGGGGCCGGTTGCGGGCGCTTGAGGGCGCGGGCGCAGCCAAGCATCAGCAGCGGCGTGATGGCCATCGACAGAGTGATGGTCATCAGCAGCAGGTCGTAGGTCTGGGTGTCGAACAATCCCTGGTCCTTACCCAGCTTGAACACCACGAAGGCAAACTCACCGCCCGCCGCCAGCACCATGCCCAGGCGCAGGGCGCTGGCCTTGTTCAGGCCGCCGGCCAGGCGCCCTACCAGAATCAGCAGGGTCAGTTTGACCAGGATCAGCAGCAGCGTCAGGCCCAGCAACACCAGTGGCATTTCCAGCAGCAGGCTCAGGTTGGCGCCCATGCCGACACTGATGAAGAACAGCCCCAGCAGCAGCCCCTTGAACGGCTCGATCTGCGACTCAAGCTCGTGGCGGTACTCCGAATCGGCCAACAGCAAACCGGCCAGAAACGCACCCAGCGCCATGGAAATACCCGCCTCTTCCATCAGCCAGGCAGTGCCGATAACCACCAGCAGCGCGGTGGCGGTGGACACCTCCGGCAGGCCGGTACGCGCCACCGTGCGGAACACCGGGCGCAATAGATAGCGACCACCGACGATCACCACGGCGATGCTGGCGAAGACCTTCAGGCCATGCTGCAGGCTGTCGCCGTGGCTGGTGTCCGGGCCGCTCGCGGCCAGCAGGGGGACCAGGGCGATCAGCGGAATCGCGGCAATGTCCTGGAACAGCAGGATGGCGAAGGCCAGGCGGCCATGGGGCGCGTTGAGCTGCTTGCTCTCGGCCAGGCTCTGCAAGCCCAGCGCGGTGGACGACAGCGCCAGGCCCAGGCCAAGCACGAGGGCGGCTGGCAGGGACTGGGCGAAGCCGAACAGGGCGATGGCGCCGATGACCGCACCGGTCAGCAACACCTGCGCGCTACCGACGCCGAATACCGACTTGCGCATCAGCCACAGGCGCTTGGGCGATAGCTCCAGGCCGATGATGAACAGCAGCAGGACCACGCCCAATTCAGAGATGTGCGCGACGCTTTCGGTATCGCGGATCAGGCCCAGGGCCTGGGGGCCGATGGCAACGCCGGCCAGCAGGTAGCCGATCACGGCGCCCAGTTGCAGGCGCTTGGCCAGGGGGACGGCGAGGACTGCGGCGAGCAGGAAGATCACCGCGGTTTGCAGAAGGCTGCCTTCATGTGGCATTGGCTCGTACTCCATGAGCTGCCGGGGCAGCGTTTGAACAGTTTGACGGACAATTCTGGGGAATGGAGATGGAACAGACAATCTGCTGATCGGGAGAAATATTGTCCTGTTTCAAGTGACAGTTGGGCTGGCGCTATCGCCGGCAAGCCGGCTCCTACAGGGATAGCAGAGCGTTCAGGCTCCGCCAAATTGGGCACGGTATTGCGCCGGCGTCATGCCGATTCGCTCGCAGAACACCTTGCGCATGTGCCGATCGCTACCAAACCCACATTGCGCCGCCACCACCTTCAAGGGCAAATCGCTGCCTTCGAGCAGCCTGCGTGCCTGGTCGATGCGGGCGTTCTGCAAGTACTGCAACGGCGTGATGCCAACCTCACGCTGGAAGATCCGGGCGAAATTGCGGCTGCTCATCGCGACCAGATCGGCCATCTTCTGCACGGTGAAGGCCTGGTCGATGTGGTCGACGATGTAGGCCTGCACCCGCGCCACCGGCGAGCCATCGCGTGGCACCGCGGCCAGCAGCGGGCCGTACGGCGTCTGACCACCCTGACGGTGGCGGGCGACCAGCAGCACCTTGGCCACTTCCAGAGCGAGGGACTTGCCGTGATCTTCGGCAACCACGGCCAGCGCCAGGTCGATGCCTGCGGTAATGCCGCCGGAGGTGATCAGGTTGCGGTCCACCACGTAGATCTGCTCGGTCTCGACCTTCGCCTGGGGGAAGCTACTGGCCAGCCGCTGCACGTAATTCCAGTGCGTGGTGCAACGGTAACCCGCCAGCAACCCGGCCCGGCCAAGCAGGAACACCCCGGTACAAATGGCGCCGAACCGTTTGGCCGAGCGCGCCGCTGGGCCGAGCCAGTTTTCCAGCGCCGGCAGGGCGACGTCATACGCGCCTGGCCCGCCTGGCACCAGCAGCAGGTCGACGGCCGTGGGCAATTCGCTCAAGCACAGGTCTGCCAACACCTTCAGCCCGCATGAACTGCGCACCGCCTCGGCACCGTCTGCCACCGAAACCAGGCGGTACTGGCGCTCGGGCGGCAAAAAGCGGTTGGCGATGGCGAAGGCGTCCATCGGCCCGGTCACATCCAGCAACAGCACATCGTTGAACAACACCATGGCCACGGTGCGATGTGCGCGACTCTCCTGCATAACTTCTCTCGCCCTGGTCTGGGCCGCTGCCGCGGCCTGAAGCGGAACACGTCAGACATCTTACGGCACAGTCCATCGCAATTAAGAACTTTTCAGCTTTGGCTCAGGACTTCGTCATCGCCTGCGCGGCAGACTTCGGGCATTCCACAGGAGGACCGCGATGACCACAGGTACGGCCCGGGAACGCACGCCCAGCCCTGGCGGACTCACCCCTGTGCGGCTGCGGCGGGCCAAGGAACTGATGCTCCACAACGGTTTTTCGATCATCGAGATTGCCGCCCTGTGCAACCTCACCCGCAGCCATTTCTCGCGTGCGTTCAAGGTGGCGACCGGGCTGTCGCCGCAAGCCTGGCGGCTATTGGCGCGGATGGAAAAAGCCAAGCGCCTGCTGGCCACCGATGCACCGCTCACCGATGTTGGCCTGGAATGCGGATTTTGCGATCAGGCCCATTTCACCCGCGCCTTCAGCCGCCTGGTTGGCCAGCCACCCAAGGCCTGGCGCCTGGCCGCACGCGCCAGCGTCTGAGCGCTTGCAGGGGTTGTACGAGGACGGGTGCCGAGAACGGTCAAGATGGTTCCCGATTCTGCCAAGCCGTCCGCGCCTGGGCTGGGCAGCGAGCGCTGCTGCGTATACTCGTAGGCCATGAAGCCCGCAGTAGAGCAGCCCGACGCTGTGGGGGTGCCAACCTGGAAGGTGTGAAAAGCATGATCGGATCAGGCAATGTCCGGGTGTCGCTGGAGCGCCGCGAAGCCTTTCTCGATGGCCAGCCCGTGGCGCTTGGCGGAAGGGCCTTCGAAGTGTTGGCGGCGTTGATCCGGGCCAAAGGCCAGGTGGTCGGCAAGGAGCAGCTGCTGCGCGAAGTGTGGGCCGGCACCGTGGTCGAGGACAACAACCTGCAGGTGCAGGTGTCGTCGCTGCGCAAGGCCTTTGGTGATCGTGGCTTCATCCAGACGGTGGCGCGGCGCGGCTATCGCCTGGCGCGCACGGTGGCGCTGGAGCCCCCCATCCAAGGCGTGGCAGTTGAGGATGACGCCACCGTGGAAGTCACGATCAAGGTGCGCGACAGGGAGCTCGTCACCACGCTCCAGGCGCGCGTATTGCTGGAGCTGCTGGCTTCCTGTCAGATCGAGTAGCCGGCGTGATGCCGGCAAGCTGGGCTTGCCGGCGATGCTGGTTCAGGTCGGACTCAGGCAAGCAGCTCCATGCCCAGCTGGAACGCGACCCACAGCGCAAGGCCGGTGGCAAAGGCCAGGGCGATGTTCTCGAACAGGTTGTTGCGATACTCCTTTTTGAGCAGCGACTTCTGGTTGGACATGATCAGCAGCCCCAGCGAAATCACCGGCAGGCCGATGATGTTCAAGGCGTTCACACCGATGGTCAGGGTCACGAAGTCAGGCATGCCGGGCACCGACCAGATCAGTGGCGTCACCAGGATGAACAGCATGAACCACTTGTGCATCGGGTCGCGGTGGAACTCCTTGCCATAGCGTTCGCGGCGCTCCGGGCGCACATGCTGGAAGGCGTCGGTGATCAGCATCGGGAAGGCGGTGGTCTTGCCAGAGATGCTGGCGAACAGGGTGGCGAACACGCCGATGAAGAACACGTACCAGCCGATCGAGCCGAAGTACATTTCCAGCGCCTTGCCCAGGTCGCCGAGGGTGTTCACTTCGATGCCGTTGGGGCGCAGGATTTCCGCGCCGACGATCCAGATAGCCAGGTTGATGACGATGCCGACGAACACCGCGAACAGCAGATCGTTACGCTGGATGCGCTTGTGCTGTGGGCCGACCCAGCCTTTTTCACGCATCACGTAGGGGTGCACGAAGTTGGCCACCGAGCCTGCCACCGCGCCGATCACCGATACCGCCACCAGCAGCGCGCCATGCACGCCCTCGTCGGGCGGGATGCTGAAACCGATGGTGCCTTTGACGATGCCGGCCACGTCCGGGCCGGACATCACCGCCAGGGCCAGGAAGGCCAGGGTCATGATCGCCAACAGGGCCTTCATCACGCCCTCGATCATCGAGTAGATGTTGCGCCCCACCAGCAGCCACACCGCCAACACCACGGCGGTGGAACACAGCAGCGGATAATCGATGCGCAACAGCATCGCCAACGCCTCGCCGGCGCCCTTGATCATGTAGGCATTCATCAGGTGGCCCATCAGCAGCGCGTAGGCCAGCAGGAACCAGGCGAATACCGGGTGCAGTTGGGCATAGCCCTGGAGGATGGTCATGCCCTGGTTGTTGCACAGCTGGAAGCGGGCAATGATGTTGACGATCAGGTAACGCAGCAGCAGCGAGACCGCCAGTACCCACATCATGGCGTAGCCGTAGTTGGCGCCCGCCACCGACGAGGTGATCAGATCACCTGCGCCTAGCCACGAGAGCACCGCGATGATGCCTGGGCCAAGCAGTTTTACCAGCCGCACGAAGCGGTTTTGAGAGCGTGCGGCAGCACTGCCCTCGACCGAAGGAATACTCGACATCGGGTGTCTCCATTGTTGTTTTTGTGAGATCGAGGCGTAGTCGAACACGGTAGGTAGGACATCGTACAACCAATATTTGTTGCGGGTTGTGACAAAATATTTCTCGGCAGGCCGGCATTACGTTTGGCCAGGCAGTGCCATCGCGTTTTCGTTCAGCTACCAGGCCGGTACTGCAGGGCTTCTGCCAGATGTGCTCGGGCTATAGAAGGTGCGCCTTCCAGGTCGGCGAGCGTTCGCGCCACCTTGAGCAACCGATGAGCGGCGCGCAGGGATAGCGTCAGGCGCTCGCAGGCACTTTCCAGCCAAGCCTGGTCGGCTTGCTCCAGGGCGCAGTGCCGGCGCAGGCCGTGCAGGTCGAGGAAGGCATTGGCGCAGCCCTGGCGGCGCTGCTGCAGCTCTCGTGCCTCGGCGACCCGGGCGCCGACGGCGGCGCTGGTATCGCCACTGGGCGCGCAGGCCAGGGTCGTGCTTTCGCGGGCGACGGTCAGGTGCAGGTCGATGCGGTCGAGCAGCGGGCCGGACAGCTTGTTGCGATAGCGCTGGATTTGTTCGGGGCTGCAGCGGCAGCGCCCGGAGGGATCGCCCAGGTAGCCGCAGGGGCAGGGGTTCATCGCCGCCACCAGCTGGAAGCGGGCCGGGAAGCGCACCTTGTCGCGAGCCCTGGCGATAACGATCTCACCCGATTCCATGGGCTCACGCAGCACCTCAAGCACGCGCCTTTCGAACTCGGGCAGTTCGTCGAGAAACAGCACGCCATGGTGGGCGAGGGTGATCTCGCCGGGTTGCGGTCGGCTGCTGCCGCCCACCAGTGCAGGCCCCGACGCCGAATGATGAGGGTGACGAAACGGCCGCTGCGGCCAGCTTCGCAACGGCGCGCCACCGCACACCGAGCGGATGGCCGCGACTTCCAATGCCTCGTGTTCGTCCAGCGGCGGCAACAACCCCGGCAGCCGGCTGGCCAGCAAGGTCTTGCCGGTGCCCGGTGGCCCGGTGAACAACAGGTTGTGTGCTCCCGCTGCAGCCAGCAGCAGCGCACGCTTGGCGGCTACCTGGCCCTGTACCTCGCTGAGGTCGGGATAGGGCCGTTGTTGCAGCAGCAGGCCGTTGGCAGCATAGGGCGCCAGCGGCACCTGGCCGTTAAGGTGGGCCACCAGCTCCAGCAAGTGGCCCACGGCATAGACCACCAGCCCACCGGCCAGGCTCGCTTCCTCGGCGTTTTCCGTGGGCACCACCAGGGCGCGCCCGGCCTCCCGCGCCGCCAATGCGGCGGGGAGCACGCCCTGGACTGGCCGCAGCTTGCCGGACAGCGCCAGCTCGCCGAGGCATTCGAGGTCGGCCAGGCTGGCCACCGGCACCTGGCCGCTTGCCGCAAGAATGCCCAGGGCGATGGCCAGGTCGTAGCGCCCGCCGTCCTTCGGCAGGTCGGCGGGGGCGAGGTTCTGGGTAATGCGCCGGGCGGGGTAGTTCAGGCTTGAGTTGACGATGGCGCTGCGCACCCGGTCCTTGCTTTCCTTGACCGTGGTTTCCGGTAAACCCACCAGGGTGAGGTGGGGCAGGCCGTTGGCCAGGTGGGTTTCGACGCTGACAGCCGGCGCCTGCACGCCTACCTGGGCGCGGCTGTGGACGAGGGCGAGGGACATGGACGCTCCGTTGTCGCTGTTGGGGGCACCGCTTCCTGCGGCTTGCTCCCAAGCTTAGTTGCCGGCTGCTGGGGGGCCGGCAGAAGAGTGCGTCAACGTTTTGCAGGCATGCAGGCGGTCCTGGTCAGCTGGGCTGATCCCTCGCCAACAGGCTCAGGCCTTGGCGCCTCGAATGATATGCGAGGCCTTGATCAACGCAGTAGCCTTGCCCCCCGGCGCCAGGCCCAGCTCCTGCACGGCTTCGCGGGTGACGATGGCGTATACCTCGGTGCCGCCGGCCAGCTTGAGCACCACGTCGGCGTTCACCGCGCCATCACCTGCGCGCACCACTTCGCCTGCGAGGGCGTTGCGCGCCGAGAGCTTGTAGCCGGCAGCGTCGGTCAGCAGCACCACCCAGGGAGCCTTGACCAGGGCCACGGCCTCGTTGCCGACGTTGATGTTGAGGTTGTGCAGGCTGGCCATGGTGACGACCGCCACCCGTTTCTCGCCGCCGCCCAACGTCAGCTCCACCTCGGCATTGACCGCGCCGGGTTGGACGCTGGTGACCGTGCCTTCGAAAACGTTGCGTGCACTGACGTTCTTGGCGAAACACGCCATGTGTGGCGGGGGTTATTCCTGGGCGCTGGGCGCCATCCGGGCTTCCATCTCGGCGACCTGTTTCTCCAGGGCTTCGAGACGTGCACGGGTGCGGGCCAACACGACCATCTGGCTGTCGAATTCTTCCCGGCTGACCAGGTCCAGCTTGCTGAAGGCGCCTTGCATCAGCACCTTGAACTGGCTTTCCAGTTCGGCGCGAGGCTGGGCGGTATCGCTGCTGAACAGGCGCGAGGCCTGGTCGCTCAGGGCGTCGAGAAGGGCTTTGGGCGCGAGCATGTTCGGCGGTCCACGGCAAAATGAGAAATGGCTCGCAGTGTAGCACGGGCTGCGTTTGCCTTTCGGCTGCCCATGGCGCGGGCGAGTTGCACATTTTTCGAGCAGGTCAGCGGATGTGCACGCACCGAAATTGTGCATCTTCTTCATGCTGGCGACTTGCCAATCCCGACAATCACGCTCAACCCCTTGTTTTTTGGTGTTTTCACCAACCTGGCAAGGTTTCTGCAAATACCTTGGCGAGCCATGCACTGATGCAGTTCCTTGTGACCAAGCAGTGCGCACGCGGAGCCGGATGCCGACGACGCGTTACAAAGCCAACCGCTGCGCTTAGACTTGAGACGGGTTTGTTTTCCTGGGGCAAGTCCACCAAATCGGGAGAGAGTTTCATGAAGCTAGTCACAGCCATCATCAAGCCGTTCAAGCTGGACGACGTGCGCGAGTCGCTGTCGGAAATCGGCGTGCAGGGCATCACCGTCACCGAAGTCAAAGGCTTCGGCCGGCAGAAGGGCCATACCGAGTTGTATCGCGGCGCGGAATACGTGGTCGACTTCCTGCCCAAGGTCAAGATCGATGTCGCCATCGATGACAAGGACCTCGACCGGGTGATCGAAGCCATTACCAAAGCGGCCAACACCGGCAAGATCGGTGACGGCAAGATCTTCGTGGTGAATCTGGAGCAGGCGATCCGCATCCGTACCGGCGAAACCGATACCGACGCGATCTAAGCGACAACAAAAGCCTCACCAAACCCAACGCCCCAGGAGAAAACAACATGACTCTGCGTAAGATCGCAGGGCTAGGAGCCCTATTGTCCCTCGTAATGCCTGGGCTCGCCCTGGCAGACGAAGCTGCCCCAGTGCTGAACTCCGGCGACACCGCCTGGATGCTGACTGCAACTGCGCTGGTGCTGTTCATGACCATTCCGGGTCTTGCGCTGTTCTACGGCGGCATGGTGCGTTCCAAGAACGTGCTGTCGGTGATGATGCAGTGCTTCGCCATCACCGGTCTGATGAGCATCCTGTGGATGGTCTACGGCTACAGCATGGCCTTCGATACCACCGGTATGGAAAAAGGCGTGCTCAACTTCAATTCCTTCGTCGGCGGCTTCTCCAAGGCCTTCCTCAGTGGTGTCACCCCTGACAGCCTGACCTCCGCCGCCGCGCTGTTCCCGGAGGCTGTGTTCATCACCTTCCAGATGACCTTCGCCATCATCACCCCGGCGCTGATCGTCGGTGCCTTCGCCGAGCGCATGAAGTTCTCCGCCATGCTGGTGTTCATGGGTATCTGGTTCACCCTGGTCTATGCGCCGATCGCGCACATGGTCTGGAGCGGTGACGGTGCACTGATGTGGGACTGGGGCGTGCTCGACTTCGCCGGCGGCACCGTGGTGCACATCAACGCCGGTATTGCGGGCCTGGTCTGCTGCCTGGTGCTGGGCAAGCGCAAAGGCTACCCGACCACCCCGATGGCGCCGCACAACCTGGGCTACACCCTGATGGGCGCAGCCATGCTGTGGATCGGCTGGTTCGGCTTCAACGCAGGTTCCGCCGCTGCCGCCAATGGCACCGCGGGCATGGCCATGCTGGTCACCCAGATCGCCACCGCTGCCGCCGCGCTGGGCTGGATGTTCGCCGAGTGGATCGGCCACGGCAAACCAAGCGCCCTGGGCATCGCCTCGGGTGTGGTCGCCGGCCTCGTCGCCATCACCCCGGCAGCCGGCACCGTCGGCCCGATGGGCGCCCTGGTGATCGGCCTGGTCTCGGGTGTGGTCTGCTACTTCTGCGCCACCACCCTCAAGCGCAAGCTCGGCTATGACGACTCGCTGGACGCCTTCGGCGTACACGGTATCGGCGGCATCATCGGCGCGATCCTCACCGGTGTGTTCGCAGCTCCCGCCCTGGGCGGCTTCGGCGCGGTCACCGATATCGGTGCACAGGTCTGGATCCAGGCCAAGGGCGTGATCTTCACCGTGGTCTACACCGCCATCGTCACCTACGTGATTCTCAAGGTGCTGGACGTGGTGATGGGCCTGCGGGTCAACGAAGAAGAAGAGTCGGTCGGCCTCGACCTGGCTCAACACAACGAACGCGGCTACAACCTGTAACTGCGACGCTGGAAAAACTTGCCCGGTTCGCCGGGCATTTTTTTGCCTGAAATTCGCCTTTTGCCGACGCGCAAACGGTTGATCACATCTGTTCGTGACGTAGGTTGAAAACTTACAACTATTGGCGCCTTTATGGAGCTTTGCTTTTTCTGCAAGCGCGCTAGAATGCGCGCCGAAGGTGTTTGAGAAGCAGTCCACACGCTTCGCCAGCCTTTGCTAGGCTTGCCAATGGCGCGTGGCCAGCAAGGTATCAAGGATTTCGTCAGGCTCTGCCAGGAGCAGGGCCTGCAGGGCGGCAGCTCCCACCAGGAGCGCAGCTCAAGGGCAGTGGCCTAACCCACGGCCAGTTGAATTTTCACTGGTGGTCGCCGGTCTACGGCACCACTGGTCTATAACTAACCTGCTTTTCGCAAGTCATGAGGTAGAACATGAGCGACGACGATCTGGAAAATGATGACCTCGAAGTAGGCGACGAAGACGAGGGTGATGAAGGCCTCGAAGCCGCCGCTGACGACAGCGTCGAAGACGCTGGCGACGACGACAGCAGCCCCGCCCCGGCTGCCAAGGGCAAATCCAAGGCGGCGGTCTCGGTAGACGAGATGCCGAGCATGGAAGCCAAGCAGAAGGAGCGTGACGCCCTGGCCAAGGCCATGGAAGAGTTCCTGGCCCGTGGCGGCAAGGTTCAGGAAGTCGAGGCCAACGTGGTCGCCGACCCGCCCAAGAAGCCGGACAACAAATACGGCAGCCGCCCTATCTGAGTGGATGCATGCAAAAAAGCCCGCCGTCGCTGCGGGCTTTTTTGTGCCTGGCGCCATCGCTGTGGGAGCGGGGATCTGTGGGAGCGGGCTTGTCCCGCGAACACCGGCGAAGCCGGTGCCATCCACCGCGTCGCCCCATTCGCGGGGCAAGTCGGGGCGCCGAACCGCCGCTCCCACAGTGGCCACAGTTCTCTGCGCGACAGCGCAGCCCAGAAGGGCTGGGTGATCTCCCACAGAGGTCGCGCCAGCTTTTAGAAATTGAGCAAGACAGTTGCTCCCACACTGTCAGCGCCAGCGTGCGATCACATCGGGCAATTGCGACAGCCGCTGGATCTCGGCATCGGGCGCCTGCTCGCCAGCCCAGGCCTTGCCCTGCGGGTTGAACCACACCGCGCGCAGTCCTGCGCGCTGGGCGCCGGCGATGTCGTCGCCGGGGTGGTCGCCGATGTGTACCGCCGCGCCGGCCTCGACCTCGCCACGCTTGAGCGCCTCCATGAACGGCGCCGGGTCCGGCTTGCCGATGCCAAGGTCTTCGGCACACAGGGCGAACTTGAAGTAATCGGCCAGCCCCAGGCGACTCACATCCGCGTTGCCGTTGGTGACCACACCCAAGGTGTAGTGATGGCGCAGGATCTCCAGCACCGGCTGCACTTCGGGGAACACCTCGACCTGATGGCGGGCGTGGAGGAACACTTCGAAGCCCTCGTTGGCCAGCTCCTGGGCGTGTTTCTCGCTGTAGCCGACCTCTTCCAGGGCGTGGAACAGGACCCGCCGGCGCAGGGCACTGATGCGATGCTTGAGCCCCGGCTCGGCCTGTACCAGGCGCTCGCGGATGGCGAACAGGTGTTCCACCGGCACGCCGCCGAGGATCGGTGCGTTGGCCTCGAGCCAGTCGCGCAGGACGACCTCGGCGCTGGCGATGACCGGCGCGGTATCCCATAGGGTGTCGTCGAGGTCGAAGGTGATCAGCTTGATGCTCATGATTCTGTGCCTTTGCTGCGTTTGGCCCGGGGGTGGGCGCTGTCGTACACCTCGGCCAGGTGCTGGAAGTCCAGGTGGGTGTAGATCTGCGTGGTGCTGATGTCGGCATGGCCGAGCATCTCCTGCACCGCGCGCAGGTCCTGGGACGATTCCAGCACATGGCTGGCGAAGGAATGGCGAAGCATGTGCGGGTGCAGGTGCTGGCCCAGCTCGCGCTCGCCGGCAGTCTTCACCCGTAGCTGGATGGCCCGTGGGCTCATGCGCTTGCCCTGGCGGGTGATGAACACCGCGCTGTCACGCGGGCCGCCGATGCCGCGCAGCTTGAACCACGCCTGCAGCGCCTCGCGGGCCTTGCGCCCGACCGGCAGCACGCGTGCCTTGCCGCCCTTGCCGAGTACCTGCACCAGGCCGGCGGCGAGGTCGAGCTGCTGGAGGTCGAGATTGGTCAGCTCCGACAGGCGCAGGCCGGAGGAATAGAACAGTTCGAGAATGGCCTGGTCACGGCGGGCGATGAAGTCGTCATCGACGCCGCCATCGAGCAGCTGCAGGGCGCGGTCGGTGTCCAGCACCTTGGGCAGTCGGCGCTCGCCCCGTGGGGCGCTCAGGCCGGTGGCCGGGTCGTGTTGGCAAACGCCCTCGCGAATGAGATAGCGGTACAGGCCGCGCACCGCCGACAGCAGGCGCGCCAGGCTGCGGGGCGACTGGCCGTGGTGATGTTGGCGGGCGACCAGTTGGCGCAGTTGCTGGATCTGCAGGGCGCCCCAGCCGGCGATACCCTGGCTGTTGCAGTATTCGATGACCTTTGCCAGGTCGCGCCGGTACGCCAGCAGGGTGTGCTCGGACACCTGGCGCTCGTTGCGCAGGTGTGCGCAATAAGCGTCCAGTTGGCCTTCCATCAGCGCACCGGACGCAGGGTCTGGGTCACACGCGGGACGACGCGGCCGAGCACTTCGGCGATATAGCCGAGGAACAACGTGCCGACGCTGCTCTTGTAGTGTTGCGGGTCGCGGCTGCCGATCGCCAGCACGCCGTGCAAGCCCTGGTGTTCCAGGGCAGCGACGGCGCTGGAACCGACCTCGTGGCGCTGCTGCTCGCCGAACAGGAAGGCCAGCTCGTGCTCGCGCAGGTTGCCACTGACCGTCTTGCCGCCGCCGAGCAGCCCGCCGATGGCTTGCTGCGCCTCGGCCCCGCTGACCCAGCGCCCCACGGGCGCCGCGTTGTCGCCAAACAGGATGAGGCTGACGAAGGGCACCTGGAATTCCTGACGCAGGCTGTCTTCGACGGCCATCACCACTTCTTCCAGGGTGGTGGCATCGAGCAGGTCGAGGATCAGCCGGCGGGTCTTGTCGAACAGCCGGTCGTTGTCGCGGGCCACGTCCATCAGTTGCGACAGGCGATGGCGCATCTCGATGTTGCGGTCACGCAGCAGCTTGAGCTGGCGCTCCACCAGCGACACGCTGTCGCCGCGCTGGTGGGGAATGCGCTGCTCGATGAGCAGTTCGTCGTGCTCGGCGAAGAAGGTCGGGTGGGCGCGCAGGTACGCGACCACCGCCTCGGCGTCGAGGTCATCGGGTTGCGGTACAACCTTTGGCTGATCGGTCATGGCGGTTACTCGCTTAGAGACGAACCTGTCCTTCGTAGACGCGCACGGCCGGGCCGGTCATCAACACGGGCTTGCCGGGGCCGGCCCATTCGATGTTCAGGCGCCCGCCGGGCAGGTCGAGGGAAACCGGGGAATCCATCCAGCCCTGGCTGATTGCCGCCACGGCCGCGGCGCAGGCGCCGGTGCCACAGGCCTGGGTCTCGCCAGCGCCACGCTCCCACACCCGCAGGTTGGCGCGGTGGCGGTCGATGACCTGGAGGAAACCGGCATTCACCCGCTGCGGGAAACGCGGATGGTTTTCGATTTTCGGGCCCAGCGTGTGCACCGGGGCGCTGGCCACGTTGTCGACGCGCAGCACCGCGTGCGGGTTGCCCATCGACACTGTGGCGATCGGGTAGACCTGGCCGTCGACCTCCAGCGGGTAGCTGGTGGCCTGTTCGTCGGCGACGAAGGGGATGTCGGCCGGGTTCAGACGCGGCGCGCCCATGTCGACACACACCTGGCCGTCGTTCTGCACGTCCAGCACGATGATGCCGCCCTTGGTCTCGACGCGGATGCGCTTCTTGGCGGTCAGGCGCTTGTCGAGCACGAAACGCGCGAAGCAACGCGCGCCGTTGCCGCATTGCTCGACTTCCGAGCCGTCGGCGTTGAAGATCCGGTAGCGGAAATCCACTTCCGGATTGCTTGGCGCCTCGACGATCAGCAGCTGGTCGAAGCCGATCCCGGTGTGCCGATCACCCCATTGCTTGGCGTGCTTGGGCTGGATATGCGCGTGCTGGCTGACCAGGTCGAGGACCATGAAGTCGTTGCCCAGCCCATGCATCTTGGTAAAGCGCAGCAGCATGGGTTCACTCCGGCAGCAGGCTTTCGCCGGCGAACAGTTCGGCAATGGTCTCGCGGCGGCGTACTTCGAAGGCCTGGTCACCGTCGACCAGCACCTCGGCGCAACGGCCACGGGTGTTGTAGTTCGAGCTCATGACGAAACCATAGGCGCCCGCGGACTGCACGGCCAGCAGGTCGCCCTCGGCGAGGTTCAGCTGGCGGTCCTTGGCCAGGAAGTCGCCGGTCTCGCAGATCGGCCCGACCAGGTCGTAGGCACGGCCTTCGCCTTCGCGCGGGGTCACGGCGCTGACGCCCATCCAGGCCTGGTACAGCGCCGGGCGGATCAGGTCGTTCATCGCCGCGTCGACGATGGCGAAGTCCTTGTGTTCGGTGTGCTTGAGGTATTCCACGCGGGTCAGCAGCACGCCGCCATTGGCGACGATGTAGCGGCCAGGTTCGAACACCAGGGCCAGGTCGCGCTCGCCGACGCGTTCGCGGATGGCCTGGATGTAGTCGGCAACCAGCGGCGGCTCTTCGTCGCGGTAGCGCACGCCGACGCCGCCGCCCAGGTCCAGGTGGCGCAGGTGGATGCCGCATTCGGCGAGGCGGTCGACCAGGGCCAGCAGGCGGTCGAGGGCATCGAGGAATGGCGCGACGGTGGTCAGCTGCGAGCCGATGTGGCAGTCGACGCCGACCACGTCCAGGTTCGGCAATTGCGCGGCGCGCACGTAGATGGCCTCGGCGTCGGCGATGGCGATGCCGAACTTGTTTTCCTTGAGGCCGGTGGAGATGTACGGGTGGGTACCGGCATCGACGTCCGGGTTGACCCGCAGCGAAACCGGCGCGACCTTGCCCATCTCGGCAGCCACCACTTGCAGGCGTTCCAGTTCGTCGGTGGACTCGACGTTGAAGCAGTGCACGCCCACTTCCAGGGCACGGCGCATGTCTTCGCGGGTCTTGCCGACGCCGGAGAACACCACGCGATCGGCACGCCCGCCGGCGGCCAGCACGCGCTCCAGCTCACCGCCGGAGACGATGTCGAAGCCTGCGCCCAGGCGTGCCAGCAGGTTCAGCACGGCGAGGTTGGAGTTGGCCTTGACCGCGAAGCACACCAGGTGCTCGGCGCCTTGCAGGGCATCGGTGTAGCTGAGGTACTGGGCCTCGATGTGGGCACGCGAGTACACGTAGGTGGGGGTGCCGAAGCGTTCGGCGATGGCCGACAGGGCCACGCCTTCCGCGAACAGTTGGCCGTCGCGGTAGTTGAAAGCGTTCATCTGGTTTCCTTACTGCGCTGGCGACTGCTCGGGCTCGGCATCGAGCTCAGGCTGCTGTTCTTGCGGCTCGGCCTGTTGCACAGGCTGGGCGTGCTGGTGCTGGTGCGACGTGTGGCTGCCCTTGCCGTCCTTGCCGTCTTCCGGCAGGTACAGCGGGCCTTTCTGGCCACAGGCCGAGACGAGGCAGGCGACAGCGACCAGCGCCGCGAAGGAGGAAATCAGGCGCTTCATTGGTGAAATCCTTTGAAATAAGCAGTATTGCGCCCGAGTATACCGAGCGACCGGCGGATTGCCTACGCAAGAGCCGGTCCGTCGGGCGGGCTATCCTTGTGCACTGCCCGGTTCTGGCTAAAGCTTTGCATTCGTGGCCAAGCGCCCGTATCTTGCCCGGCTTGCTAGTCACGCAGCCAATTTCGAGGTTCTTGCAATGAGTTTGAGCGAAGCGCGTTTTCATGACCTGGTCGACGCTACCCAGCAGGCACTGGAAGACCTGTTCGACGAGAGCGGCCTGGACCTGGACATGGAAAACTCCGCCGGTGTCCTGACCGTCAAGTTCGAAGGCGGCGCCCAGCTGATCTTCAGCCGCCAGGAACCCCTGCGCCAGCTGTGGCTGGCCGACCGCTCCGGCGGCTTCCACTTCGACTACGACGAGGAAAGCGGCAAGTGGGTCTGCGAGAAGAGCGAAGAGCTGCTCGGCGAGATGCTCGAGCGCATCGTCTGGGAGCGGGCCGGCGAGAAGCTGGACTTCGACGAGATCTGACATGAGCACCCAACCGCGGCCACCCAAGCCGCTGTACAGCAACGTCAGCCCGGCTGTGCCGTCGCCATGCATCAGTGTGTGCCGGCTGGACGAGCAGCGGGTCTGCACCGGCTGCCACCGCCACGTCGAGCACATCCGCGAGTGGCGCTCGGCGGACGACCCGCGGCGCCGGCAGATCTGCGCCGAGGCCCAGGCATTGCGCGACAAGGCACGCGCCTGACGGCACAGGCTTGAGTATTTGTCTGGCTGTGGTAGTGTCGGCTCATGCGTCGGTGACGCCAAAAGCATCCACAAACCCCGCCCTTGGGCGGGGTTTTGCTTTATCTGCCCACGGAAAACCGTTCGAAGGAGCCTGACTGGATCATGAGCACCAAGCCTTCCCTCATCCTCACCCGCTTGGACGTGCAACGTCTGGAGCGCCTGATCGACAGCCTCGACGAATCGACGCCGGGCGTGCTCGCCCTGCAGGACGAGCTGGACCGTGCCGAGCAGGTGGTCGGCCATGAGGAAGTGCCAGCGGGCGTGGTCACCATGAACTCGCGCGTGCACTGCCGCGAAGAAGCCAGCGGCAAGGACTACCACCTGACCCTGGTGTATCCGAAAGATGCCGGCGGCGAGGGCAAGGTCTCGATCCTGGCGCCGATCGGGTGCGCGCTGCTGGGCCTGTCGGTGGGCGAGCAGATCGACTGGCCGGCGCCGGGCGGCAAGACCTTGAAGCTGAAGCTGCTCGAGGTCGAGTACCAGCCAGAAGCGGCGGGCGATTTCGATCTCTGACCGCCCGCCCTTGGCTCAAGGCATGTTCAGCGCCCTGAGGTGGCAGGCATGAATGCAATTGTCGACGATCCGGCTGCGCAGCGACCAGTCGGTGTTGACGATGTGAAAGCCCTGGATATAGCTCTGCAGGTCTTCTGAGGCGAACCACTCATCGATCTTGTCGGAGAAGTCGTCCGGGGTGAAGAGGACCTTGTTGTACTTGGCACACTGGATGGACCGCAGGAGGTAGTCAGGTTTGTAACTGCCCGCCAGCGTGTCCATGAAGGCCTTCAACATGTCGGTGGACGGTGTGTTTTCCCCGATCCAGTCTTGTCTTACGCCATCCCAGTGTTCGCCGCGCGCACGGTTGTTGTACGCCACCACCACGGTTCTGCCGGGATGGTCCTGCCACAGCTCGTCCAAGGTCAGCCGGCGCAACGCCCAGGGGATGATGCGTTGACCCAGGTGCCTTTCCACCAGCTCGAGCAACCAGTGATGTTCCTGGGGGCTGAAATTGTCGAATTGATGGAAATCGAGAATGATGATTTCCCGCGCGTTGTCAGGCTCGTCGTAGAAGCGGTTCAGCTCCAGTAGCACGTCGCCCAGCACGGTGCGGCCGGATGTGCTCATGTGGTAGAGCTTGTAGCGATAGGGCGAGGCAGGCGGGTATTCGCGGTTGGCCCGCACGCGCAGATCGAGGACGCGGATACCGCCGCGGACTTGCTCGATGCAGGAGACGTCCTGGGTGACTTCCTGCGGCGCAACGATATTGTCTGCCTGTTTATCCATGCCGGAATCGTGGCTGCCCGGAAGGATCAACTGATCGATGCGCAGGCGGCCCAGTGCAGGCAGGGCGCCCATCCAGTTCTTCTTGTTCATGATGCGCTCCAGTGGTGTGTGGAGTGCAGAGCATGGTTGCACGGCGGCTGGTGGGGCAGGGGGAAGCGCCAGCCTGGGTTATTGGGTCCGCATGGCCTGCAATTGCTCCAGCCCCTGGTTCAAGGCATGTTCCAGCTCGCGCTTGTAGCGCAGGTAGAGCAGGGTCGAGCCCTGCTCGTCGTCGAGCAGCTCCGACAGGTCCAGGTCGGTGATGTAGCAGCGGTAGTGCCCGGCGCTGCGCCGTCGGCCGAGGATCTGCCGGGCAACCGTTTCGTACAGTTGGTCGCCATGCTCCAGTTCGGAAAACTCCTGCTGGTCGCAATACAGCGTGACATGCACTTCGCCTTGGGCGCCGGCCTGCAGAATCGCCTGCACCTCGTAATAGGGTTGATCGACGCCGGCGTGTGGCAATGCCCGTGGCTCGATGCTGCGCGCCTTGCCCGGCCCGGAAGGCAGAAGCTGGGCGTAGCGGATGTCAAAAGACCCCTGCTGCAGGCTGTCCAGCGCGAGCCGTGCGTCGTGACGCATCACCACCGAGCGCAGGAAGCGCTGCAGCGGCAGCAGCAGGTGGTTCTCGTCGTGCAGCGGCAGGCGCTGCTGCCACAGGGCATTGTGCTCGTCCAGCACATACAGGTCGGCCCAGCCATCGAGCAGGCGATAGAACACCTGGATGCAGCCGGGCACTGCCTGCTCCAGCAGCAGCGGCAGGTCGTGGTCCTGCAGCGCCTGAGGGTCCAGGTGCAGAGGGCTGTAGCGGGTGCGCGCCTGGCCGAGGTGATCGAGCACGGCATCGTGGTCGGCCAGGGTGGTCAGGGCAACCTGGCCGGGCAGCAGTTCCAGCACATGGGTGTACTGCGCCACCTGTACCAGGTAACGGTGGCCCAACCCTTGGTCGAGCAGCCGCTGCGCGGTGATGAACAGGTCCTCGACACGCTGGGTGATGGCCTGGGCACGGTTATGGCAGAAGCAGCGCACCCGCAGCCGTGGTCGGTGGCTGCGCTGGCCGAGGCTATTGAGGTAGTCGCGCAGGCAACGCAGCAATGCGTGCTCGCCGTCGAAGCGTTGCACCAGCACCTCGTTCCAGCTGTTGAGGGTGACCTGGTCGACGGTCAGCACCAGGTTTTCCCGCACCCCGGCATAGCTCAACGAGTCGGTACGCTCGGTGGTCATCAGGATGTTCAGGTCGCGGTGATGGCGCAGTGGGTCGACCCCGACGTTGACCAGTAGCAGGATCTCGTCCGCCACGCTCGGCTGCAGCAGGCGCGCCTCGCTGACCGGCGGCAAGGGCAGGGGGATGCTCTGCTGCAGGCTGCCGAGCAGGTTGAACAGCTCGAACTCGCTCAACTCGCTGGCGCCTGGGTGCAGGGCCAGCCGGGTGCTGCTGTCGATCACGCCGTTGCGGTGGGCCCAGGTGAGCAGTTCGAGCAGTTCGCGGCAGCGCTTGATCGGGCTGAAGTGCTCCCATTCGTGCACGCCCAGGTTGCCGTTGTACAGGCCCCAGTGATGGCTGCCCGGCTCCTTGCGGTTGGGCGACTGGACCAGGGTCAGGGTGTCTTCGGCGAGGTCTGGAGCGATGCCGGGGTTGATCACCTCGATCTTGCCGGCGCGCCGTTCGAAGGCCGCATACAGGCGCCGGCCCAGGACGTTGAGGTCGCGCTGGTCGGCGCGACTGCTGGCGCTTAGATGCTGGGCGAACTGGCCGAGGAAGCGATAGCTGTGGTTGAGCTCGGCGACCAGTTCGCGGCGCTCGACGGCGACCTGGGCGACCTTCCACTGGCTGCGGCTGTCGAGCAGGGCCAGTTGCCGTTCATCCCAGCCCCATTCATCGGCCAGGCGCTGCAGCAACCGGCGCTGCCAACCGCTGGCGCGGGCATTGCCCAGGCCGCTGAGCTTCTTGTTGACCTTCAGGTACAGGCTGCGTCGCACCAGCTCCAGTCGCGCGGTTTCGCCGCGTTGCTGCAGGTAGCGCTCGATGCGCCGGTACACCATCACGTAGGGGTCCAACTCGTCGAGGTCGAGCCGGTTGGCGAACACGGCCTGTTTGTAGTCCAGGCTCAGGCAGCGCACGGTGGGGTGCTCGCTGGCGTAGACCTCGGTCAGCAGCAGCTTGAGCAGCGACTTGTGGGGCGAGTCGATGCCCTTGAACAACTGCCACAGCCCGGCGCCGACATACTCCCCCGGCGGGACGTGCGCCAGGTGGCCGAGGTCGAGGTCGTCCTGGCCGCGGATGAAGCGCTTGGACAGCAAGGTCTGGGTGTAGGCCTGGTAGTTGTGCTCTTCGTAGACCGGTACCAGCCACCACAGCGGCGTGCGCCCGGCGAGCCAGATGGCGGTGCGGTAGAACTCGTCGAGCAGCAGGTAGTGCTGGGTGGTGCCGCAGTCGTCGGAGCTGAGCTGGCTGTCGCGTTCGCCCTGGGCGAAGCCCTGGGTGTCGATCAGGAAGAAGTGCGCTTCGGTACCCATGCTGTCGGCCCACGCCTCGAGCAACTGGCACTTGCGGCGTAGCTCGGCCAGCGGCCCCTCGCCCAAGCCAGGGGCATGGCAGACCCACAGGTCCATGTCGCTTTGTTCGGCCTGGGCCAGTGAGCCGAGGCTGCCCATGAGGAACAGACCGTGGATGGGCCTTGGCGGGTTGCCCAGACGCGTTTTGTAGGAAAACGAACGAGCCAGCCGCTGGCCTTCGGCGATCAGGTCGGCGTCGGGCTCGAAGTTCGACACCCCGGCAGGGGTGGTGCCCGAGACGTAGCCGGGAAGCAGCGGGTGGTTGACGTGGAACAGCAGTGGCAGCAGGGTCAACACCTGCAGCTGGCGCGTCGACAGCCCCTCCATTGCCCGCTGCCGACGGCCCTGGTTGAGCTGCATGAACCGCGCACGCAGCTTGGTCAGCTCCTTGCGGTCGATGCCTTGGCCCAGGTCGGGGCGGATTTCATGGGGGTGGTTCATTGCGCGCTCAGGGTGGCCACGGGGGAGCTGCGGCGAGTTTAGCCTGAGTGGAGCAGTCGGATAAGCACTCTATGGCTTTTTGACGTCATTTTTATAGCGCTGCGGACGGCCCTTTCGCGGGGCAAGCCCGCTCCCACAGGACATGCAGTGTCATCAGAACCTGTGGGAGCGGGCTTGCCCCGCGAAAGGGCCAGTGCGAATTCACGCCGGCTGCGGCTCGCGCAGAATGTTCAGCAACAGTTGCACGCTTTCCACCGCATCATGGCCGAGGCTGGTCAAATAACCCCCATCGGGCTGGTCGGTAAGCTGTTTGTCGAACAGGCGTTGCGCGGCGGCAACCAGGGCGGGCGAGGCGTTGTTGTGGATCTTGATGCCTTCCTGGCTGCTGTCCAGGTTGAACAGGGCAAGCACTTCAAGTTCTGCGATCAACTCGGGGGTGAAGGACATGGCGACTCCTGACGTCTGGACAAGGATGGCGGCACCGCCAAGGGTGCCTGATCCTGGAGTGTAGTCAGGCTTCGTCGTTGTCGCCTTGATCTGCCTCAGGTGGCAGCTCGGGCAGTGCACGCAGGGCGGTTTCGTACCACTGGCCGTCGAACGGGCGGTCCTCGTCGAGCATGTTGTCGATCTCGATGGCCAGCACGTGGGCCATCAGGTTGAGGATGTCCTCGCGCTCGTAGCCGACCAGGGTCAGCTTGTTGAACACGGCCTTGGCCGCGGCAGGTTCGCCGCTTTCGATCTGGTTTTCGATGGCCTGGGTCAGCGTCGCCTCGGCGAAGGCTTCGTCGTCGTCGTTGTCGATGTCGGTGGGCTCGCTCATGGCGGTACTCCTGTAGGTGGGCTCACAGTGTGCCATGCCGGCAATGGTGGGTCATCGACCGGGTGCATGAAGCTGGCCAGGGGCGTTCGACCGGTCTATAAAGGGCCGGCCATCCCCACACGGCCTGGAGGCTGTTAAACCATGCTCAAGCTTCACGGATTTTCTGTCAGCAACTACTACAACATGGTCAAGCTGGCGCTGCTGGAAAAGGGTCTGCCGTTCGAGGAAGTGACTTTCTACGGCGGCCAGGCACCGAATGCGTTGGAAGTCAGCCCGCGGGGTAAGGTGCCGGTGCTGGAGACCGAGCAGGGCTTTCTCAGCGAGACCAGCGTGATCCTCGACTACATCGAGCAGACACAGGGCGGCAAGGCGTTGCTGCCGCCTGATGCCTTCGGCCAGGCCAAGGTCCGCGAGTTGCTCAAGGAAATCGAACTGTACATCGAACTGCCGGCGCGCACCTGCTACGCCGAGTCGTTCTTTGGCGCGGCGGTGGAGCCGCTGATCAAGGAGCGTGCCCGCGTCGAATTGCTGGCCGGTTTCGCCACGCTCAAACGCAACGGCCGCTTCGCGCCGTATGTGGCGGGCGAGCAACTGACCCTGGCCGACCTGATGTTCTGCTTCTCGGTGGACTTGGCCTGTGCGGTGGGCAAGAAGGTACTGAACATCGACTTCCTGGCGGACTTCCCGCAGGCCAAGGCGTTGCTCGACCTGATGGCGGAAAACCCGCACATGGCGCGCATTCGGGCGGACAAGGAGGCGGCGATGCCGGCGTTCATGGAGCTGATTCGCAGCGGCAAGCGCTGACCCTGTGGGAGCGGGCTTGCCCGCGAACACCGGCGAAGCCGGTGCCATGCACCGAGGTGTCTGCTTCGCGGGCAAGCCCGCTCCTACAGGGGATCTCTGCGGGTTCGGGAACCCATAGGGTTCTGGAATCGTGGGGCTTTTCTGATCTTGAGACCCAATGCTTCAGCTCAGATTGGCAATCGAACTATCCTATAGCCCCTGTCGAATGCTGCTGACTATCCTCCGGAAATTGCCGCGATCCCTGTGGGAGCGGGCTTGCCCGCGAACACCGGCGAAGCCGGTGCCATGCTCCGAGGTGTCTGCTTCGCGGGCAAGCCCGCTCCTACAGGGGATCTCTGCGGGTTCGGGAACCCATAGGGTTCTGGAATCGTGGGGCTTTTCTGATCTTGAGACCCAATGCTTCAGCTCAGATTGGCAATCGAATTATCCTACAGCCCCTGTCGAATACTGCTGACTATCCTCCGGAAATTGCCGCGATCCCTGTGGGAGCGGGCTTGCCCGCGAACACCGGCGAAGCCGGTGCCATGCTCCGAGGTGTCTGCTTCGCGGGCAAGCCCGCTCCTACAGGGGATCTTTGCGGGCTCGGGAAACCATAGGGTTCTGGAATCGTGGGGCTTTTCTGATCTTGAGACCCAATGCTTCAGCTTAGATTGGCAATCGAATTATCCTACAGCCCCTGTCGAATGCTGCTGACTATCTAGGCCAGTGCCTCGGGACTACTGTCGTCGGGTCGCCTTGAAAGGCGATCGGGCGTGAGACACCCGGTTAACATTCGGTAAGCGTCGCCTCATGGCGGTCGTGTGCGGACAGGCTTCGGCCTGGCCGGGGTTACCGTATGTCCCGGGTCTCACACCGCGCACGACTGCCGCCCTAATCCGTGAGACGAAACGGATGGCAGCTCCTAGCCTTCATACGGAGTTTCGCCATGAAAAAGATAGTCCCCGATCCACCCGACCTTCTCCTGACCGACGCCCCCACCGTCACCCTCGCATTCCCCAACACCATCGCCGATGGCCCAGTTCTGCAGGACGCCCTGCTTCTGACCATCACCCAGACCGGCGAGGTGCTTCGTGAAACCGAGCCAGGCTTACGCCGTGACGCCCTCTGCATGGCCATCCGCGTGATGTGCGCGGTGCTCGATGCCGTGACCGACCACTGCACCGCCATGCGCAGGAAGGAGCTGGCACCATGACCGAGCCCAACCACGGCGTTACCGTCGGCAAGGAAACCTTCGACCTGTTCCGCCTGCAATCAGGCGTCCCTTTCGATCACGCCTTCTCGCAGCTATCGACGTTGCTCGGCTGCATCCGCCACCTGACCACCGAAGCGGAAATGGAAAACGACCGCATGGCCGGCAGCGCAGCGCGGATCCTCAGCGAGATGGCCAAGGCGCTGATTGATGACATGGAGCGGGGGATGGGTGTTGAGGGTGCGCGCACGCTTTAATTAATTCGCAGGTGTCGAAATCGAGCGCCGCCCGAGCGGCGCTCGATGCGCTGCGCTACAACCCTCCAATCGACCGTGCGTTAAACGAGCAAACCAGTCGATTTCCCAAGATTTTCCTCACTTCAGCCAGAAAATCCTCATTTCTGGCTTTCTTGCTGTTTTTTTCCTCTCATCTTCCCAGAATGGTTTGTTTCAAAATTTTTCATGAAACCACCCCGCCCCCCTTGAGGGAAAACAAGTGGAAGTAAACAATGTTCTCTTTCGCATTCCCTCCGAGACCGGCCATGAATTCCCATTCCCGTCCGTTCGCCTGGTTGCCGGCCTTGCTGCTGGCCCAGGCGCTGGCGCTGTGCAGCACCTTCGCCCAGGCCGAAGCACCCGCCGAGGCCACCAAGGCCCTGCATTTGCTCGACTACATCGGCGCCGACTACCCACCGACCGTACAGGGCGGCAAGGTCATCGACGAGGGTGAATACCGCGAGCAACTGGAGTTCAGCGCGGTCTTGGCCGACCTGGTCAAGCACCTGCCGGCGCACGCCGAGCAGGGTGCCCTGAGCCAGGGCGTCGAAACCCTGCGCCAGGCCGTCGATCAGCGCCAGGACGGCGCCAGCGTGGCCAAGCAGGCGCGCCAGCTGGGCGCTCGCCTGGCCGTGGCCTACGAGGTCAGCCAGGCTCCGGTGATTACCCCCGACCCTGCGCGCGGCGCCTCGCTGTATGCCCAGAACTGCGCCATCTGCCACGGCGACAGCGGTGCCGGCGATGGCCCGGCAGGCGTCGGCCTGGAGCCTGCGCCTGCCAACCTGCGCAATACCGAGCGCCTCGACCAGCTGAGCCTGTTCGACCTCTACAACACCCTGGGTCTGGGCATCGATGGCACCGAGATGCCGTCGTTCGCCGACCAGCTTGATGAACGCCAGCGCTGGGACGTGGCCGCCTATGTGGCGAGTTTCACCGCCAACCCTGAAGCGGCCAGGGGCGACAAGACCTGGAACATCGCCGACCTGGCCCGCCAGACCCCGGCCGAGGTGAGCGCCAACGAAGGCGAGGCGGCGCTCGGGGCCTTCCGTGCCCAGCGTGCCAAGCCTGCGCAGGTCAAGCGTGGCCCGGCGCAGTTGCTCGAATACACCGCAACCACCCTCGACAAGAGCCTGGCGGCCTACCGCGAAGGCGACCACGACCAGGCCTATGACCTGTCGGTAGCCGCCTACCTGGAAGGCTTCGAGCTGGTGGAAAGCTCGCTGGACAACATCGACACCGAGGCCCGCAAGGACACCGAGAAAGCCCTGATGGCCTACCGTCAGGCGCTGCAGGATGGCCTGCCGGCAGCCCAGGCCGAACAGCGCCTGGCCGAAGCCAAGACGAAGCTGGACCAGGCCGCCAAACTGCTGGGCAGCGATGGCCTGAGCTGGTCGCTGAGCTACATCTCCGGGTTGCTGATCCTGCTCCGCGAAGGCCTCGAGGCGATCCTGGTGCTGGCGGCGATCCTCGCGTTCCTGCGCAATACCGGCCAGCAATCGGCGGTGCGCAGCGTCAACATGGGTTGGGCCCTGGCCCTGGTCGCCGGTTTCGCCACCTGGGCGCTGGCGGCCTATGTGATCGATGTCGGCGGCGCCCAGCGTGAACTGCTCGAAGGCTGCACGGCGCTGTTCGCCGCAGTGATGGTGCTGTGGCTGGGCGTGTGGATGCACGACCGCCGGCATGCCGCGGCCTGGCAGGACTACATCAAGAGCAGCCTGGTCAGTGGCGGCGGGCGCTTTGGCTTTGCCGTGCTGGCGTTCTTCTCGGTGTACCGCGAGCTGTTTGAGGTAATCCTGTTCTACGAGACCCTGTGGCTGCAGGCCGGCCCGGCTGGGCACCAGGCGGTGCTGGCCGGTGGCGCCACCGCACTGGTGCTGCTGGTGGGCCTGGCCTGGGTGATTCTGCGGGGTTCGGCGAAGCTGCCGCTGTCGCTGTTCTTCGGCATCAACGCCGCGTTGCTGTGCGCCTTGTCGGTGGTGTTCGCCGGGCATGGCGTCAAGGCGCTGCAGGAGGCCGGGGTGCTGGGCACGCGTCCGCTGGCGTTCTTCGAGTTCGACTGGCTGGGGATTCATGCCGATGCCTACTCGCTCGGGGCGCAAGCGGTGGCATTGTTGGCGATTGTGGTGTTGTATGGGCGCAGTCGCCTGGCCGAGAAGCGTCGGGCTGCGGTTTAAGCTGTGAAGCTGCTGGCCCCATCGCCGGCAAGCCGGCTCCTACGGGATTTATGCTGTAGGAGCCGGCTTGCCGGCGATGGGGCCGGTGCAGACAAACGAGAGAGAATTGCTACATGCGCATCTGGATCGACGCCGACGCCTGCCCCAAACCGGCCAAGGACCTGATCGTCAAGTTCGCCCTCAAGCGCAAGCTGGAGGTGGTGATGGTCGCCGGCCAGGCCGTGGCCAAGCCGGCCTTCGCCATCGTGCGGCTGATCGTGGTGCCCAGTGGCATGGACGCCGCCGACGATTACCTGGTCGAGCATGCCGAGCCGGGCGAATTGGTGATCTGCAGCGACGTGCCGCTGGCCGACCGCTTGATCAAGAAGGGTGTCGCCGCCCTCGACCCGCGTGGGCGTGAATTCGATGAACGCAACATGGGCGAGCGCTTGGCAGTTCGCAACCTGTTCACCGAGTTGCGCGAGCAAGGCCAGGTCGGCGGCGGGCAGGCGCCTTATGGCGAGCGCGAGAAGCAGGCGTTCGCCAATGCCCTGGATCGGATCCTGACGCGCCTGTCGAAAGGGTGATGGGGCCCGCGACGCAGGCCCAGAGGGATTACTGCTCGCCTTCGTGGGTCAGCTCGAGTACCCGGTCCACCAGCTTGTAGATACCGCTGGCCGCTTCGCTGATCGACTTGGCTTCCATGTAGGCCGGGGTGGTCACCAGCTTGCGCTGGGTATCCTCGACGATGTCATGCACGTCGCACTCTTCATGCTTGCCGCCCATCTCGGTCACCGCGGCCGCGGTGGCGGCGTCGGTGCCGATGGTGCAGACCACTTCCGGGCCGTAGATCTTGGCAGCCAGGGCTGGCGAGATGCAGATCAGGCCGACCGGCTTGCAGGCCTCGGCAAAGGCTTCGGCCAGGGCCAGCACGTCGGGTTGCACGCTGCACTTGGCGCCTTCGACGGCGAAGTTGGAGAGGTTCTTGGCTGCGCCAAAACCACCGGGGACGATCAGCGCGTCGAACTCCTCGACCTTGGCTTCGCGGATGTCCTTGACCTCGCCGCGGGCGATGCGGGCCGACTCGACCAGCACGTTGCGCGATTCGGGCATCTCCTGGCCGGTCAGGTGGTCGATCACGTGCAACTGCGCGATGTTCGGCGCGAAGCATTGCACCTGCGCACCGCGTTGGTCGAGGCGCAGGAGGGTGATCACGCTTTCATGGATTTCCGCGCCGTCGTACACGCCGCAGCCCGAAAGAATCACCGCTACTTTTTTGGTCATGCTCGTTACTCCTGTGTCGAGGCGCTAAAGCTTTGAACGCAGCCAGGGCGGGGTGTTCATTTATCGGCGGGCTGATCCGGTGCGGTAGCCGCCTTGCGCTCGGCCCGCAGGGCGCGGAAGCGTCGGCGCAACCAGAGCAGGCCGCCCAATACCAACAGCCCCCCTAGTACCCATAGCTCATAGCGTTTGACGTTGCCCAGCAAGCCTTCGAGGATGGCGCCGAAGTGATAGGCGGCAGCGCCCAGGGCCAGCGCCCAGATCGCGGCGCCGATGCCATTGAGCAGCAGGTAGCGGCGTGGCGGGTAGCCCGACAGGCCGATCGCCACTGGCATCACCGTGCGCAGGCCGTAGACGAAGCGGAAGCTCAGCACCCAGATGTCGGGGTGGCGGCGAATGTGCCCCAGGGCCTTGTCGCCCATGGCCTGCCAGCGCGGCTTGCGGGCGAGGATCCGGCGCCCATGACGGCGGCCCATGAAATACCACAATTGATCGCCCGCGTAGCTGCCGAGAAAGGCCACCAGGCATACCAGCTTGATGTCCATGTAG
This sequence comes from Pseudomonas putida, assembly GCF_005080685.1. Taxonomy (NCBI): domain Bacteria; kingdom Pseudomonadati; phylum Pseudomonadota; class Gammaproteobacteria; order Pseudomonadales; family Pseudomonadaceae; genus Pseudomonas; species Pseudomonas putida. The sequence continues at coordinate 6,306,922 of NZ_CP039371.1, read as the reverse complement.
CCGCGGAACGCGAGGAAGCCTGCAAGCACCAGGATGGTCTCGCCTTCAAAAAAGGTGCCTAGAAAAAGGGCGAAGTAGCCGAAATCCTGCAGGAATTGTTGAAGCATTTTCTGAGATGCTGGCGAAATGAACGCGCAGCCTACCCCTTCACGCGCATTCATGAAAGTGTCCAAATGTGTCTTGGCGTGAACAATGGCAGTCATGACAATAGCGGCGGCTATAAGACGCAGGCTTGCCACGGGGTGTAACACAGTCGTCATAATGGCCGCTTATCGTGCCGCTAAATTGTACAGAGAGCGTATCCGCCCTCCAGGAACGTCAGATGAATAATGAAGTGCTAACCCCTGTCGCGATCAAGGAAGCCCAGGCTGTCCCCGAGGAGCTGGTGCAGACCCCTCCGGACCTGCCGCCTGAGCCCGAGCCCGTGGTCGAGACGCCGGCCCCCGCACCGACGCCGGCCATCGTCGTGCCGAGCCTGGACGACAGCAGCCTGTACATTCATCGCGAGCTTTCGCAGCTGCAGTTCAACATCCGTGTGCTGGAACAGGCGCTGGACGAGTCCTACCCGCTGCTGGAGCGTTTGAAGTTCCTGCTGATCTTCTCCAGCAACCTCGACGAGTTCTTCGAGATCCGCGTCGCGGGCCTGAAGAAGCAGATCAATTTCGCCCGTGAACAGGCCGGTGCCGACGGCCTGCAGCCGCACCAGGCGCTGGCGCGCATCAGCGAGCTGGTGCACATCGAGGTGGAACGCCAGTACGCGATCCTCAACGACGTGCTGCTGCCGGAGCTTGAAAAGCACGCCATCCGCTTCATCCGTCGCCGCTACTGGACGCCCAAGCTCAAGACTTGGGTACGCCGCTATTTCCGCGACGAGATCGCGCCGATCATCACCCCGATCGGCCTCGACCCGACCCACCCGTTCCCGCTGCTGGTGAACAAGAGCCTGAACTTCATCGTCGAGCTCGAAGGGGTCGACGCCTTCGGCCGCGACTCGGGCCTGGCGATCATCCCTGCGCCGCGCCTGCTGCCGCGCGTCATCCGCGTGCCGGAAGACGTGGGCGGCGCGGGCGACAACTTCGTATTCCTGTCGTCGATGATCCACGCCCACGCCGACGACCTGTTCCAGGGCATGAAGGTCAAGGGCTGCTACCAGTTCCGCCTGACCCGCAACGCCGACCTGGCGCTGGACTCCGAGGAGGTCGACGACCTGGCCCGTGCCTTGCGCGGCGAGCTGTTCTCGCGCCGTTATGGCGATGCCGTGCGTCTGGAAGTGGCCGACACCTGCCCCAAGCACCTCTCCGACTACCTGCTCAAGCAGTTTAGCCTGAGCGAGAGCGAGCTCTACCAGGTCAATGGCCCGGTCAACCTGACCCGCCTGTTCAGCATCACTGGCCTGGACAGCCATCCGGAGCTGCAGTACACGCCATTCACCCCGGCGATCCCGAAACTGCTGCAGAACGCCGACAACATCTTCAGCGTCATCGGCAAGCAGGACATCCTGCTGATGCACCCGTTCGAGTCCTTCACGCCGGTCGTCGACCTGCTGCGCCAGGCCGCCAAGGACCCGCACGTGCTCGCCGTGCGCCAGACCCTGTACCGTTCCGGGGCCAACTCGGAGATCGTCGACGCCCTGGTGGACGCGGCGCGTAACGGCAAGGAGGTCACCGCGGTGATCGAGCTGCGCGCGCGTTTCGACGAAGAATCCAACCTGCAGATGGCCAGCCGCCTGCAAGCGGCGGGTGCGGTGGTGATCTACGGCGTGGTCGGCTTCAAGACCCACGCCAAGATGATGCTGATCCTGCGCCGCGAGCAGGGCGAGATCGTGCGTTACGCGCACCTGGGTACTGGCAACTACCACGCCGGCAATGCCCGCCTGTACACCGACTACAGCCTGCTGACCTCCGACGATGCCCTCACCGAGGACGTCGGCAAGCTGTTCAGCCAGCTGATCGGCATGGGCAAGACGCTGCGCATGAAGAAGCTGTTGCATGCGCCGTTCACCCTGAAGAAGGGCATGCTCGACATGATTGCCCGCGAGACCCAGTTCGCCCTGGAAGGCAAACCGGCGCACATCATCGCCAAGTTCAACTCGCTGACCGACGCCAAGGTCATCAAGGCCTTGTACAAGGCCAGCCAGTCGGGCGTGAAGATCGACCTGGTGGTGCGTGGCATGTGCTGCCTGCGCCCTGGCATCCCGGGGGTATCGCACAATATCCAGGTGCGCTCGATCATCGGCCGCTTCCTGGAGCACACCCGGGTGTTCTATTTCCTCAATGGCGGCGAAGAGCAGATCTACCTGTCCAGCGCCGACTGGATGGAGCGCAACCTCGACAAGCGCGTCGAGACCTGCTTCCCGGTCGAGGGCAAGAAGCTGCTGTTGCGGGTCAAGAAGGAACTCGAGGGTTACCTCACCGACAACACCCACGCCTGGACCCTGCAGCCCGATGGACGCTACGTGCGCATCAGCCCCACCGGCAACCAGAACCCGCGCAGTGCCCAGGCGACCCTGCTGGAGCGCCTGAGCAACCCGGTCCTCAACGTACGCTGAGGACGAAACCGACCCGGGTCAGCCACTCCGCTTCGTTGGCGAAGTCGGCCTGGGTCAGTTGGTTCTGCTCCAGCCAGCCATCCGGGAACACCACATTGAGGCTGTCTTCACCGGCCTGCAGCTCCACGGTCGGCATCTGCTGGGTGCCGCGGATGTGGTGGAACAGGATGGCGAAGCGCAGCAGAACGCACAGGCGGATCAACTGCTGGCCTTCGGCGCCGAATTCGGCGAAGCGGTCCTTGGGGATGTTGCGGCGGTGGCCGCGCACCAGCAGCGCGAGCATCTGCTGATCCTCGCGGGAGAACCCCGACAGGTCGGAGTGCTCGATCAGGTAGGCGCCGTGCTTGTGGTAGTGGTAATGAGCGATGTCCAAGCCGATTTCATGGATTTTCGCCGCCCATCCCAGCAGATCGCGCCAGTTTCCATCTTTGAGCCCCCACGCGTCGGCCACCTGGTCGAAGGCGTGCAGCGCCTTGCGTTCGACCCGTGCCGCCTGGCCCTGGTCGACATGGTAGCGCTCCATCAACGAATTCAAGGTGCGCTCGCGAACGTCCTCGTGGTGGTGGCGGCCGAGCAGATCGAACAGCACGCCTTCACGCAGGGCGCCGTCGCAGTGGTCCATGCGTTGCAGTTCGAGGGCGTCGAAAATCGCCTCGAGGATGGCAAGGCCGGCCGGGAAGATGGTGCGGCGGTCCGGCTTGACGCCGTCGAAGTCGATCTTGTCGACCTCGCCCAGCTTGAACAGCTTGCGCTTGACCGTGGCCAGGCCTTCGGCGTTGACCTCGCCGTTGCCCAGGCCGCAGGCCTTGATGGCGGCGCCGATGGCGCGAATGGTGCCCGACGAGCCGATGGCCTCGTCCCAGGTCAGGCGGTGCAGGGCGTGCTCGATGCTCATCAGCTCCAGGCGTGCGGCGGTGTAGGCCTGGGCGTAGCGCGCCGGGGTGATCTTGCCGTCGCGGAAGTAGCGCTGGGTGAAGCTGACGCAGCCCATCTGCAGGCTTTCGCGCAGCAGCGGTTCGAAGCGCTGGCCGATGATGAACTCGGTGCTGCCGCCGCCGATGTCGGCGACCAGGCGCTTGCCGGGGGTGTCGGCCAGGGTGTGCGACACGCCCAGGTAGATCAGGCGCGCTTCTTCACGACCGGAAATGACCTCGACCGGGTGGCCGAGAATGGCTTCGGCGCGCTGGATGAAGGCGTTGCGGTTGCGCGCTTCACGCAGGGCGTTGGTGCCGACGATGCGCACGGCACCGGCGGGCATGCCGTTGATCAGCTGGGCAAAGCGCTTGAGGCACTCCAGGCCTCGTTCCATGGCCTCTTCGCTGAGCATGCGGGCGTCGTCGATGCCGGCTGCCAGCTGCACCTTTTCCCCCAGCCTTTCGAGAATGCGGATCTCGGTGTGGTGGGCCTTGGCGACTACCATGTGGAAACTGTTGGAGCCCAGGTCGATGGCAGCGATCAGAGACAGGTTCTTCGCGGTGGTATGCGGCATGGTCGATGTGTTCTCGGTCGTTAACCCGGCAATCGTGCCACGATCCATGGCTGTCGCCAACGCGTGACGCTCCGGGGCATGATGCAAGGCAATGTGCCATTCGATGCTATGACACGTGTGTGACAGTTTCGATTCGCAGCGTCTTGCACCACTATAGTTACACTCAATCGTCTGTGACTTCCTGTGGGGCGTGGGTGCGGCTATCATGGGCCACGTTTTTTTGCTTACGACCCTGGAGATATCCATGAGCAGCGATCTGATCAAACACGTCACCGACGCCACCTTCGAAGCCGAAGTTCTTCAGGCTCAAGGCCCGGTGCTGGTCGACTACTGGGCTGAATGGTGCGGTCCATGCAAGATGATCGCTCCGGTTCTGGACGACATCGCTTCCACCTACGAAGGCAAACTGACCGTCGCCAAGCTGAACATCGACGAGAACCAGGAAACTCCAGCCAAGCACGGCGTGCGTGGTATCCCGACCCTGATGCTGTTCAAGAATGGCAACGTCGAAGCCACCAAGGTCGGCGCTCTGTCCAAGTCGCAGCTGGCCGCGTTCCTCGACGCCCACCTGTGATGTGAAAATGCCCCGCAAATGCGGGGCTTTTCTTTTTCAGAGCACTAGACGCAGAAAAAAGCAAGTGTTACATTCGGCCTCGCACTGCTTCTCCAGTGCCCTCTACACGCCGTCGCCGAAGCATCCCCAATTCGAATCAGTACGCGATCCTGTCGCCATCTAGCGGCGCGGCCTCATTAAGCCAGAAGCTTAATTCTCCCTTCTTACATGATTACGTCACTCCCCTTATGAACCTGACTGAACTCAAGCAAAAGCCGATTACCGATCTGCTGGAAATGGCCGAACAGATGGGCATCGAAAACATGGCCCGTTCGCGCAAGCAGGACGTGATTTTCGCCCTGTTGAAGAAGCACGCGAAAAGCGGCGAAGAGATCTCGGGTGACGGCGTGCTGGAGATTCTCCAGGATGGTTTCGGTTTCCTGCGTTCGGCTGATGCGTCCTACCTGGCCGGCCCAGACGACATCTACGTCTCGCCCAGCCAGATCCGCCGCTTCAACCTGCGTACCGGCGACACCATCGTCGGCAAGATCCGCCCGCCGAAGGAAGGGGAGCGTTACTTCGCCCTGCTGAAGGTCGATACCATCAACTTCGACCGTCCGGAAAACGCCAAGAACAAGATCCTGTTCGAGAACCTGACGCCGCTGTTCCCCAACGAGCGCCTGAAGATGGAAGCCGGTAACGGCTCCACCGAAGACCTCACCGGCCGCGTCATCGACCTGTGCGCTCCGATCGGCAAGGGCCAGCGTGGCCTGATCGTCGCTCCGCCGAAAGCGGGCAAGACCATCATGCTGCAGAACATCGCGGCCAACATCACCCGCAACAACCCCGAGTGCCACCTGATCGTCCTGCTGATCGACGAGCGCCCGGAAGAAGTGACCGAGATGCAGCGCACCGTGCGCGGTGAAGTGGTCGCCTCGACCTTCGACGAGCCGCCGACCCGCCACGTGCAGGTCGCCGAGATGGTCATCGAGAAGGCCAAGCGCCTGGTCGAGCACAAGAAGGACGTGGTCATCCTGCTCGACTCCATCACCCGTCTGGCCCGTGCCTACAACACCGTGATCCCGAGCTCCGGCAAGGTGCTGACCGGTGGTGTCGATGCCCACGCCCTGGAGAAGCCGAAGCGTTTCTTCGGTGCCGCGCGTAACATCGAGGAAGGCGGTTCGTTGACCATCATCGCCACCGCGCTGGTCGAAACCGGCTCGAAGATGGACGAAGTGATCTACGAAGAGTTCAAGGGTACCGGCAACATGGAGCTGCCCCTGGACCGCCGCATCGCCGAGAAGCGTGTGTTCCCGGCCATCAACATCAACCGTTCCGGTACTCGCCGCGAAGAGCTGCTGACCGCCGACGACGAACTGCAGCGCATGTGGATCCTGCGCAAGCTGCTGCACCCGATGGACGAAGTCGCGGCCATCGAGTTCCTGGTCGACAAGCTCAAGCAGACCAAGACCAACGACGAGTTCTTCCTGTCGATGAAGCGTAAGTAAGCGTTTCAGGTCGGAATTGATTGGGGCTGCTTCGCAGCCCATCGCGGCACAAGGCCGCTCCTACAGGGGATCTCGCTGAATCCTGTAGGAGCGGCCTTGTGCCGCGATGGGGCGCGAAGCGGCCCCATTTCATTTTTGCCCCCAAACCAGGCCCGAACGGCGCTACACTCTGCAACCCCGACCGATACGGCCAACACGAGGCTCTTGCATGCAGTATCGCGATTTGCGCGACTTCATCCGTGGCCTGGAGCAGCGCGGCGAACTCAAGCGCATCCAGGTTCCGATCTCCCCCGTCCTGGAAATGACCGAGGTCTGCGACCGCACCCTGCGCGCCAAGGGCCCGGCGCTGCTGTTCGAAAAGCCCACGGGCTTCGACATTCCGGTGCTGGGCAACCTGTTCGGCACGCCGGAGCGGGTGGCCATGGGCATGGGTGCCGAATCGGTCGATGAGCTGCGCGAAATCGGCAAGCTGCTGGCCTTCCTCAAGGAGCCCGAGCCGCCGAAGGGCTTGAAGGACGCCTGGTCGAAGCTGCCGATCTTCAAGAAGGTCGTGTCGATGGCGCCCAAGGTGGTCAAGGACGCGGTGTGCCAGGAAGTGCTGGTGGAGGGCGACGACGTCGACCTGTCCCAGTTGCCGATCCAGCACTGCTGGCCAGGCGACGTGGCGCCGCTGATCACCTGGGGCCTGACCGTCACCCGGGGCCCGAACAAAGAGCGCCAGAACCTGGGCATCTATCGCCAGCAGGTGATTGGCCGCAACAAGGTCATCATGCGCTGGCTCAGCCACCGTGGCGGCGCGTTGGACTACCGCGAGTGGTGCGAGAAGCACCCTGGCCAGCCATTCCCGGTCGCCGTCGCCCTCGGCGCGGACCCTGCGACCATCCTCGGCGCCGTGACCCCGGTGCCCGACACCTTGTCCGAGTACGCCTTCGCCGGCCTGCTGCGCGGCAACCGCACCGAGCTGGTCAAGTGCTGCGGCAGCGACCTGCAGGTGCCGGCCACCGCCGAGATCATCCTCGAAGGCGTCATCCACCCAGGTGAAATGGCCCCCGAAGGGCCTTACGGCGACCACACCGGCTACTACAACGAGGTGGACAGCTTCCCGGTGTTCACCGTCGAGCGCATCACCCACCGGCACAAACCGATCTACCACAGCACCTACACCGGCCGGCCACCGGATGAGCCGGCGATCCTTGGCGTCGCGCTGAACGAAGTGTTCGTGCCGATCCTGCAGAAGCAGTTCCCCGAGATCGTCGACTTTTACCTGCCGCCCGAAGGCTGCTCCTATCGCATGGCGGTGGTGACCATCAAGAAGCAGTACCCGGGCCACGCCAAGCGCGTGATGCTGGGGGTGTGGTCGTTCCTACGACAGTTCATGTACACCAAGTTCGTTATCGTCACTGACGACGATATCAACGCCCGCGACTGGAACGACGTGATCTGGGCCATCACCACGCGCATGGACCCCAAGCGTGATACGGTGATGATCGACAACACGCCGATCGACTACCTGGATTTCGCTTCGCCAGTGTCGGGCTTGGGGTCGAAGATGGGCCTGGATGCCACCCACAAGTGGCCGGGCGAGACTACACGCGAATGGGGCCGTGCCATCGTCAAGGACGAGGCCGTCACCCGCCGTATCGACGAGTTGTGGGATCAGTTGGGAATAGATTGATGCAGGTAACGTTGCAGCCGTCCGGGGCAGTGCTGACGCTTCAACCCGGGGAACGGATCCTCGATGGCGCCCGGCGCCTGGGCTATGACTGTCCCAACAGCTGCCGCAATGGCAATTGCCATGTCTGCGCCGCCTTGCTGGTCGAAGGGCGCGTGCGCCAGGACGGCGAGGTGCGTGACCATGGTGAGCTGTTCACCTGTATCGCCGAACCGCTGGAGGACTGCGTGTTGCTCTGGGACGGTGTGCTGGCACTGGGCGAACTGCCGGTGCGCAAGCTGGCGTGCACGGTAAGCGAGTGCGTCGAAGTCGGTGGCGACGTCTGGCGCGTGCGCTTGCGTGCGCCGGCTGGCAAGCCGCCGCGCTACCATGCCGGGCAGTACCTGATGATCGAGCGCGAGGGAGGCAAGCCGGCAGCGTTCTCGCTGGCCTCGGCGCCGCACAGCGGGCGTGATCTGGAGCTGCACGTACTGGCCCGTGAACCCAGCGCGCTGCAGCTGATCGATCAGTTGCGCCAGGATGGCCTGGCGCGTATCGAGATGCCCTTTGGCGATACCCATCTGGCCGAGCTGCCCGAGGGGCCGCTGGTGCTGATCGCCGCAGGCACCGGCATGGGGCAGATGCACAGCCTGGTCGAGCACTGCCGAGCCCAAGGCTTCAAGCACCCGGTGCACCTGTACTGGGGCGTGCGCCGCCCGGAAGACTTCTACGCCATCGAACACTGGGACGAATGGCAGAAGTTGCCGAACCTGTTCCTGCACAAGGTGGTCAGCGACCTGTGTGGCTGGGAAGGGCGCTGCGGCATGCTGCACGAGGCGGTCTGCGAAGACGTGGCCGATCTGAATACGGTGCACGTGTACGCCAGTGGCTCGCCGAACATGATCTACGCCACGCTCGATGCACTGGTCGAGGCGGGGATGGATGCACACCGTATGCGCGCCGATGTGTTCGCCTACGCGCCACGGGGCTAATAACGTAAGTTGCCGGAAGTGGTTATAAGGCGGTAATTGTTACCGCCTTGGTTAATAACTTTATCGGCCTTTGGAATAATGGTCTCCAATCGTCGGAAGGCGTTATACAATTTCCCGCATATACTTGTGAATAGTGTGCCGCTTGGCTTAGGTTAGCTACCAAGGCCCCGCATTGGCGGCGCCAGAGGCAGTCTGGCACGGCTGCCTCGCGTGGTGAGGGCCACATTCGTAGTTCACAGGGAATATGGCGGCAGCTTATGTCGGCAATTGAAAGTCTTTCCTTCGAAGTTACCTATCCACCCGCGCTCGACTTTGGCTTGCAACACACGCGCGAGCAACTGTTGGATTCGATGCAGCTGACCATGTCGCGTCATGAGGGCGGGCCGGTCTGGTTGTTTGCCTATGGCTCGTTGATCTGGCGGCCGGAGTGCAACTCGGTCGAGCGTCGGCGCGCACGTGTGCATGGTTATCACCGTGGGTTGTACCTGTGGTCGCACGAGCACCGCGGCACGCCGGAGATCCCGGGCCTGGTGTTCGGCCTCGACCGCGGCGGTTCTTGCAGCGGCTTTGCCTACCGGCTGGATGACAGCGACCTCGAAAATTCGCTGCTGGCGTTGTGGCAGCGGGAGATGCCATACCCGGCCTACCGTCCGCATTGGTTGAGTTGCAAACTGGATGATGGCAGCCGCGTGCAGGCCCTGGGCTTCGTGCTGGAGCGCCATCTGCCGTGCTATGCGGGCAACCTGCCTGACAGCCTGTTGAGCCAGATCCTGGCCAGTGCCAAGGGGCGCTATGGCACCACCCGCGATTACGTGGAGCAGACGCTCAATGCGCTGCGCAGCCACCAGATGCCGGACCGCAACCTGGAGGCGCGCTTCAGGCGCTGCCATAACCTGCGCGAGGTCTGAGCCGGCCGTGACGACCTCATCGCCGGCAAGCCGGCTCCTACAGGAATGTTGTCGGTCCAGCCCTTGTAGGAGCCGGCTTGCCGGCGATAGGGCCAGAATAGCCAGTCCCTTTATCTGACTAGCACCACCAACTTACCCACAGCCCGCCGCTGCGCAAGTGCTTCGATCGCCGCGCCGGCCTCGGCCAGTGGATAAGTCTGCGACACCAGCGGCTTGAGTTTCCCCCCGGCATGCCAGGCGAACAGCTGCTGGAAGTTCGCCGCGTTATCCTCGGGCTGACGCTGGGCGAACGAGCCCCAGAACACGCCCATCACCGCAGCGCCCTTGAGCAACACCAGGTTCGCCGCCATTTGCGGGATGCTGCCACTGGCGAAACCCACCACCAACAACCGGCCATTCCAGGCCAGCCCGCGCACGGCCTGGTCGAACAAGTCACCGCCGACCGGATCGAAGATCACGTCAGCGCCCTGGCCGCCGGTCAGCCGCTTGATTTCATCCTTGAGGCTCGCCTGGCTGTAGTCGATCAACTCATCGGCCCCGGCGGCCTTGGCCACCGCCAGCTTGTCGGCATTGCTGGCCGCGGCGATCACCCGCGCGCCCATGGCCTTGCCGATCTCCACCGCCGCCAGGCCCACGCCACCGGATGCACCCAGCACCAGCAAGGTCTCGCCCGGCTGCAATTGCGCGCGCTGGCGCAGTGCATGCATCGAGGTGCCGTAGGTCATGGAGAAGGCAGCAGCGGTGGTGAAGTCCATGGTCGCGGGGATCGGCAGCACGTTGTAGCCAGGTACTGCCACCTGCTCGGCGAACGCACCCCAGCCGGTCAGGGCCATCACCCGGTCACCGACCTTGAACGGCCCTGCCTTGTCGCCCACCGCCGCTATCACTCCGGCTGCTTCGCCGCCAGGCGAGAACGGCATGGGCGGCTTGAACTGGTATTTGCCTTCGATGATCAGGGTGTCGGGGAAGTTGACCCCTGCGGCCTGCACGTCGAGCAGCACTTCGTTGATCTTCGGCTGCGGGCTGGCGGCTTCTTCGAGCACCAGGTCGCGAGCCGGACCGAGGGTTTTGCACAACACAGCTTTCATCGGGGCTATTCCTTTGCGCGTAGTGGCCGATAAGTGTAGGAGGGTCGCCTGCCGGGTCAATCAGCATGGCCTGCCCTGATGTGCTGGCATAAGTGTCGGCACAAGCCTGGGCTTGGGTTTGAGCGACGTGCTGGTTAAGCTGGCGCCAATTGTTTTGAGGAGTGAATTCGTGAAAGCGTGGATCTTGATGGTGCTGGCCCTGATGCTGCCGGCCGTGGCGGCGGCCGAAGAGAGCAAGGAAGGCGAGCCGAAGGTGGCCTACATCAGCCTGAGCCCACCCTTCGTGGGCAACTATGCCCTTGACGGCGGCCCCAAGCTGCGCGTGTACAAGGCCGACGTGGCCCTGCGCGTGACCGGCGATGCCGCCGCCGCCGCGGTCAAGCACCACGAGCCGTTGATTCGCAACCAGCTGGTGGCGCTGTTCGCCCAGCAGAGCGTGGATAACCTGAGCAATGTTGAGGCCAAGGAAAAACTGCGCCAGGAAGCTTTGAAGCAGGTGCAGCAGGTGATGGAAGGCGAAGAGGGCAAGCCGATCGTCGAGGATTTGTTGTTCAACAACCTGATTGTGCAGTGAGCCTGTAGGAGCAACTGTCTCGCTCAATTTCCAGAATCTTGCGCGACTCCTGTGGGAGCGGGCTTGTCCCGCGAATACGGGCGAAGCCCGTGCCATCCACCAATGGAGTCCCATCATTTTGATGCAGTAAAAGGCGCAGTGGTCGGCTCCTTGGGCTTCAAACATCTGGCAACAGAGCAGCGGGTTGTCACTCGAAGCCCCGATGTCTCATACTGACCCTGTTCCCGAAAGGGGCTTGTGAGACTCTGCGGATCCTGGTCCAACCAGCAATTACAGAGCCGGGCAGGTAGATGGCGATGACAAGCCGACCTGTCTGTGAGTAGGGCGCCGAAAGGCGCCCTTTGTCGTTATGGCAACAGCATCGTCAGGCTTCTTGCGTTCAGCGCGCCAGCGCCACGATCGCAGCCCATTGCTCAGCCGTCACCGGCATCACCGACAACCGGCTGCCTTTCTGAACCAGCGGTAATTCCTCCAGTGCGCTCTGCTGCTTCAGCAAACCCAACCCCAGCACTTGGCCGAAGGTCTTCACGTGGGCCACGTCCACGGCACTCCAGGGATTTTTTTCGCTGCTGGCCTTGGCGTCGAAGTAATGGCTCTGAGGGTCCAGCGCAGTAGGGTCGGGGTACGCTGCCCGAATGATCTTGGCCACGCCTGCAATGCCCGGCTGTGGGCAGCTTGAGTGGTAGAAGAAGAATTCATCGCCTACGCTCATGCCCCTCAGGAAGTTACGTGCCTGATAGTTGCGCACGCCATCCCAGCGGGCTTCGCCCAGACGGCCCAATCCTTCGATCGAGAGCTCGTCTGGCTCGGATTTCATCAGCCAATAGGCCATGCAAGGTGCTCCTGACAAAGTCTGTAATAACTAGTTGCATGAAACCGACATACGGCTGACGCCAAGGTTTGCGTGTCGTCGCAGGTTGTCGGAAAATGCGCCCGTTTTAATGCTAGATGCTCCGGCGACACCCTAAGAAGGTCGCCGAGCCGGAACAATTGCCTAGGGGGGCAATCTTCGATGAATCAACGCAAACCGGATCTGCTGTGGATCCTGGTCTTCATCTTTGGTCTTGGTGTGGTCACCACCGGTTACGCCCAGGGTTTCTGGGAGCGTAAGCTCGACACCGCAGCCTATCAGGCTCCGTCCGACGCCAATCCGCAGCGCTGATACCTCTCACTTCGTCGCCAGGTACCAGCCACGGTCCGAGACCGTGCCTTGCAGGGGTACGTCCCAACTGGCCTGCGCCAGCCGCTCGACCTTCTGGCATTCATGGGCCAGCCCCAGCAGCAACGGTTTCTTCCAAGCCTTGCGCCGCGCCTGATAAGCCAGGCTGCGATCATAGAAGCCGCCGCCCATGCCCAGTCGGCCCCCCACTTCATCGAAGCCCACCAGCGGCAGCAGGATCAGGTCCAGTGCCCAGATCGGCCGCTGGCGCTTGCGCTCGATCATTGGCTCGGGAATGCGGAAGCGGTTGCGGCGCAGTTTTTCGCCCTGTTCGAAACGCTGGAACACCATACGTGTGCGCGGCCAGGCATGCAGCACCGGCAGGTAGGTGCGTTTGCCACGGCGTTGGGCCTCGCGCAGCAACAGGCGTGGGTCGATTTCGCCGTCATTGGGCAGGTACAGAGCAATGTGCCGGGCGCGACGGAACAGCGGGTGCTGCGCCAGTTGGCGATACAGTCCCTGAGCGGCCCGGCGTTGCTGGGCAGGCGTGAGAGCGCGGCGGGCATTGCGGAGCAGGCGGCGAAGCTGAGGGCGGGTGAGCGGCGCGGTGTCGGTCATGGCACGAGCGATCCCAGGTGTGCTGGCCGGCGCTACCGGCCAAACGAAATTGCCCGCCGGGGGAGGCGGGCAAGAGCAATCAGGCTCCCCGATAAGACCGCTATCGGTGTAGCCCTTGAACCCGAAAGTTCAAGGTGGAGATTGCAGGGGGCGTTAAGGCTTTCCGTCGGGCGGACATGCACACCGGCCCCAGCGTGCAACCCCCGTGGTTGTGCGTATCGGCTCAGGGACATAACCGACTGGCGCATCCCCCAGGGAGTGGCGCCAGTATACCAACCTCAGCTGTTTTTGGTACCCGGGTCGTCGGCTAATGCGATATCCACCCGTTCCAGCAGGTCGCGAACCTGCTCGCGGGTGGCGCCGCCGGCTGGCGTGGCCGGGGTTTCCTGGCGGTGCAGCAATTCGTGGGTGATGTTCAGCGCGGCCATCACGGCAATACGGTCGGCACCGATCACCTTGCCGCTGCTGCGGATCTCGCGCATCTTGCCATCGAGGTAGCGCGCGGCGCCGACCAGGTTGTTGCGCTCTTCCGGCGGGCAGATGATCGAGTATTCCTTGTCGAGTATCTGCACGGTGACGCTATTGCTTGAACTCATGAGTCTTGCTCCAGGGCCTTGAGGCGTAAAATCATCGACTCGACCTTGCGCCTCGCGATCTCGTTCTTTTCGATGAGGTGGGCGCGCTCCTCGCGCCAGGATTTTTCCTGAGCTAGTAGGAGTGCATTTTGCCGTTTAAGTTGCTCGACGCGTTCGATCAGCAACTCGAATCGGCTCATCAGCGCTTGCAGGTCGTTCTCTTGCGTGGGTTGCACTCGATTCGCTCCGTCGTTGACTCACCCGGCAATGATGCCTGTCCCTGAACGGCAACGGCCAGTGCAGATGGTCTTGGCGCGCCTGCCGGTGCTAGGATACAAGGTCTTCATTCTAGTCAAATGCGCCGCCTGGCGCCTAGCAGCCCATGCCTAATACCCAATCGCCTTATACCGCCTTCGCCGCGTTGCTCTCGAGCAATGGTCACCCTGTTTCCCCTGCCGAGCTGCATGGCCTGCTGATCGGCCGCAGTTGCGCCGGTGCTGGCTTCGATGCCGACGCCTGGCTGGCCGATGCCGCCGGCGCGCTGGAGAGCGAGCCGCAGGACAACGTCCGCGCCGCCCTGATCGGCCTGCAGGAGATGGTCAAGACCGAACTGACCGGCGAAGACATCGCCATCGTCCTGCTGCTGCCGAGCGACGACGCTCCGCTGGGCGAGCGGGCCATCGCGCTGGGCCAGTGGTGCCAGGGCTTCATTACCGGCTTCGGGCTGAACGCCGGTGGCAAGGACCTGTCCACCGAAGCCAAGGAAGTGCTCCAGGACCTGGTCGCCATCTCCCAGGTGCAGGACGCGCTGGAAGAGTCCGAAGACGGCGAGAGCGACTACATGGAAGTCATGGAGTACCTGCGAGTCGCGCCGCTGCTGCTGTACACGGAGCTGGCCGCGCCGGTCGCGCCCGCGCCAAAACCATCGCTGCACTGATCAACCGGGGGTAGTCCTGCCCATGAGCCACATACCCAAGGCCGAGTATGCCCGTCGGCGCAAGGCGCTGATGGCGCAGATGGTCCCCAACAGCATCGCTATCCTGCCGGCTGCCGCGGTTGCCATTCGCAACCGCGACGTAGAGCATGTCTATCGCCAGGACAGTGACTTCCAGTACCTCAGCGGCTTCCCCGAGCCCGAGGCGGTGATCGCGCTGATCCCGGGCCGCGAGCATGGCGAGTACGTGCTGTTCTGCCGTGAGCGCAATGCCGAGCGTGAGCAGTGGGATGGCTTGCGTGCCGGCCAGGAAGGCGCGATCCGCGACTTCGGTGCCGACGATGCCTTCCCCATCACCGACATCGACGAGATCCTCCCGGGCCTGATCGAAGGCCGCGAGCGGGTCTACAGCGCCATGGGCAGCAACCCCGAGTTCGACCGCCGGCTGATGGACTGGATCAACGTGATCCGGTCCAAGGCGCGCCTCGGTGCCCAGCCGCCGAACGAATTCGTTGCCCTGGATCATCTGCTGCACGACATGCGCCTGTATAAATCGGCGGCGGAAGTGAAAGTGATGCGGGCCGCCGCGCAGATTTCCGCACGGGCCCACGTGCGGGCCATGCAGGCCTGCCGGGCGGGGCTGCACGAATACAGCCTGGAAGCCGAGCTGGACTACGAGTTCCGCAAGGGCGGGGCGAAGATGCCGGCGTACGGCTCGATCGTCGCGGCCGGGCGCAACGGCTGCATCCTGCACTACCAGCAGAACGACGCCACGCTCAAGGACGGCGACCTGGTGCTGATCGATGCGGGCTGCGAGATCGACTGCTATGCCAGCGACATCACCCGCACCTTCCCGGTCAGCGGGCGCTTTTCGCCGGAACAGAAGGCCATCTACGAGCTGGTGCTCAAAGCCCAGGCCGCGGCCTTTGCCGAGATCGCGCCGGGCAAGCACTGGAACCACGCCCACGAGGCGACCGTGCGGGTCATCACCGAGGGCCTGGTGGAGCTGGGGCTGCTCAAGGGTGAGGTGCAGGCGTTGATCGACAGCGAGGCCTATCGGGCCTTCTACATGCACCGCGCCGGGCATTGGCTGGGCATGGACGTGCACGATGTCGGCGAGTACAAGGTCGGCGGCCAGTGGCGCGTGCTGGAACCGGGCATGGCGTTGACCGTTGAGCCCGGCATCTACATCGCTGCCGACAACCAGGCCGTGGCCAAGAAGTGGCGCGGCATCGGCATCAGGATCGAGGACGACGTGGTAGTGACCAGGCAAGGCTGTGAAATTCTGACCTCGGGCGTGCCGCGGACGGTGGCCGAGATCGAGGCACTGATGCAGGCTGCGCGCCAGGACGCCGCATGAGCCGGGTCAACCTGGCGATCATCGGCGGCGGGCTGGTCGGTGCGAGCCTGGCCCTGGCCCTGCAGGCCGGGGCCAAGGCGCGTGGCTGGAAGATCCTGTTGATCGAGCCGTTCGCCCCCGGCGACAGCTTCCAGCCCAGCTACGATGCGCGTTCGTCGGCGTTGTCCTTCGGCACCCAGCAGATCTACCAGCACCTGGGCCTGTGGCAAGCCATTGGCCGCCGCGCCGAGCCGATCCGCCAGATCCACGTGTCCGATCGCGGTCGTTTCGGCGCCACGCGCCTGGATGCCCTGGAAGAGGGCGTGCCGGCGCTGGGCTACGTGGTCGAGAACGCCTGGCTCGGGCAATGCCTGTGGCAGGGCCTGGACAGCGAAGTGGTGAGCTGGCGTTGCCCGGCCGAGGTCGGGGCGATGCAAGCCATCGAGGGGGGCTACCGACTGCAACTCGATGACGATACCCACCTGGAGTGCGACCTGGCGGTGCTGGCCGACGGTGGCCGCTCGGGCCTGCGCGAGCAGCTGGGCATCCACGTGCGCCGCACACCTTACGAGCAAAGCGCGCTGATTGCCAACATCACGCCGGGCGAGGCCCATTGCGGCCAGGCCTTCGAGCGCTTCACGGAGCAGGGCCCGATGGCCTTGCTGCCATTGCCCGACAACCGCTGCGCGTTGGTCTGGACCCGCCAGGGGATGGACGCCCAGCGCCTGGCCGAGATCGACGAGCGGGCATTCCTGCGTGAGCTGCAAGCGGCCTTCGGCTACCGCCTGGGGGCGTTGCGCCAGGTCGGTGCGCGGCACCTCTACCCACTGGCGCTGGTCGAGGCCGAGGAGCAGGTACGCCCGCACCTGGTGGTGCTGGGCAATGCGGCGCACAGCCTGCATCCCATCGCCGGCCAGGGGTTCAATCTGTCGCTGCGCGACGTGCAGGCGCTGGCCGAGGCCTTGCTGGCCGGCCCGCAGCAGCCTGGCGACCTGGCGACCTTGCAGGCCTACCAGCAGCGCCAGCGCTTGGACCAGTCGCTGACCATCGGCTTCTCCGACCAGGTCACCCGGCTGTTCGGCAGTGGCCAGCCGCTGTTGGCAGCAGGGCGCAACATCGGCCTGCTCGGGCTCGACCTGCTGCCGCCGGCCAAAAGCTGGTTCGCCCGCCAGGCCATGGGCCTGGGCACCCGCCCCGATGCGCGGGGCAGGGCATGAGCAACCCACGCCGGCTGGCGCGCCGGGCCCGCATGCTGCGGTGGCTGCTGAACCTCTATCCGCCGTACCTGGGCGCGGGCATCCGCATCCAGCACATCGGTGCCGACATGCGCACCGCCAGGGTTCGCATGAAGCTTGCGCGCTGGAACCGCAACTACGTCGGCACCCAGTTCGGCGGCAGCCTGTATTCGATGGTCGACCCGTTCTACATGCTGTTGCTGATGGAGCAACTGGGCCGCGACTACATCGTCTGGGACAAGGCCGCGAGCATCGACTTCATCGCCCCGGGCAAGGGCCCGGTGTATGCCGAGTTCCACGTCGACGATGCCTTGCTCGACGAGATCCGCCAGCAGACCGCCAATGGCAAGAAGTACCTGCCGCGATTGCAGGTGGATATCCGCGACGGTGCCGGCGAGCTGGTGGCGCGGGTCGATAAAACCCTATACGTGCGGCTCAAGCCGCAAGCGAGGCAGGCGTAAGGCATGGAAATGCGCGCAGATCTGTTGATTGTCGGTGCCGGTATGGTCGGCAGCGCCCTGGCCCTGGCCTTGCGCCACAGTGGGCTGGAAATCTTCCTGCTCGACGGCGGCCCGTTGGCGGTCAAGCCGTTCGACGCCCAGGCGCCGTTCGAGCCGCGGGTCAGCGCCTTGTCGGCGGCCAGCCAGCGCATCCTCGAGCGCCTTGGCGCCTGGGAGGGCATCGTCCAACGGCGCTGTTCGCCGTATTCGGACATGCAGGTCTGGGATGGCAGCGGCACCGGGCAGATTCACTTTTCCGCCACCAGTGTGCATGCCCAGGTGCTCGGCCATATCGTCGAGAACCGCGTGGTCCAGGACGGCCTGCTCGAGCGCCTGCACGACAGCGATGTCGGCCTGCTGGCCAACGCCCGCGTCGAGCAACTGCGCCGCTCGGGTGACGAGTGGCTGCTGACCCTGGCCGATGGCCGGCGCCTGCGCGCGCCGCTGGTGGTGGCCGCCGACGGCGCCAACTCGGCGGTACGACGCCTGGCCGGCTGCGAGACCCGCGAGTGGGACTATCTGCACCATGCCATCGTCACCAGCGTGCGCTGCAGCGCGCCGCACCAGGGCACGGCCTGGCAGCGCTTCACCGACGAGGGGCCGCTGGCGTTCCTGCCGCTGTCGCGCGATGGCCTGCAGGACTGGTGCTCGATCGTCTGGTCGACGACGCCCGAGCACGCCGAGCAGGTCATGGCGACGGACGACGCGACCTTCCGTACGGCCCTGGAGCGAGCCTTCGAGGGGCGCCTGGGTCAGGTGCTGGAGGCCGATCCGCGGGTCAGCGTGCCGTTGCGCCAGCGCCACGCCAAGCGCTACGTGGACGAAGGCCTGGTGCTGATCGGCGATGCCGCGCACACCATCCACCCGTTGGCTGGGCAGGGCGTCAACCTGGGCTTTCTCGATGCCGCGGTGCTGGCCGAGGTGCTGGTCAATGCCTGTGAGCGGGGCGAGCGGCTGGCGGATGTGAAGGTGCTCAGCCGTTATGAGCGCAGGCGCATGCCGCACAACCTGGCGTTGATGGCGGCGATGGAGGGCTTCGAGCGGTTGTTCCAGGCCAATCCGCTGCCGCTGCGCTGGTTGCGCAACAGTGGGTTGAAGCTGGTGCAGCAGATGCCCGAGGCCAAGGCGTTGTTCGTGCGCCAGGCGCTGGGGCTTTCCGGGGATTTGCCGGAATTGGCCAAGGTTTGAGAGCGTTGGGGCCGCTTTGCGGCCCTTTCGCCACACAAGGCCGCTAACACAGGCGTTCTTCAGCAACATCCGGTAACGGCTCGGTGGGTGAGCCGGAAAATGGGATTCACTACCATTCGCACCTCTATACGATCCCGAGGAGCGCTTCCCATGTTGCCACGCAAGCCCCTACTGGCCGCCCTGGCCCTGACCCTGTTCGGTGGCGCCGCCCAGGCAGCTGACGAAGTGGTGGTGTACTCCTCGCGCATCGACGAGCTGATCAAGCCGGTGTTCGATGCCTATACCGCCAAGACCGGGGTCAAGATCAAGTTCATCACCGACAAGGAAGCGCCGCTGATGCAGCGCATCAAGGCCGAGGGTGAGAACGGCGTGGCCGACCTGTTGCTGACCGTCGATGCCGGCAACCTCTGGCAGGCCGAGCAGATGGGTATCCTGCAGCCGATCAAGTCGAGCGTCATCGACCAGAACATCCCGCCACAGTACCGCGCCTCGTCCCATGACTGGACCGGCCTTAGCCTGCGCGCCCGGACCATCATCTACGCCACCGATCGGGTCAAGCCCGAAGAGCTGAGCACATACGAAGCCCTGGCCGACAAGCAATGGGAAGGCCGCCTGTGCCTGCGCACGGCGAAGAAGGTCTACAACCAGTCGCTGACCGCCACCCTGATCGAGACCCACGGCGAGGCCAAGGCCGAGCAGATCGTCAAGGGCTGGGTCAACAACCTGTCCACCGACGTGTTCTCCGACGACAACGCCGTGATCCAGGCCGTCGAGGCTGGCCAGTGCGATGTCGGTGTGGTCAACACCTACTACTACGGGCGCCTGCACAAGGCCAACCCGAAGCTGGCGGTGAAAATCTTCTGGCCCAACCAGAACGACCGTGGCGTGCACGTCAATTTGTCGGGTATCGGCCTGACCAAGCATGCCCCGCATCCGCAGGCGGCCAAGGCGCTGGTCGAGTGGATGACGGGCGAGGAGGCGCAAAAGCTGTTCGCCGACATCAACCAGGAATTTCCGGCCAACCCGAAGGTGAAGCCTTCGGACGAGGTCGCGGCCTGGGGTAGCTTCAAGGCCGACAGCATTCCAGTGGAAATCGCCGGCAAGCGCCAGGCCGAGGCCATTCGCCTGATGGACCGGGCTGGCTGGAACTGAGTATTCTTGGGGCCTGTAACGGCCCTGTCGTCGGCAAGCCGGCTCCTGCAGGTACCGTACCGGCCCTGGCAAACGGTGAAGATCCTGTAGGAGCGGGTTTACCCGCGAACGACCGCGCAGCGGTCGCATTCCATTACCGAGACCAAACCTTTGCCCCACACCCGCCAACGCCGCTGGTACCTGCCGGTCGGCCTGATCGCCGCCCTGGTGCTGCTCCCCCTGAGCGTGTTGCTGCTGGCCTGGCAGTCGATCGACACGCAGATCTGGTCGCACCTGCTCGACACCCAGATGAGCCGCCTGCTGGGCAATACGCTGACCCTGGTGCTAGGCGTAGGCGTCGGTGTCACCCTGCTTGGCGTGAGCCTGGCCTGGCTCACCAGCCTCTGCCAGTTCCCCGGCAGGCGCTGGCTCGACTGGGCGCTGATGCTGCCGTTCGCGATTCCGGCCTATGTGCTGGCGTTCGTCTTCGTCGGCCTGCTGGACTTCGCCGGGCCCGTGCAAAGCGTCTTGCGCGAGGCGTTCGGGCCCCTGCGCCTGCCACGGGTGCGCTCCACGGGCGGGGTCATCGTCGTGCTGGTGCTGGTGTTCTATCCCTACGTCTACCTGCTGGCACGTACCGCCTTCCTGGCCCAGGGCAAGGGCCTGATGGAAGCGGCGCGGGTGCTCGGCCTGTCGCCGCTGCAAGCGTTCTGGCGGGTGGCCCTGCCGATGGCGCGCCCGGCCATCGGTGCCGGCATCGCCCTGGCGCTGATGGAAACCCTGGCCGACTTCGGCGCGGTGGCGGTGTTCAACTTCGATACCTTCACCACGGCGATCTACAAGACCTGGTATGGCTTCTTCAGCCTCTCCAGCGCGGCGCAGCTGGCCAGTCTGCTGCTGCTGGCGGTGATGCTGGTGCTGTATGGCGAGCGGCGTGCCCGTGGTGCCAGCCACAGCACCAACGAGCGGCCGCGAGGGCAGGCGCTGTATCACCTGCGCGGCTACAAGGCGCTATTGGCCAGCGGTTGGTGCCTGCTGGTGTTCGCCTGTGCCTTCGTCATCCCAGTGCTGCAGTTGCTGGTGTGGTGCTGGCAGCGCGGCCGCCACGACCTGGACGAGCGTTACCTGGGGCTGGTCATGCATACCCTCTACCTGGGCGCCCTGGCGGCGCTGCTGACGGTGTGCGTGGCCTTGCTGCTGGCGTTCGCCCGGCGCCAGGCACCCAGCGGGGCGATCCGTGCCGGCGTGGGCATCGCCAACCTGGGTTACGCCTTGCCCGGCTCGGTGCTGGCGGTGGCGATCATGCTGGCCTTCAGTTACCTCGACAACCACTGGGTGATCCCCTTTTCAAACTGGCTGGGCGGCGCCGGCAAGCCACTGCTGCTGGGCAGCATCGGCGCCTTGCTGCTGGCCTATCTGGTGCGTTTCATCGCCGTGGCCTACGGGCCGCTGGAAAACAGCCTGGCGCGCGTCCGTCCGTCGCTGCCCGAGGCCTCGCGCAGCCTCGGCGTGGGTGGCGCGAAGCTGTTCTTCAAGGTCTACCTGCCGCTGCTGGTGCCGGGTGCGCTGAGTGCCGGGCTGCTGGTGTTCGTCGATGTCCTCAAGGAAATGCCGGCCACCTTGCTGATGCGCCCGTTCGGCTGGGACACCCTGGCGGTGCGGGTTTTCGAGATGACCAGCGAGGGTGAATGGGCGCGCGCCTCGCTGCCGGCGCTGACTCTGGTGCTGGTGGGCCTGCTACCGGTCATCGGGCTGATCCGCCGTTCCGCCAGGCGGCCCGGTCACAGTCACTAAAGGTGCCAGCCTGCGTCCTTGCGGCTACAATGCGCGGCATTCTCGCGGCGGTACCAACAACAAGAGCTGACGGCCCCACGTCATCACCCGCCGCCGCTTCGCCACGCCCGGAAGGAGAAACCCATGGGACAGCGCACGCTATTGTATGACCTGCACCTGGCACTCGGCGCCAAGACCGTCGACTTCGGTGGCTGGGACATGCCCCTGCACTATGGCTCGCAGGTCGAGGAGCACCATCAGGTGCGCAGCGATTGTGGCGTCTTCGATGTCTCCCACATGACCGTCATCGATGTCACCGGCAGCGACGCCCGTGCCTGGCTACAGCGTCTGCTGGCCAACGATGTCGCGCGGCTCGACGACGTCGGCCAGGCCCTGTACAGCCCATTGCTCAACGAGCACGGTGGGGTCATCGACGATCTGATCGCCTACAGCACCGAAACCGGCTACCGCCTGGTGACCAATGCCGCGACTCGGGAAAAGGTCCTGGCCTGGCTGGGCGGGCAACGCGAAGGCTTCGAGGTGGACGTCCAGGTCCGCCCGGATCTGGCGATCCTCGCCATCCAGGGCCCTCAGGCCCACGACAAGGTCGCGGCATTGCTCAGCGCCTCGCGCGCCGCGCTGATCCGTGAGCTGCGTCCGTTCGAAGGCGTCAGCGAAGGCGACTGGTTCATCGCCCGCACCGGCTACACCGGTGAGGATGGCCTGGAGATCATCCTCCCGGGCGCCGAGGCGGTGGGCTTCTTCAACGACCTGGTGGGCGCCGGTATCGCCCCCAGCGGCCTGGGTGCGCGTGACACGCTGCGCCTGGAGGCTGGCATGAACCTCTACGGACAGGACATCGACGAGACCCACACCCCGCTGACCTCCAACCTGGGCTGGTGCATCGCCTGGGAGCCGGCCGAGCGCGACTTCATCGGCCGCGCCGCGCTGCTGGCGGAAATCGAGCAGGGCGTGCAGAGCAAATTGGTCGGCCTGGTGCTGGAGGAACGTGGCGTATTGCGCGCCCATCAGGTAGTTCGTGTCGCCGGGATTGGCGAAGGAGAGATCACCAGTGGTAGTTTCTCGCCTACGCTGAGCAAATCCATTGCCCTGGCGCGCGTACCCATGGCCACGGGCGACCGGGCCGAGGTCGAAATACGCGGCAAGTGGTACCCGGTGCGGGTGGTCAAGCCGACCTTCGTGCGCCACGGCAAGATTCTGATCTGAACATTTATTGGCGGGCCGACCGCTGACCCTATCGAGGAATTCAAGACATGAGCAATATCCCCGCCGACCTGCGTTTTGCCGAAAGCCATGAATGGGCACGCCTGGAAGCCGACGGCACGGTGACCGTGGGCATCAGCGACCACGCCCAGGAGGCACTGGGTGACGTGGTGTTCGTCGAGCTGGCCGAGGTCGGCAAGGTGTTTGCCGCTGGCGATACAGCAGGCGTGGTCGAGTCGGTCAAGGCCGCTTCGGACATCTACTCGCCGGTTGCCGGTGAAGTGATCGCCGTGAACGAAGAGCTGGCCGAAAGCCCGGAGCTGCTCAACGAAGCGCCCTATGAGGCGTGGATCTTCAAGCTCAAGCCAAGCGACAAGGCTGAGCAGGAAAAGCTGCTCGATGCCGCAGGTTACAAAGCTGCCATCGGCGAGTGATAGCGCATCGCCCTCTCGCGGGCAAGCCCGCTCCCACAGGTACGGCGCGGGTTTTCGGCCTGTAACTGTCCTGTAGGAGCCGGCTTGCCGGCGATGGGGCCGGCCCTGCAAAAGCAAGTTTCCCCGCAAAATCGACAATCCTTCCTAGACTTAAGAATCTCCATGAGAACGGGTCCAGGAAGAGATCGTCGCCATGTCCCAGTCGCCATCCCTGCATCAACTGCAAGCGCTCAACCCGTTTCTGCATCGCCACCTGGGGCCCGACACCTCGGAGCAGCAAGCCATGCTCAGCGCCCTGGGCGTCGCCAGTCGCAGTGAACTGATCGAGCAGACCGTCCCCCCTGATATCCGCATCAACCGCCCCCTCGACCTGCCTGCGGCGCTGGACGAACAGGCGGCCCTGGCCAAGCTTGCCGGCTATGCCGAGCAGAACCAGGTGTGGACCAGCCTGATCGGCATGGGTTACCACGCCACCATCACGCCCACGGTCATCCTGCGCAACGTACTGGAGAACCCCGGCTGGTACACCGCCTACACCCCCTACCAGCCGGAGATCGCCCAAGGCCGGCTGGAGGCGCTGCTGAATTTCCAGCAGATGGTCATCGACCTGACCGGCCTGGCCCTGGCCAATGCCTCGTTGCTCGACGAGGCCACCGCAGCCGCCGAGGCCATGGCCCTGGCCAAGCGCGTGGCGGGCAACAAGAGCAACGCCTTCTTCGCCGATGAGCACTGCCATCCGCAGACCCTGTCGGTGCTCAAGACCCGTGCCGAGGGCTTTGGCTTCGAGCTGATCGTCGACAGTGTCGACAATCTGGCCAAGCACTCGGTATTCGGCGCCTTGCTGCAATATCCCGATACCCACGGCGAAGTGCGCGACCTGCGTCCGCTGATCGACCAAGTGCACGCGCAGCAGGGACTGGCCTGTGTCGCTGCCGATTTGCTCAGTTTGCTGGTGCTGGCGCCTCCGGGTGAGCTGGGGGCCGACGTGGTGCTCGGCTCGACCCAGCGTTTTGGCGTGCCCATGGGCTACGGTGGGCCCCATGCGGCCTATTTCGCCTGCCGTGACGACTACAAGCGGGCCATGCCCGGGCGGATCATCGGGGTATCGCGTGACGCCCGTGGCAACACGGCCCTGCGCATGGCCCTGCAGACCCGCGAGCAGCACATCCGCCGCGAGAAGGCCAACTCCAACATTTGCACGGCGCAGGTGCTGCTGGCCAACATCGCCGGCTTCTATGCGGTCTATCATGGCCCCGAGGGGCTGCGGCGCATCGCCCAGCGCGTGCACCGCCTGACCTTCATCCTGGCCGCCGGCCTGCAGGCCAAGGGCATCGCACGGCTCAACCAGCACTTCTTCGACACCCTCACGCTCGATGTTGGCGGTGCCCAGGCTGCGATCATCGAGAGCGCCGAGGCGGCGCGGATCAACCTGCGTATCCTCGGCCGGGGCCATCTGGGCGTGAGCCTCGACGAGACCTGCAACGAACAGACCGTGCTGCGCTTGTTCGACATCTTCCTCGGGGTCGACCATGGGCTGGACATCGCCACCCTCGACCAGCAAGCCCTGCCCGAGGGTATTCCGGCCGCGCTGGTGCGGCGCTCGGCGTTTCTCGAGCATCCGGTCTTCAACCTGCACCACAGCGAAACCGAGATGCTGCGCTACCTCAAGCAGCTGGAGAACAAGGACCTGGCGCTGAACCAGTCGATGATCCCGCTTGGCTCCTGCACCATGAAACTCAACGCCACCAGCGAGATGATCCCCATCACCTGGCCCGGCTTCGCCCTGCTGCATCCATTTGCGCCTGCCGCCCAGACCGTGGGCTACCAGGCGATGATCGACGAACTGGAGCGTTGGCTGTGCGCCATCACCGGCTTCGACGCCATCTGCATGCAGCCCAACTCGGGCGCGCAGGGCGAATACGCCGGGCTCATGGCGATCACCCGCTACCACCGCAGCCGTCATCAGCCCAAGCGCACGTTGTGCCTGATCCCATCCTCGGCGCACGGCACCAACCCGGCTTCGGCGCAAATGGCCGGCATGGAGGTGGTGATCGTCGACTGCGACGAGCACGGCAACGTCGACCTCGGCGATCTCAAGGCCAAGGCGCAGGCCGCAGGCGAGCGGTTATCCTGCCTGATGGTGACCTACCCCTCCACCCATGGGGTGTACGAGGAAGGCATCCGGGAAATCTGCGAGGTGGTGCACCAGCACGGCGGGCAGGTGTACATGGACGGGGCCAACCTCAATGCCCAGGTCGGCCTGGCGCGGCCGGCGGACATCGGCGCCGATGTTTCGCACATGAACCTGCACAAGACGTTCTGCATTCCCCATGGCGGGGGCGGCCCGGGCATGGGCCCGATTGGCGTGCGCGCGCACCTCACGCCCTTCGTCGCCAGTCACCCGGTGGTGCCGGTGCCTGGGCTGGACCCGAACAACAGCGCGGTCAGCGCCGCGCCCTGGGGCAGCGCCAGCATCCTGCCGATCAGCTGGATGTACATCGCCATGATGGGGCCGCAACTGGCCGATGCCAGCGAGGTGGCGATCCTTTCGGCGAACTATCTGGCCAGCCAGTTGGGCGGCGCCTTCCCGGTGCTTTACCGCGGGCGTAACCTGCGCGTGGCCCACGAATGCATCCTCGATCTGCGCCCGCTGAAGGCGCAGACCGGCATCACCGAGGAGGACGTGGCCAAGCGCCTGATGGACTATGGCTTCCATGCGCCGACCATGTCGTTCCCGGTGCCGGGCACCTTGATGGTGGAGCCGACCGAGAGCGAGTCGAAGGCCGAGCTGGACCGCTTCGTCGAGGCGATGCTGGCGATTCGCGAGGAGATCGATCTGGTGCAGGACGGCACCTGGCCGGCCGAGGACAACCCCCTCAAGCACGCGCCGCACACCCTGGCCGATGTGCTGGCGCCGTGGAATCGGCCGTATGGCCTGGAGCGCGGCATCGCGCCCAGTGCCCACGTGCGCCAGCACAAGTATTGGCCAGCGGTGAACCGGGTCGACAACGTGTATGGCGATCGTAATCTGTTTTGCGCGTGTGTGCCGGTGGAGGCGTATCGCTGAAGCTGAGGTAACCGTTCAGACCGCTCCCATAGAACAAAACATAACTCACTGATTTAGCGGGTATCTGTGGGAGCGGGCTTGTCCCGCGAACACCGGCGAAGCCGGTGCCATCCACCGCGTCGCTTCATTCGCGGGACAAGCCCGCTCCCACAGGGGCCACAGTTCTCTGGGCGACAGCGCAGCCCACCCACAGGTGCTTTTAATCGGCTCGTGCGTTCTTGGCCAGGATGGCGTTGGCCAGTTCCATGTCGCTGGCTTGCAGATCGGGTTGTTCGGCGCGCACCTGGCGAATGGCAGCCTCGAGGAACGGGCCGCGGATCTCACCGTCGCTGGCGACGAAGCTGCCGGCATCGTCCTGGGCTGCCATTACCAGCTTGTGATCGCGCGAGGTGATGTAGGACGTTGCGGTGGTTGCACCGGATGTCATGATATTGCGCCAAAAGGTGTCGGCAACGGCGGAGCCAAGTGGCAGGGAGGCCAGGGCGGCGGCTGCAACGAGGGTTTTGAGACGCATGGTGAATTACCTCTGAGGATGAGGGCGATAGGGTGCCGGTTAGTCAGATTGGCCTGAGCCAAGTTCCTTGTGCACAAGGAAATTTTGCTCACCCACAGACCCGCATGACCTCGCTTTCGCACGTCGCCCCGCAGGCCACCTTGGCTTCCCCGCAGGCACGCAGGTCGACCAGCCCTTCGGCCCTGGCCTGCGTGCGCAAACCGGCGAGGTCGGTGCTTGGGCCGAGCAGCGCCCGTAGCCCATCGCTCACCACGAGTATTTCGAACAGCCCAGTGCGGCCCTGGAACCCGGTACCACGGCAAGCACGGCAGGCCTGGCCGTCGGTCGTGGCCGAGCAGCCCTGACAGCTGGCGCACAGCATGCGCACCAGGCGCTGGGCCATGACGCCAGCAAGCGTGGCCTTGATCAGGTAGTCGGCAACGCCCAGCTCCTGCAGGCGGATGACCGCGCTGCAGGCATCCTGGGTGTGCAGCGTCGACAGCACCAGGTGCCCGGTCAGTGCTGCCTGCACCGCGACCTGGGCAGTTTCACGGTCGCGAATTTCGCCGATCATGATGATGTCCGGGTCCTGGCGCAGCAGGGCGCGCACGCCGTTGGCGAAGCCGAGGTCCAGGGCGGGCTGGACCTGCATCTGGTTGAAGCTCGGTTCGAGGCGCTCGATGGGATCTTCGATGGTGCACAGGTTGACCTGTGGGGTGGCCAGTTGCCGGAGGCTGGTGTACAGCGTGCTGGTCTTGCCCGAGCCGGTCGGGCCGGTGACCAGGATGATGCCCTGGCGCCGCGCCAGCAGCGCCTGCCACTGCGCCAGTTGCGCGCCTTCGAGCCCCAGCTGGGTGAACCCCTGCAGGGGTTGTCGGGCATCGAACAGGCGCAGCACGAGCTTTTCGCCAAAGGGCATGGGCAGGCTGGACAGGCGCAGTTCGACTTCGCCGCCGCCGGGCAGGCGGCTCTTCACCCGGCCATCCTGCGGCCTGCGTTTTTCCGCCACGTCCATACGTGCCAGGTGCTTGAGGCGGCTGATCAGGGCCAGGGTGACGCTGGCCGGAAACCGGTAAACCGTGTGCAGCAGCCCGTCGATGCGATAGCGCAGGTGACCTTGGTCGCGGCGCGGCTCCAGGTGGATATCGCTGGCGCGCTGATCGATGGCGTACTGCAGCAGCCAGTCGACGATGTGCACGATATGGGCATCGTCGGCGCTGGCATCGGCCTGGCGCCTGCCCAGCTCCAGCAGTTGTTCCAGTTCGCCCAGACCGGTCGGTTGCTGGTGCTGGGCACCTTGCACCGAGTGAGCCAGGCGCAGCAGCGATTGCGCCAGTTCGCGCAGTTGTACCGGGCTTGCCAGGACCCGGCGGATCGGCTTGCCGAGGCTGCGCGAAAGGTCGGCCTGCCAATCGTCCTGGTAGGGCTGCGCGCTGGCGATGGTGACGCCTTCGGCGTCGGTGGCAACGGCGAGAATGCCATGGCGTTGGGCGAATGCTGGTGACATCAGGCCACCGACCAGGGCTAGGTCCAGGCGCAGCGGGTCGATGCGCAGGTAGGGTTGGCCAACCTTGCTCGCCAGCCATTGGCAGAGGCGCTCCAGGTCCAGAGGCTGGCCGGGCTGTCGGCGGTCTTCCAGGCCAACGGCGGCAATGGCTTCCAGCGGGTGAACGGTGGCCCGGTCGGCGGCGTGTTCCAGTACCTGCAGCGTGTCACCGGCATCGAGTCGTCGGTCGGCCAGCAGGGCGTCGAGCACGCGACGCAGGTCGAGTGCATGGGTGTGGGGGTTGTTCATTTCGGCATCCGTGCCAGGTAGCGGGGTCCTGCTCAAGGCTAGCCGGCGATGCCGAGTGCGCAGCGCCGAAAGCGTTTCCGGGCGTTGCCGGAGGCTTCAGACGGCGGCCAGTTCCACGCGTGCCAGGTTGTCCAGGCTGACTTCGCACACGCACACCAGATTGCGCATTTTTTGCGCAATTACCTGCGCCCGATGCCAACTGAGCCCGCCAATGCCGATTTCGATGTCCAGCAGGTCGTCCTGCTGGCTGACCTGCACGCTGTATGGCGTCAGAAATTGCAGGGCGAACAGGTTGAGCACGCGGCACAGGGTGTCGGGCTCGGCTTCGGCCTGCAAGCGGTAGTAGACCGTGCTGTGGCTGGCCGAGGCGGCCCAGGCATCGGTGCGGGGCGAGGGGCGTTCGAGTGCGTTCATGCTGGTCTCCGCGAATGTGGGAGAAATTCTTGCACGTTGGGCGGGGTATTTTTTCGCTATGATTCGATCAAAATCCCTACATGACGAATTGAACAATTCGTTTAAAAATGTCCTGGAGAATTATCTATGCAAGGCGAACTGGATGCCTATGACCGACGTATCCTGGAACTGCTGCAGGAGGATGCTTCGCTGTCCAGTGCACAGATTGCCGAGCGTGTGGGGCTGTCGCAGTCGCCGTGCTGGCGACGCATCCAGCGCTTGAAGGAGGAGGGGGTGATCCGTGGCCAGGTGACCTTGCTCGACCGCAAGAAGGTCGGCCTGAACACGCAGATTTTCGCCGAGGTGAAGCTCAACGCCCACGGGCGCTCCAATTTCACCGAGTTCACCGATGCGATTCGCGGCTTTCCCGAGGTGTTGGAGTGTTATGTGCTGATGGGGTCGGTGGATTTCCTGCTGCGCATCGTCACGTCGGATATCGAGGCGTATGAGCGCTTCTTCTTCGAAAAGCTATCGAACGTGCCGGGGATACAGGAGGTGAACTCGATCGTGGCGTTATCCGAGATCAAGTCCACCACCAGTCTGCCGCTATCGCGCTAGGCCCATCAGCCCTTGAGCAGATGCTTCCAGCCGCGGCTCTGATCGACGGCACGGGCCTGCTCGATACGCGCTTCCAGCAGCTCGTCGCTCAACGGTTGCTCGGCCAGCTCATGCAGCTTCTTGAGGTCGCCATACAGGCGGTCCATCTGCGGTGCGTCGAGCACCTGGCGGGCGTGGTGCAACCAGGCCAGCAGCTGTTTGATACGTGGCAACTGCTCGGCCAGGTCTTCGGGGCGCTGGGTGTACAGCGGCAGTTTCAAGGCACGGCCTTCCTCGCCCAGCAGGTGCGCGACCCAGCTGGCCAGCTGCGCCTTGCCCTGGCGTTCGCCCCGGCCCTTGCGCTCCGCGGTCCAGCCACGGGCCAGCAGCCAGCGCGAGGTGCCCAGGGAGAACTGGCCCCAGCGCACGTCTTCGAGCTCTTCGCTGAACTGCTCCGGCGCGACACGACGGATGTCTTCGTCGTCATTGCCGGCCAGCACCAGCGGGCGCCAGTCTTCGAGCAGCGCGTCGAGACTGGCGCGCAGTTCGCGGGTGGTCGCGCGCGGCGCCGCCTGGCCCATGCTGGCGACCAGCGCGCGCAGTTCGGCCAGGCACTGCACCCAGTCCTGCAGCAGGCGCCAGTGGCCATTGTGGCGGTACTGCTCGGCCAGGCGCTGGCTGCTGCCCAGCAACTGCCAGGCGAGCGCGGCGAAGGCGTCGTCCAGGGCCATTTCCGCGTCCAGCTCGGTGCCGGGCAGGCCCAGGTCGTAGCTGTCGGGGTCGAGCAGGCGGTAACCGCGCTCGGCCTTGCTGATGTCGCATGGCATCAGCGGCAGGCTTGCGGCCAGCTCCGAGGCCAGCTCGAGCAGCGCCTCGGGTGCGCCTTCCCGCAGCTCCAGCTCCAGTTCGCAGATTTCTTCCTTGCGCTTGCCGGCGATCACGAAGCCCTGGTCCAGGGCGGCCTCGATCACCACCTTGCTCTTGCCACGGCCCCAGGCGATCTCGGCGTATTCGCGGGTGAAGTCGGTGGTGAACAGCGGCTTGATGGTCTTCTTGTCGAGCCCGGCCAGTTGCTCGGGCCAGCAGGTGGCGTCGAGTTTTTTCAGGTCCAGCTTGACCTTGTCCAGCTGCCATTCGAATTCGTTGCGCTCGGACAGGCCGGCGACGCTCTGGCCACGGCACTTGAGGGTCTGGATGATGACCTCGCCGTCGCGGCGCAGGCGCAGGGCGACGCGAGCGGCGCTGAGGTCGCGTTCGGGGGTGTCGAAGTACTGGTTGAGCAGTTCGCGGGTCTGCCAGCCTGACTTGTTGCGCTTCTTCAGCAGGGGGTGCTCGCGCAGGGCGGCGAGGGTCTCGCGGCTGGCGCGGAGCTTGAGTTCGGTTTCTTTGTGCATCGCAGGCTCGAAGGAAGGGCGTGATGGTGCAGAGTCTACAGGAGTCGGCAGTGGGCTGCCGGGTTGTGGTGGTCGGTTCAAGGGGGTTGCCCTGCCAGAGCACGGCGTTGCTATGATGGGCAACGCTTTCCGAGGAGTACGCGCATGCCGTTGCCGACACTGAAAGACCAGTTTGCCGCATTGATTGCCGCGCCCTCGGTCAGTTGTACCCAGCCATCCCTGGACCAGTCCAACCGCCAGGTCATCGACCTGTTGGCCGGCTGGCTCGGCGACCTGGGCTTCAGTTGCGACATCCAGCAGGTCAGCCCAGGCAAGTTCAACCTGTTGGCCAGCCGCGGTACCGGCCCAGGTGGCCTGGTGCTGGCCGGCCACAGCGACACCGTGCCCTACGACGAGCAACTGTGGGCCAGCGATCCACTCAAGCTGACCGAGACCGATGGTCGCTGGGTGGGCCTGGGCAGCTGCGACATGAAGGGCTTCTTCGCGCTGATCATCGAAGCCGTGCTGCCGTTGCTCGAGCATGACTTCAAACAGCCGCTGCTGATCCTCGCCACCTGCGACGAAGAAAGCTCCATGTCCGGTGCCCGCGCCCTGGCCGAGGCAGGCCGCCCGCTCGGTCGCGCGGCGGTGATCGGCGAGCCCACGGGCCTGCGGCCGATCCGCATGCACAAAGGCATCCTCATGGACCGTATCGACATCCTCGGGCGCAGCGGTCATTCCTCCGACCCGAGCCTGGGCCACAGCGCCCTGGAGGCCATGCACGCGGTGATGGGCGAGCTGATGGGCCTGCGTCGGCAGTGGCAGGAAAGCTACCGCAACCCGCAATTCACCGTGCCCACGCCGACCATGAATTTCGGCTGCATCCACGGTGGCGACAACCCCAACCGCATCTGCGGGCAGTGCGCCCTGGAGTTCGATCTGCGCCCGCTGCCGGGCATGGATGTCGAGCAGTTGCGCGCTGCCATCGGCGAAAAACTCCGGCCATTGGCCGAGCGCCATGAGGTGCGCATCGACTATGCGCCGC
Source organism: Pseudomonas putida (assembly GCF_005080685.1). Lineage (NCBI taxonomy): Bacteria > Pseudomonadati > Pseudomonadota > Gammaproteobacteria > Pseudomonadales > Pseudomonadaceae > Pseudomonas > Pseudomonas putida. Next base: position 6,274,738 of record NZ_CP039371.1, on the reverse strand, counting down.
TGTTCCCGGCGGTACCGCCGTTCGAGCAGCAGGCTGACGCCGAACTGGTGCAGGTGGCCGAGCGGCTGACCGGGCATCGCGCCGAAGCGGTGGCATTCGGCACCGAAGCGCCTTATCTTCAGCAACTGGGTTGCGAGACCCTGGTACTGGGCCCTGGCGACATCGCCTGTGCCCACCAACCGGGCGAGTACCTTGAAATGTCACGTATCGAGCCTACCGTGCGTCTATTGCGTGACTTGATCAGGCACTATTGCCTGCAGTAAACGTCCATCGAGTTGTTTCGTATTTGTCTAGAGGAGACCACGCGTGACCGCAAGCCTGTTCCGACGATGATCCTGAACGCCGTGTGAATCACCGTTCTCCGTCCACTTTATCCACAGGCCCTGTCATGCCCGAATACGTCAACTGGCTGCGTCATGCCTCTCCGTACATCAATGCCCATCGCGACTGCACCTTCGTGGTCATGCTCCCCGGCGATGGGGTGGAGCATCCCAATTTCGGCAATATCGTCCATGACCTGGTCCTGCTGCACAGCCTTGGCGTGCGGCTGGTACTGGTGCATGGCTCGCGCCCACAGATCGAGAGCCGCCTGGCCGCTCGCGGCCTGAGCCCGCACTACCATCGGGGCCTGCGCATCACCGACGCGGCTACCCTCGATTGCGTGATCGACGCGGTCGGTGCGCTGCGCCTGGCCATCGAGGCGCGCCTGTCGATGGACATCGCGGCTTCGCCGATGCAGGGTTCGCGCCTGCGCGTGGCCAGCGGCAACCTGGTCACTGCGCGGCCGATCGGCGTGGTCGAAGGCGTCGATTACCACCACACCGGCGAGGTCCGGCGGATCGACCGCAAGGGCATCGGCCGCCTGCTCGACGAACGGTCCATCGTGCTGCTGTCGCCGCTGGGCTACTCGCCGACCGGCGAGATCTTCAACCTGGCCTGCGAAGACGTCGCCACCCGTGCGGCGATCGAGCTGGGCGCCGACAAATTGCTGCTGTTCGGTGCCGAGCCTGGCTTGCTCGACGAAAAAGGCAACCTGGTGCGCGAGCTGCGTCCTCAACAGGTCGCGCCGCACCTGGCGCGCCTTGGCAGCGATTATCAGGGCGAGCTGCTCGATGCCGCCGCCGAGGCGTGCAAGGGCGGGGTGCCGCGCAGTCATATCGTCAGCTACGCCGAGGATGGCGCGCTGCTGACCGAGCTGTTCACCCGTGGCGGTGGCGGTACCCTGGTGTCTCAGGAGCAGTTCGAGGTGGTGCGCGAGGCGACCATCGACGATGTCGGCGGCCTGCTGGAGCTGATCAGCCCGCTGGAAGAGCAGGGCATCCTGGTGCGGCGTTCGCGTGAGGTGCTTGAGCGGGAGATCGAGCAGTTCAGCGTGGTCGAGCGCGAGGGCATGATCATCGCCTGTGCGGCGCTGTACCCGATCGCCGATTCCGAGGCCGGCGAGCTGGCGTGCCTGGCGGTGAACCCGGAGTATCGTCACGGCGGGCGCGGCGACGAGCTGCTCGAACGGATCGAGAGCCGGGCTCGGCAGTTGGGCTTGAATACCCTGTTCGTCCTTACCACGCGCACGGCGCACTGGTTCCGCGAACGTGGCTTTGCGCCCAGCGGCGTCGAGCGGCTGCCGTCGGCGCGGGCTTCGCTGTACAACTACCAGCGTAATTCGAAGATTTTCGAGAAGTCCCTGTAAGCCAGCGGCGGCCTCTGTGGGAGCGGCCTTGTGTCGCGAAAGGGCCGCGCAGCGGCCCCAAGGCCAGCACCGGGGGCTGATCCCTGGGGCTGCTGCGCAGCCCTTTCGCGACACAAGGCCGCTCCCACATCGCTTACACGGTATGCAGGTACCAGTTGTATTCGAGGTCGGAGATCGAGTGCTCGAACTCTTCCAGCTCGCTCTCCTTGCACGCGACGAAAATGTCGATGTACTTCGGATCGATGTACTTGTTGAGGATCTCGCTGTCGTCCAGCTCGCGCAGGGCATCGCGCAGGTTGTTCGGCAGACTCTGCTCCAACTGCTCGTACGAGTTGCCTTCGATCGGCTCGCCCGGCTCGACCTTGTTGGTCAAGCCATGGTGTACGCCAGCCAGTACCGCGGCCATCAACAGGTAAGGGTTGGCGTCGGCACCGGCCACGCGGTGCTCGATGCGCACGGCGTCGGGCGAACCGGTCGGGACGCGCAGCGCCACGGTACGGTTGTCCAGGCCCCAGCTCGGCGCGTTCGGAACGTAGAACTGAGCGCCGAAGCGGCGGTACGAGTTGACGTTCGGGCAGAGGAACGCCATGGACGCGGGCAGGGTCTCGAGCACACCGCCGATAGCGTGACGTAGCGCGGCGTTCTGCTCGGGATCCTCGCTGGTGAAGATGTTGTTGCCATCTTTGTCCAGCACGGAAATGTGAACGTGCAGGCCGTTGCCTGCTTGCCCCGGATAGGGCTTGGCCATGAAGGTGGTGTCCATTTCATGGTCGTAGGCGATGTTCTTGATCAGGCGCTTGAGCAGCACCGCGTAGTCACAGGCCTTGAGCGGGTCGGCGACGTGGTGCAGGTTGACTTCGAACTGCGCTGGGGCGCTTTCCTTGACGATGGCATCGGCCGGAATGCCTTGCTCCTTGGCACCTTCGAGGATGTCCTGGAGGCAGTCGGCGTATTCGTCGAGGTCGTCGATCAGGTAGACCTGGGTCGATTGCGGGCGCTTGCCGGAAATCGGCGAGCGTGGCGGTTGCGGGCGGCCGTTCACGTTCTCCTGATCGATCAGGTAGAACTCCAGCTCGAACGCGGCGCAGATGGTCAGGCCCATTTCGGTGAATTTGCTGACGACCTGACGCAGCACCTCGCGCGGGTCGGCGAAGAACGGCTCGCCTTCGAGCTCGTGCATGGTCATCAGCAGCTGGGCGGTAGGGCGCTTCTGCCAGGGTTCGTTGGAGAGTGTGTCCGGGATTGGATAGCAGATGCGGTCGGCATCGCCGATATCCAGGCCCAACCCGGTACTTTCGACGGTGGAACCGTTGATGTCCAGGGCAAACAGGGAGGCAGGCAGGTTGATGCCTTTCTCGTAAACCTTGTGGAGGCTGGTGCGCTCTATGCGCTTGCCACGCACCACACCATTCATATCTGCAATCAGAAGGTCAACGTAGAGAACCTCAGGATGTTCCTTAAGGAACGCGTTCGCTTCGTTAAGCTGAACGGCACGCGGGGGTACCGACATGATGCAACACCTTTGTTGTTAAAAATATCAATCAAGGGGGGCTTGCAGGTCCAGTCAATCGAAAAGACATACTGATGTCAAGCCGACCCCATGATGCCCTGAAATGGCACATCGACGGCAGATTTGCTGCATATCGGGGCGTGCCATTATCCGCTATTTCACCCTTGAAGGGCTATCTCCGACAGCCCGTGTTTTATTTTTTACGGAGGTGTTGTGTAAAAAAATGAACAAGGCTAAGCTCGGTCACAACCCAGAACACAATAATACGAGGGTCACATGGTCCGCTTTTTGCGACCTGAAAGCGCTGCATGCGCAGTGCGGTCGGGTGAATTCGCCGTCCTTGCCCGCCTCCGGGGTGCTCTACCTACGCTGGCCGCAATAATTGACGGAAATGGCCTTCACGCCTCACGTCGACGTGACCCTTCGCACGCTCCAACCTCTTTCTGCCCAATCTGCTCATCCGAGGTACGCTGTTCTCAGTGTATCCACTGTGCTCCTGCGCGGGGGTTTTTGCTTTAGCAATGTACTCCATCCAGAATCAACGCGCGGACCACCTTACCTCCTGAGGTATTTATGAGTAACAACCTCGACCAGCTCACCGATTGGTTGAAAGAGCACAAGATCACCGAAGTCGAATGCCTGATCAGCGACCTGACCGGCATCACCCGCGGCAAGATCTCGCCCACCAACAAGTTCATCGCCGAAAAAGGCATGCGCCTGCCCGAGAGCGTGCTGCTGCAGACCGTGACCGGCGACTATGTCGACGACGACATCTACTACGAACTGCTCGATCCGGCCGACATCGACATGATCTGCCGTCCCGACGAGGACGCGGTGTTCCTGGTGCCCTGGGCCATCGAGCCGACCGCCCAGGTGATTCACGACACCTACGACAAGAAGGGCAACCCGGTCGAACTGTCGCCGCGCAACGTCTTGAAAAAGGTCCTCAAGCTATACGCCGACAAGGGCTGGCAGCCAATCGTCGCGCCGGAGATGGAGTTCTACCTGACCAAGCGCAGCGAGGACCCGGACTTCCCGCTGCAGCCGCCGGTGGGCCGCTCCGGGCGCCCGGAAACCGGCCGCCAGTCGTTCTCCATCGAAGCGGCCAACGAATTCGATCCGTTGTTCGAGGACGTCTATGACTGGTGCGAACTGCAGCAACTGGACCTCGACACGCTGATCCACGAAGACGGCACGGCGCAGATGGAAATCAACTTCCGTCACGGCGACGCCCTGCACCTGGCCGACCAGATCCTGGTGTTCAAGCGCACCATGCGCGAGGCCGCGCTCAAGCACAACGTGGCCGCCACCTTCATGGCCAAGCCGATGACCGGCGAGCCGGGCAGTGCCATGCACCTGCACCAGAGCGTGGTCGACGTGGCCACCGGCAAGAACATCTTCAGTAATGAAGATGGCAGCATGAGCGAGCTGTTCCTGCATCACATCGGTGGCCTGCAGAAGTTCATCCCCGAGGCGCTGCCGCTGTTCGCGCCCAACGTCAACTCGTTCCGCCGCTTCCTGCCCGACACCTCGGCACCGGTGAACGTCGAGTGGGGCGAGGAAAACCGCACCGTCGGCCTGCGCGTGCCGGATGCCGGCCCACAGAGCCGCCGGGTGGAAAACCGCCTGCCGGGCGCCGACGCCAACCCCTACCTGGCCATCGCCGCGAGCCTGCTGTGTGGCTACATCGGCATGGTCGAAGGCATCGCCGCCAGCGCGCCGGTGCAGGGCCGTGGCTACGAGCGGCGCAACCTGCGCCTGCCGCTGACCATCGAGGACGCCCTCGAGCGCATGGAAAACAGCCGCGCGCTGGTGCAGTACCTGGGCAAGAAATTCATCACCGGCTACGTCGCCACCAAGCGCGCCGAGCACGAGAACTTCAAGCGCGTCATCAGCTCCTGGGAGCGTGAGTTCCTGCTGTTCGCCGTCTGATCAACCCTGAGGCCGCCTGGCGGCGGCCGCTGGAAACTGGAGAGGCACATGAGCGTCAACAACCCGCAAACCCGTGAATGGCAAACCCTGAGCGGCGAGCACCACCTTGCACCCTTCTCTGACTACAAGCAGCTGAAGGAGAAGGGGCCGCGCATCATCACCAAGGCGCAGGGTGTGCATTTGTGGGACAGCGAAGGGCACAAGATCCTCGATGGCATGGCCGGCCTGTGGTGCGTGGCGGTGGGCTATGGCCGTGAAGAACTGGTGCAGGCGGCCGAGAAGCAGATGCGCGAGCTGCCGTACTACAACCTGTTCTTCCAGACCGCCCACCCGCCAGCGCTGGAACTGGCCAAGGCGATCACCGAGGTGGCGCCCGAAGGCATGACCCATGTGTTCTTCACAGGCTCCGGCTCCGAAGGCAACGACACCGTGCTGCGCATGGTTCGCCATTACTGGGCGCTCAAGGGCAAGCCGCACAAGCAGACGATCATCGGCCGCATCAACGGCTACCACGGCTCCACCGTCGCCGGCGCAAGCCTCGGCGGCATGAGCGGCATGCACGAACAGGGCGGCCTGCCGATCCCGGGCATCGTGCACATCCCGCAGCCGTACTGGTTCGGCGAAGGCGGCGACATGACCCCGGATGCATTCGGCGTGTGGGCGGCCGAGCAGCTGGAGAAGAAGATTCTGGAAGTCGGCGAGGACAACGTCGCCGCCTTCATCGCCGAGCCGATCCAGGGCGCCGGCGGCGTGATCATTGCGCCCGATACCTACTGGCCGAAGATCAAGGAGATCCTCGCCAAGTACGACATCCTGTTCGTCGCCGACGAGGTGATCTGCGGCTTCGGCCGTACCGGCGAGTGGTTCGGCTCCGACTACTACGACCTTGCACCCGACCTGATGACCATCGCCAAGGGCCTTACCTCCGGTTACATCCCCATGGGCGGTGTGATCGTGCGTGACAAGGTCGCCCAGACGCTCAGCGAAGGCGGCGATTTCAATCATGGTTTCACCTACTCCGGTCACCCGGTCGCGGCCGCGGTAGGCCTGGAAAACCTGCGCATCCTGCGCGACGAAAAGATCGTCGAGCGGGCTCGCACGGAAGTGGCACCCTACTTGCAAAAACGTCTGCGTGAGCTGCAGGACCACCCACTGGTGGGCGAGGTACGCGGCCTGGGCCTGCTCGGTGCGATCGAACTGGTCAAGGACAAGGCGACTCGAAGCCGTTACGAGGGCAAGGGCGTGGGCATGGTGTGCCGCAACTTCTGCTTCGACAACGGCCTGATCATGCGCGCGGTGGGCGACACCATGATCATCGCGCCGCCGCTGGTGATCAGCCATGAGGAGGTCGACGAACTGGTGGAAAAGGCACGCAAATGCCTGGACCTGACCCTGGAAGCGATCAAATGATCAGCTGCTAGGCTAGCAATGTGACATTAAGTCGTTACAAGGGGCTGCTTTTCTTGAAACAGCGCCTTGTAACTTGCCAGACTAGCGACTGTTTCAGTCGCCCAGCGCTTGCACCGTGGGACCTGGCCGCTGAACAGATGGCTAAACAAAAAATTCTGGAGCATTACGCATGAAGAAATTGGGCAAGACGTTGCTGGCCGCCGCCCTGATGGGTGCCATGGCGACCGCTGTGCAGGCTGAGGACAAGGTGCTGAACGTCTACAACTGGTCGGACTACATCGCCCCGGACACCATCGCCAAGTTCGAGAAGCAGACTGGTATCAAGGTCAAGTACGACGTCTTCGACAGCAACGAAACCCTCGAAGCCAAGCTTCTGGCCGGCAAGTCCGGCTATGACATCGTGGTGCCGTCCAACAACTTCCTGGCCAAGCAGATCAAGGCCGGCGTGTACGAGGAGCTGGACCGCTCCAAGCTGCCCAACTGGAAGAACCTCGACGAGGACCTGCTCAAGGCCGTGGGTGATGCCAGCGACCCGGGCAACAAGTACGCCTTCCCCTACATGTGGGGCTCCATCGGCATCGGCTACAACCCCGAGAAGGTCAAGGCCGCGCTGGGCGTCGACCACATCGACTCGTGGGATGCCGTGTTCAAGCCCGAGAACATCGCCAAGCTCAAGAGCTGCGGCGTGAGCTTCCTCGATGCCCCGACCGAGATGCTGCCGGCGGCGCTGCACTACCTGGGCCTGCCGAGCAACAGCACCAAGAAGGAAGACCTGAAAGCCGCCGAGGACCTGTTCCTGAAAATTCGGCCTTCGATCACCTACTTCCACTCGTCCAAGTACATTGGCGACATGGCCAACGGCAACATCTGCGTAGCGGTCGGCTACTCGGGTGACCTGGAGCAGTCCAAGGCCCGTGCCCACGAAGCCGGCGACAAGGTCAAGGTCGACTACGTCATTCCGAAAGAAGGTGCCGGTACCTTCTACGACATGGTCGCCATTCCCAAGGATGCCGAGCACAAGGAAGCCGCCTACAAGTTCATGGACTTCCTGATGCAGCCGGAAATCATGGCCGAGATCACCAACGCCGTGCGCTTCCCGAACGGCAACGCTGCCGCCACCCAGTTCGTGGACAAGGAAATCACCAGCGACCCAAGCATCTATCCGCCAGCTGACGTGAAGAAACAGCTGTACGCGATCGCCGCGCCTGAGCAAGCCGCCCAGCGCGTCATCACCCGCAGTTGGACCAAGATCAAGTCGGGCAAGTAAGCCCGTAGCGGTGCCCTCTGGGCCGGGGGTTTCCGGCCCGGAGGCAGTTTATGGCAATTCATGATTGCGGCATCGAAGCTGCGAAGGTAAGTTGCGCGCCGGTTTTGCGTATGCGGTTGCGTGCAGGCCTGTAAGCATGCCGCCACCGAAGGCACTGATTGTGAGGACCACCCACTTGTCTATTTCTGTATTGCGCAAGGCCTTGATGGCTGGAGCGGGCCTGACGCTGGCTTGCAGCGTCCAAGCGGCGCCAACGGTGCACCTGTACAACTGGTCCGACTACATCGGGCCGACCACGCTCGCGGACTTCGAGAAAGCCACCGGCATCAAGCCCGTGCAGGACGTTTTCGATTCCAACGAAACCCTGGAAGGCAAACTGTTGGCCGGCAACACCGGCTACGACGTGGTCGTGCCGTCAAACCATTTCCTCGGCAAGCAGATCAAGGCGGGCGCGTTCCAGAAGCTCGACCGGAACCTGCTGCCCAATTATTCCAACCTGGATCCGGCGTTGATGAAGCGCCTCGAGAAGAACGATCCGGGCAACCAGTATGCCGTGCCTTACCTGTGGGGCACCAACGGCATCGGCTACAACGTCGACAAGGTCAAGGCCGTGTTAGGCGTCGATACCATCGATTCGTGGGCAGTGCTGTTCGAGCCCGAGAACATGAAGAAGCTCTCCAAATGTGGCGTGGCCTTCCTCGACTCGGCTGACGAGATGCTGCCGGCGGTGCTGCAGTACATGGGCCTGAACCCCAACAGCACCGACCCCAAGGACTATAAAAAGGCCGAGCAGAAGCTGCTGGCGGTACGTCCTTATGTCACCTATTTCCACTCTTCGAAATACATCACCGACCTTGCCAACGGCGACATTTGCGTCGCTGCCGGCTTCTCCGGCGATGTGTTCCAGGCCAAGTCCCGCGCTGAAGAAGCGAAGAAGGGCGTCAACCTGGCCTACGCGATTCCCAAGGAAGGCGGCAACCTCTGGTTCGATGTACTGGCGATCCCCAAGGACGCCAAGAACGTCAAGGAAGCCCATGCACTCATCAACTACCTGCTGAAACCTGAGGTTATCGCCCAGGTCAGTGACTATGTCGGTTATGCCAACCCGAACCCCAAGGCTGGCGACCTGATGGACCAGGACGTGAGAACTGACACTGCGGTCTACCCGCCGCAGGAAGTGCTGGACAAGATGTTCGTCAACGCCGAGTTGCCCCCCAAGGTGCAACGTCTGATGACCCGTAGCTGGACCAAGGTCAAGTCGGGCAAGTAACAACTATCCAGGCCCGCGCCGGTCTTGCGAAACAGGCGCGGGCACACAAATCTTGTTGGGAGTTTCACTCATGGCAGTTGCCTCCGGTGCCTATAAGAAAGCCCTCGAGGGTGGCCAGCAACCCAAGCAGGTGCTGGTCAAGATCGACCGGGTCACGAAAAAGTTCGACGAAACGGTCGCCGTGGACGATGTGTCCCTGGAGATCCGCAAAGGCGAGATCTTCGCCCTGCTGGGCGGCTCCGGTTCCGGCAAGTCGACCCTGCTGCGCATGCTGGCGGGCTTCGAGCGTCCGACCGAGGGGCGGATCTTCCTCGATGGCGTAGACATCACCGACATGCCGCCCTACGAGCGGCCAATCAACATGATGTTCCAGTCCTACGCGCTGTTCCCGCACATGACCGTGGCGCAGAACATCGCCTTCGGCCTGCAGCAGGACAGGATGCCCAAGGCCGAGATCGACGCGCGTGTCGCCGAGATGCTCAAGCTGGTGCACATGACCCAGTACGCCAAGCGCAAGCCGCACCAGCTGTCCGGTGGCCAGCGCCAGCGGGTGGCGCTGGCGCGTTCGCTGGCCAAGCGGCCGAAGCTGCTGCTGCTCGATGAGCCGATGGGCGCGCTGGACAAGAAACTGCGTTCGCAGATGCAGCTCGAGCTGGTGGAGATCATCGAGCGCGTCGGCGTGACCTGCGTGATGGTGACCCACGACCAGGAAGAGGCTATGACCATGGCCCAGCGCATCGCCATCATGCACCTGGGCTGGATCGCCCAGATCGGCTCGCCGGTGGACATCTACGAGACCCCGACCAGTCGCCTGGTGTGCGAGTTCATCGGCAACGTCAACCTGTTTGAGGCCGAAGTCATCGACGACGCCGAGGGGTATGCGGTCATCGCCTCGCCGGAACTGGAGCGCAAGATCTACGTCGGCCACGGCGTCTCGACCTCGGTCGAGGACAAGCACATCACCTACGCACTGCGCCCGGAGAAGATGCTGGTCACGACCCAGCAGCCAGAGTTCGAGCACAACTGGTCGCGCGGCAAGGTCCACGACATCGCCTATCTGGGCGGCCACTCGGTGTTCTACGTCGAGCTGCCGAGCGGCAAGATCGTCCAGTCGTTCGTCGCCAACGCCGAGCGCCAGGGCACGCGTCCGACCTGGGGCGATGAAGTGTACGTGTGGTGGGAAGACGACAGCGGCGTGGTACTGCGGTCATGAAACTGCGCAAGCTCAAGCGAGCCTTCCAGCGCATCACCCCGCAGGGGCGGCACGTGGTGATCGGCGTGCCGTTCATCTGGCTGTTCCTGTTCTTCATGCTGCCGTTCTTCATCGTGTTGAAGATCAGCTTCGCCGAAGCCGACGTGGCGATCCCGCCGTATACCGAGATCTACAGTTACGTCGAGGACAAGGTCCAGCTGGTGTTGAACCTGGCCAACTACGGGCTGCTGACCGAGGACGAACTTTACATCTCGGCCTACCTGGGTTCGTTGAAGATGGCGTTCTTCAGCACCCTGTTGTGCCTGCTGATCGGTTACCCGATGGCCTATGCCATCGCCAATGCCAAGAAGGAGACCCAGACGGTCCTGCTGTTGCTGATCATGATGCCGACCTGGACCGCGATCCTGATCCGCGTCTATGCCTGGATGGGCATCCTCAGCAATAACGGGCTGCTCAATGGCTTCCTGCTGTGGACGGGGCTGATCGACCAGCCGCTGCAGATCCTCAATACCAACCTCGCGGTGTATATCGGCGTGGTCTATTCGTACCTGCCGTTCATGATCCTGCCGCTGTTCGCCAACCTGGTGAAGCATGACCCGAGCCTCCTCGAGGCAGCATCGGACCTGGGTTCGAGCACGTTCAACAGCTTCTGGAAGATCACCGTGCCGCTGTCCAAGAACGGCATCATCGCCGGCTGCATGCTGGTGTTCATCCCGGTGGTGGGCGAGTTCGTGATTCCTGAGCTGCTGGGCGGTCCGGAAACCCTGATGATCGGTAAGGTGCTGTGGCAGGAATTCTTCAACAACCGTGACTGGCCGGTGGCCTCGGCCCTGGCGGTGGTGATGCTGGCGATCCTGATCGTGCCGATCCTGCTGTTCAACCGTAGCCAGGCCAAAGAGATGGAGGGCAGGGCATGAAGCGCTTCGGTTTCTCCAAGCTGATGCTGGTGCTCGGCTTGCTGTTCATCTACCTGCCGATGCTGATCCTGGTGATCTACTCGTTCAACGCCTCGAAGCTGGTGACGGTGTGGGGTGGCTGGTCGGTGAAGTGGTACGTCGGCCTGCTCGACAACACCCAGCTGATGGGTTCGGTGATGCGTTCGCTGGAAATCGCCTGCTACACCGCGGTGGCCGCGGTGGCCCTGGGTACCCTGGCGGCCTTCGTGCTGACCCGGGTCACTCGCTTCAAGGGCCGCACGCTGTTCGGTGGCCTGGTCACCGCGCCGTTGGTGATGCCCGAGGTGATCACCGGTCTTTCGCTGCTGCTGTTGTTCGTGGCCATGGCGCAGATGATCGGCTGGCCCCAGGAGCGTGGCATCGTCACCATCTGGATCGCCCACACCACGTTCTGCGCGGCCTACGTGGCGGTCGTGGTGTCGGCGCGCCTGCGTGAGCTGGACCTGTCGATCGAGGAAGCGGCCATGGACCTGGGTGCCAAACCGTGGAAGGTGTTCTTCCTGATCACCATCCCGATGATCGCGCCGTCGCTGGCTGCTGGTGGCATGATGTCGTTCGCCCTGTCGCTGGATGACTTGGTATTGGCGAGCTTCGTGTCCGGCCCGGGTTCGACCACGCTGCCGATGGAGGTGTTCTCGGCTGTGCGCCTGGGCGTGAAGCCCGAGATCAACGCCGTGGCCAGCCTGATCCTGCTATCGGTGTCGTTGGTGACCTTCCTGGTCTGGTACTTCAGCCGCCAGGCCGAAGAGCGCCGTCGCAAGGCCATCCAGCAGGCCATCGAGGAAGGCGCCGCCGCCAACGCCTCGCAGCCGCAGGTCAAGCGCCCGGTCCAGGCAGCAGCTTCGGCCTGACCGGCCCATTCGCGGGTAAACCCGCTCCTACAGGTCTACCACTGATCCCTGTAGGAGCGGGTTCACCCGCGAATGCCTCACCACCGTTCTACAGCCATACCGCATCCCAATGCGGATACTCCCTGACACTCCTCACCAACCCCGCCCTCAGGGGATTGGCGACTATGTACCTGGCTATGTGCCGGATACTCTCCTCGCGCCTTAGAGCGCGGTCCTGGTAGCCGGGTTGCCAGATACGCTCATGCGCTACCCCGGCCCGATGCAGAGCAAGGCTGGAGCGCGACTTGAACTTGCGCATCAGCGTGGCCAGCGAGGCGTCCTTGAGCTCGACGAGCCAATGTAGATGGTCGGGCATCAGTACCCAGGCGAGTGACTGACAGGTCCCTTCTTGCACCGATAACTGCAGTTGATGAATGACCAAGCGTGCCAGGTGAAAATCATGGAACAGCGGTTGGCGGTTTTGGGTCACGGTGGTCAGCAGATATGGCCTGCCGGGCTCCGAGTAGCGACCACGGCGAAGCAGATGAGCATGGTAGCGAGGCATTCGGGTTTACTCGGGAAGGATAGGTGTCGCAAGGCTAGCGGTCGCGTTGGCTTAGTGGCGTGTGGTTTGGTTTCTGGATATGGCTGCGGCTTTGCCGGCCTCTTCGCGGGTAAACCCGCTCCTACAGGAACAGTGTTGTTTTCCAAGACAGTGGTGATCCTGTAGGAGCGGGTTTACCCGCGAAAGGGCCAGCAGCCACACCTCATGCCTGGGGGACCTGCACCACCCCACCGCCTTTACCGATTCAGTCCAAGTGATGTTTATCGAACCCTGATCTACGCTAAGAGTCGCATCTCACAAATCATTTGTGCGCAAGCTTAGGAGCCTGCATGACGTTGATTCGTCCGCTGTCGGTCGTTTGCCTGGGGCTGTTGTACCTGCTCGGCGGCTGTAGCAAGGAGGAAGCCCCCGAGGTACTGCCTCGAGTCGGCGTGCTGCAGGTCCAGCCTACCGATTTCGCCGCCAGGGTGACCCTGACCGGTGACGTGCAGGCGCGGGTGCAGACCGACCTGTCGTTTCGCGTCGGCGGCAAGATCATCTCGCGTAGCGTCGATGTCGGGGACCACGTCAAGGCCAACCAGGTGCTGGCGCGGCTCGATCCCAAGGACCTGCAGAACAACGTGGACTCGGCCAAGGCCGAGGTGTTCGCCGCCCAGGCGCGTGTCACCCAGACCAGCGCCGCCTTCGTTCGCCAGCAAAAACTGCTGCCCAAGGGCTACACCAGCCAGAGCGAGTACGATTCGGCCGAAGCGGCGCTGCGCAGCAACCAGAGCGCGCTCAAGGCCGCCCAGGCGCAACTGGCCAACGCCCGCGAGCAACTGAGCTATACCGAGCTGGTGTCCGAAGCCGATGGCGTGATTACCGAGCGCCAGGCCGAGGTCGGCCAGGTAGTGCAGGCGACCATGCCGATCTTCGGCCTGGCCCGCGACGGCGACCGCGATGCGGTGTTCAACGTCTACGAGTCGTTGCTGGTCGCGCCGCCGAGCGAGGCCGGAGTGATCGTCAGCCTGCTCGACGACCCCAAGGTCCAGGCCCATGGTTACGTGCGCGAAGTCACCCCGACCGTGTCGGCGCAGAGCGGTACGGTCGAGGTCAAGGTCGCGCTCAAGGATGTGCCGCCGCAGATGCAGCTGGGTGCGCCGGTGACCGCCACCACCAACGCCCAGGGCCGGCCAAGCATCGAGCTGCCATGGTCGGCGCTGACCAAGGCCCTGCACGAGCCGGCGGTGTGGGTGGTGGGCGCGGGCGACAAGGTCGAACTGCGCAAGGTCGAGGTCACTCGCTACCTCACTGGCAAGATCGTCGTCGCCAGCGGTCTGAAGGGCGGCGAGACCGTAGTGGTCAACGGTGGCCAACTGCTGCACCCGGGCATGCAGGTGGAGAAGGTCGATGGCAACGCCCCGGGGGGTGAGCTATGAAGCGCCTGCTGCTGATGCTTGCAGCGAGCCTGTTGGCCGCCTGCGGCAGTGAAGAACAAGCCCCCGAGCCGATTCGCCCGGTGCTGTCGGTCAAGGTCGAGCCCCAGGCGCTGGCGCAGCTGGGGCGTTTCGCCGGGACCATCCAGGCGCGCTTCGAAAGCACCCTGGGCTTCCGTGTGTCCGGGCGCATCGCCCGGCGCTGGTTGGACGTCGGTGCCCAGGTCAAGCCGGGCGATACCCTGGCCACGCTCGATCCGACCGACCAGCAGAACCAGCTGCGCGCCGCCGAAGGCGACCTGGCGCGGGTCCAGGCGCAATGGATCAATGCCCAGGCCGATGCCCGCCGCCAGCAGCAACTGTACGACCGAGGCGTGGGCGCCCAGGCCCAGCTGGACATCGCCCAGACCAACCTGAAGACCACCGCTGCGGCATTGGAGCAGGCCCGTTCGGCGCTCAGCCAGGCCCATGACCAGCTCGACTACACCACCCTGCGCAGCGATCACGCCGCCGTCATCACCGACTGGAAGGCCGAGGCCGGGCAGACCGTCAGCGCTGGCGAGGCAGTGGTCACCCTGGCCCGCCCGGATGTGAAAGAGGCGGTGATCGACTTGCCGATCGGCCTCGCCGAGCAATTGAGCGAGGGCCTCACCTTCACCGTCGCCTCGCAACTTGAGCCGAGCATCAACACCACCGCCAGCCTGCGTGAACTGGAGCCACAGGCCGACGCCACCACCCGCACCCGACGTGCCCGCCTGACCCTGGCCAGCACCCCGGCGGCCTTCCACCTCGGGACCGCGATCAGCGTCACGCTCACTTCAGAGGTCACGCCGCGCAGCGAACTGCCGCTCAGTGCCCTGCTCGAGCGCGATGGCAAGCATCAGGTGTGGGTGATCGACCCCGGCAGCAAGACCGTGGCCACCCGCGACGTCACCCTGATCGATCGTACCGACGAGACCTTCGTCCTCAGCGCTGGCGTGCAGCCCGGAGAGCGGGTCGTGACGGCCGGTGTCAACAGCCTCAAGCCTGGCCAGAAGGTCGTCTTCGAAGAGGATGCGCAATGAAAGGAAGCTTCAACCTCTCCGAATGGGCGCTCAAGCACCAGTCCTTCGTCTGGTACCTGATGTTCGTTGGCCTGCTGATGGGGATTTTCTCGTACTTCAACCTGGGCCGTGAGGAAGACCCTTCCTTCACCATCAAGACCATGGTCATCCAGACCCGCTGGCCGGGCGCGACCCAGGACGAAACCCTGTACCAGGTCACCGACCGCATCGAGAAGAAGCTCGAGGAGCTGGACTCGCTGGACTACACCAAGAGCTACACCCGGCCTGGCGAGTCCACGGTCTACGTTTACCTGCGCGACACCACCAAGGCCGCCGACATCCCGCAGATCTGGTACCAGGTGCGCAAGAAGATCAACGACATCCGCGGCGAGTTCCCCGAGGGTATCCAGGGCCCTGGCTTCAACGATGAGTTCGGCGACGTGTTCGGCTCGATCTACGCCTTCACCGCCGACGGCCTCACCTTCCGCCAATTGCGCGACTACGTCGAGCAGGCGCGGGCAGAGGTGCGCGGTGTGCCGAACATCGGCAAGATCGAGCTGGTCGGCACCCAGGACGAAGTGCTCTACCTGAACTTCTCGACCCGCAAGCTGGCGGCGTTGGGCATCGACCAACGCCAGGTGATGCAGGCCTTGCAGGCACAGAACGCGGTGACCCCGGCGGGGGTGATCGAGGCCGGGCCCGAGCGCATCTCGGTGCGTACCACCGGCCAGTTCGCTTCGGAAAAGGACCTGCAGAACGTCAACCTGAAGATCAATGACCGCTTCTTCCGCCTGGCCGACATCGCCGACATCGAACGCGGCTACGTCGACCCACCTTCGCCGATGTTCCGCTATAACGGCCAGCCCGCCATCGGTCTTGCCATCGGCATGAAGGCGGGCGGCAACATCCAGGTGTTCGGCGCTGCGCTGAAAGAAAAGATGAACAGCGTGGTGGAGGAGCTGCCGGTGGGCGTGGGCGTGCACACCGTGTCCGACCAGGCAGTGGTGGTCAAGCAGGCCGTGGGCGGCTTCACCAGCGCGTTGTTCGAGGCGGTGGTGATCGTGCTGGCGGTGAGTTTCGTCAGCCTCGGCATGCGTGCCGGGCTGGTGGTGGCCTGCTCGATCCCGCTGGTGCTGGCCATGGTCTTCGTGTTCATGGAGTACAGCGGCATCACCATGCAGCGGATCTCGCTGGGCGCGCTGATCATCGCCCTGGGCCTGCTGGTGGACGATGCGATGATCACCGTCGAGGTGATGGTCACGCGCCTGGAGATGGGCGAGAGCAAGGAGCAGGCGGCGACCTTCGCCTACACCTCCACGGCGTTCCCCATGCTCACCGGAACCCTGGTGACCGTGGCCGGGTTCGTGCCCATCGGGCTCAACGCGAGTTCGGCCGGTGAGTACACCTACACGCTGTTCGCGGTGATCGCCGTGGCGTTGCTGGTGTCGTGGGTGGTGGCAGTGTTCTTCGCCCCGGTGCTTGGCGTGCACATCCTCAGCAGCAGCAAGATCAAGCCCCACGACGCCGAGCCGGGTCGCCTGGGTCGGGCGTTCGAGCATGGCCTGCTGTGGTGCATGCGCAACCGCTGGCTGACCATCATCGGCACCGTGCTGTTGTTCGTGCTGGCGATTTTCTGCGAGCGCTTCGTGCAGAACCAGTTCTTCCCGTCATCGGACCGGCCGGAGATCCTGGTCGACCTCAACCTGCCGCAGAACGCCTCCATCGAGGAGACCCGCAAGGTGGTCGATCGCCTCGAGGCGAAGATCAAGGACGATCCGGACCTGGTGCACTGGAGCACCTACATCGGCCAGGGCGCGATTCGCTTCTACCTGCCGCTGGACCAGCAGTTGCAGAACCCGTACTACGCCCAGTTGGTCATCGTCAGCAAGGGCTTCGAGGAACGCCAGGGCCTGATGGACCGCCTGCAGAAGCTGCTGCGCGAAGAGTTCGTCGGCATCGGCACCAACGTCCAGTCGCTGGAGATGGGCCCGCCGGTGGGCCGGCCGATCCAGTACCGGGTCAGCGGCAAGGACATCGACCAGGTGCGCAAGCACGCCATCGAGCTTGCGACCTTGCTCGACCAGAACGAGCACATCGGCGAGATGATCTACGACTGGAACGAGCCCGGTAAGGTGCTGCGAGTCGAAATCGCCCAGGATAAGGCCCGCCAGCTGGGGCTTTCGTCCGAGGACGTGGCGAACGTGATGAACAGCATCGTCAGCGGCGTGCCGATCACCCAGGTCAACGACAACATCTACCTGGTCGATGTGGTCGCCCGCGCCGAAGACAGCGAGCGTGGCTCGCCCGATACCTTGCAGAACCTGCAGATCCTCACGCCCAACGGCACGTCCATCCCGCTGCTGTCGTTCGCCACCGTGCGTTACGAACTGGAGCAGCCGCTGGTATGGCGGCGTGACCGCAAGCCGACCATCACCATCAAGTCGTCGGTGACCGGCGACATCCAGCCAACCGACCTGGTGGCCCAGCTCAAGCCCGACATCGACAAGTTCATCAGCGAGTTGCCGCCTGGCTACGAAGTGGCCACCGGCGGTACGGTGGAGGAGAGCGCCAAGGCCCAGGGGCCGATCCGCAAGGTCATCCCGTTGATGCTGTTCCTCATGGCGACGTTCCTGATGATCCAGCTGCACAGCGTGCAGAAGCTGTTCCTGGTGGTCAGCGTGGCGCCGCTGGGGTTGATCGGCGTGGTGCTGGCGCTGGTGCCCACGGGCACGCCGATGGGCTTCGTGGCGATCCTCGGGATCCTGGCCTTGGCGGGCATCATCATTCGTAACTCGGTGATCCTGGTGACCCAGATCGATGAGTTCGAGGCCCAGGGTTTCGAGCCCTGGGACGCCGTGGTGGAAGCCACCAACCACCGGCGCCGGCCGATTCTGCTGACCGCCGCCGCAGCCAGCCTGGGCATGATCCCGATTGCCCGGGAAGTGTTCTGGGGGCCGATGGCCTACGCCATGATCGGCGGGATCATCGTCGCCACGCTGCTGACGCTGTTGTTCCTGCCGGCGTTGTATGTGGCCTGGTACAAGATCCGCGAGCCGCAAAAACAGAGTGAAGCCCGGCGCAATCCCCTGTAGGAGCGGGTTTACCCGCGAATGCGATGGTGTGATCACCGACGCATTCGCGGGTAAACCCGCTCCTACAGAGCCTTGTTTATTTTTGGTTATATAAACATTCTTAAACAGTATTTTTAAGAATAACTCTGCCTCACTACTATTGCCCTCAAGCCAGGCGCAAATCCCCTTCACACTTCTGCCCGGCACCCTTACTCACAGGAGAACGAGCATGAGTGCATCTCTGCGTAGCATCGACGGTCAGGACGAAGCCACCATTCTGCGTGAAATCCAGAGCGCGCTGCGCGATCTGCGCTTCGGTGCGGTGGAGATCACTGTGCACAACGCTCAGGTCGTGCAGATCGAGCGCAAGGAGAAATTCCGCCTGCAACAGCCCGGCAACAAGTCCGGCTGATTTCGCGAAACATCCAAAACTAGAAAAATGCCAATCGGGAGCTTCACCATGTCCATCCGCCGTTATGCGCTTGCCGCCTTGGCCAGCGCCGTTTTTGCCGGTTCCGCCATCGCCAAGGACTACGAACTGCTGAACGTGTCCTACGACCCGACTCGCGAGCTGTACCAGCAGTACAACGCTGAATTCATCAAGCACTGGCAGCAGTCCCACCCGGACGACAAGGTGAAGATCCAACAATCCCACGGTGGTTCGGGCAAGCAAGGCCGTGCCGTGATCGACGGCCTGCGTGCCGACGTGGTGACCCTGGCCCTGGCCGGCGACATCGACGAGATCGCCAAGCTCGGCAAGACCCTGCCGGAGAACTGGCAGACCCGACTGCCGGACGCCAGCACCCCCTACACCTCGACCATCGTGTTCCTGGTGCGCAAGGGCAACCCGAAAGGCATCAAGGACTGGGGCGACCTGATCAAGAAGGATGTCTCGGTCATCACCCCGAACCCGAAAACCTCTGGCGGCGCCCGCTGGAACTTCCTCGCCGCCTGGGCCTATGGCCTGAAGACCGGTGGCAGCGAAGACAAGGCCAAGGAATACGTGAAGGAGCTGTTCAAGCACGTACCGGTGCTCGATACCGGCGCCCGTGGCTCGACCATCACCTTCGTCAACAACGGCCAGGGCGACGTGCTGCTGGCCTGGGAAAACGAAGCCTTCCTGGCACTGAAGGAAGACGGCGGCGCCGACAAGTTCGACATCGTCGTGCCTTCGCTGTCGATCCTCGCCGAGCCGCCGGTGGCGGTGGTCGACAAGAACGCCGAGAAGAAGGGCAATACCGAGATCGCCACCGAGTACCTCAAGCATCTGTACAGCCCGGCTGGCCAAAAGATCGCCGCCGAGAATTTCTATCGACCACGGGACGCGAAAGTCGCTGCCGAATTTGGCAAGCAATTCCCGAAATTGGACCTGGTGACCATCGACAAGGACTTCGGTGGCTGGAAGACTGCACAGCCTAAGTTCTTCAACGATGGCGGTGTGTTCGACCAGATCTACCAGGCACAGTAAGCGCCAAGGAACAGCGGGGCCGCTTTGCGGCCCTTTCGCGACGCAAGGCCGCCCCCACAATCAATCGCGATCCAATGTGGGAGCGGCCTTGCGCCGCGAAAGGGCTGCACAGCAGCCCCAGGATTCAGCAGCCAGCACCGGCCCGGGATATGTTCCGGGCTTCGTGCGTTCAACCAGGGACTTTTATGTCACGTCGCATTTCCCCCGTCATACCCGGCTTCGGGCTGACGCTGGGCTACACCTTGGTGTACCTCAGCCTGATCGTGCTGATACCGCTGGCCGCCATGTTCGTGCATGCCGCCCAGCTGACCTGGGAGCAGTTCTGGAACATCGTCAGTGCGCCGCGGGTGCTCGCCGCGCTCAAGCTGAGTTTCGGCACTGCTCTGTTCGCCGCCATCATCAACGGCGTGATCGGCACCCTGCTGGCCTGGGTGCTGGTGCGCTACACCTTCCCCGGACGCAAGATCATCGATGCGATGATCGACCTGCCGTTCGCCCTGCCCACCGCCGTGGCCGGCATCGCCTTGACCGCCCTGTATGCCCCGGCAGGCTGGGTGGGGCAGTTCGCCACCGACCTGGGCTTCAAGATCGCCTATACGCCGTTGGGCATCACCCTGGCGCTGACCTTCGTCACCTTGCCGTTCGTGGTGCGGACCGTGCAGCCGGTGCTGGCGGACATCCCGCGTGAAGTCGAGGAGGCTGCCGCCTGCCTGGGCGCCAAGCCGTTGCAGGTGTTCCGCCACGTGCTGGCGCCGGCATTGCTGCCGGCCTGGTTGACCGGCTTCGCCCTGGCCTTCGCCCGCGGCGTCGGCGAGTACGGCTCGGTGATCTTCATCGCCGGCAACATGCCGATGAAGACCGAGATCCTGCCGCTGCTGATCATGGTCAAGCTCGACCAGTACGACTACACCGGCGCAACCGCCATCGGCGTGCTGATGCTGGTGGTTTCCTTCATCCTGCTGCTGCTGATCAACCTGCTGCAGCGCCGCATCGAAACCCCTTGAAGGAGGCCGGCATGTCCAGTTCATCCCTGAGCGCAAGCGCCGCCGCCAATGCTGCCCGGCGTGGCAGCGCCACCTCGCGGCGTATCCTGATCGGCCTCGGCTGGCTGGTGTTCGCGCTGTTCCTGTTGCTGCCGCTGGTGATCGTGGTGTCCCAGGCGTTGAAAAACGGCTTTGGCACCTTCTTCGAAGCGATCTTCGAGCCCGATGCCTTGTCCGCCCTCGAGTTGACCCTGCTCGCGGTAGTCATCTCGGTGCCGCTGAACCTGGTGTTCGGCGTCAGCGCCGCGTGGTGCGTGAGCAAGTACACCTTCCGTGGCAAGAGCGTGCTGGTCACCCTGATCGACCTGCCGTTCTCGGTGTCGCCGGTGATCGCCGGCCTGGTTTACGTACTGATGTTCGGCGCCCAGGGCCTGTTCGGGCCGTGGCTGCAGGACCATGACATCCAGATCGTGTTCGCCCTGCCGGGCATCGTCCTGGCCACCATCTTCGTCACCGTGCCCTTCGTCGCCCGTGAGCTGATCCCGCTGATGCAGGAGCAGGGCACCCAGGAAGAAGAAGCCGCGCGCCTGCTCGGCGCCAATGGCTGGCAGATGTTCTGGCACGTGACCCTGCCGAACATCAAGTGGGGCCTGATCTACGGCGTGGTGCTCTGCACCGCCCGGGCCATGGGTGAGTTCGGCGCCGTGTCGGTGGTCTCGGGCCACATTCGCGGCGTGACCAACACCTTGCCGTTGCACGTGGAGATCCTCTACAACGAGTACAACCATGTCGCGGCCTTCAGCGTGGCCAGCCTGCTGCTGATCCTGGCGCTCTTCATCCTGCTGCTCAAGCAGTGGAGCGAGAACCGTATTAACCGCCTGCGCCACAGCGCAGCGGAGGAATAATTCATGTCGATCGAAGTTCGTAACGTCAGCAAGCGCTTCAACAGCTTCCAGGCCCTGGACAACATCAACCTGGATATCAACAGCGGCGAGCTGGTGGCCCTGCTGGGCCCGTCCGGCTGCGGCAAGACCACGCTACTGCGCATCATCGCCGGCCTGGAGACCCCGGATACCGGCAATATCGTGTTCCATGGCGAAGACGTGTCCGGCCACGATGTGCGTGATCGCAACGTCGGGTTCGTGTTCCAGCACTATGCGTTGTTCCGCCACATGAGCGTGTTCGACAACGTCGCCTTCGGCCTGCGCATGAAGCCCAAGGGCGAGCGCCCGAGCGAGAGCAAGATCGCCGAAAAGGTGCACGAGCTGCTGAACATGGTTCAGCTCGACTGGCTGTCCGATCGTTACCCCGAGCAGCTTTCCGGTGGCCAGCGCCAGCGTATCGCCCTGGCCCGGGCATTGGCGGTGGAACCCAAGGTACTGTTGCTCGACGAGCCCTTCGGCGCCCTCGACGCCAAGGTGCGCAAGGAGCTGCGCCGCTGGCTGGCACGGCTGCACGAGGACATCAACCTGACCTCGGTGTTCGTTACCCACGACCAGGAAGAAGCCATGGAGGTGGCTGACCGCATCGTGGTAATGAACAAGGGCGTGATCGAGCAGATCGGCTCGCCAGGTGAGGTGTACGAGAAGCCGGCCAACGACTTCGTCTATCACTTCCTCGGCGATTCCAACCGCCTGGCCTTGAGCGAGGGGCACCATGTGCTGTTCCGCCCGCACGAGGTGTCGTTGTCGCGGCATGAAACCGAGGGGCACCATGCCGCCGAGGTCCGTGACATCCGGCCGCTGGGCGCGACCACGCGGGTCACCCTGAAGGTGGAAGGGCAGAGCGAGCTGATCGAGGCCGAAGTGGTCAAGGATCATGACAGCCTGACTGGCCTTGCCCGTGGCGAGACGCTGTTCTTCCGGCCGAAGGTGTGGCAGAAGGTGGCGGATATCTGAGGCAACGGCATCGCATGAAAACCCGGGCTGGCCCCTGATGCTGTTGACTTGAGAATGCTGGGGCTGCTGCGCAGCCCATCGCGACACAAGGCCGCTCCCACATGTCCGTGCTTGCCCTGTAGATGGGGGGGACGCGGTCAGTGTGGGAGCGGCCTTGTGCCGCGATGGGCCGCAAGGCGGCCCCAAAGCCGGCGATGTAGAGCTTAAGTGAACAGCATTAGGCTGGCCCCGGGTTTTTTATTGCCTGCTCGATCGCCCGGGCAACATTCGATGCCATGCAGGCATATTTTCGATGCCGATGATGCATTCCCTGCAACGCCAGTTGCCACACCCCGCGAAACCCGCGGGCTTGAGCCTTCCCTTCAAATTCTATATTCCTAGAAGAACTAACTTTAATTTTAAACATTACTTTCAGAGATAAGTCTTGGGCCCGATGATTCAACCACACACCTGAATCGAGACCCCAGGAGTTTGATCAATGGGTAATGTCCAGTCGGCCGTCAGGGCCTACGACCAGCCATGGCGCCCGTCACCGGGTGACCTGGTCGACCTCGGACGGACGCTACGCCTGCCACTGGGCCAGTTGCGCCTGCAGCGCACCCCGGTCAGTGGCCTCAAGCGCCGCGACAAGTGGGCATTGGGCCTGCTGGTGCTAGCGCTGCATGGCGCCGCCGCCTACTGGATCAGCCAGGCGCCTACGCCTGAGCTGCCGGTCGTGCCGCCACAGATTCCACCGATGACCATCGAGTTCGCTGCGCCCGCACCACCGGTGGTCGAGCCACCACCGCCGGCACCGGCACCGCCCGTGGTCGAAACCCCGCCACCGCCGGTGGTCGATGAGTTGGCCGCCAAGCCCAAGCCCAAGCCAAAACCTGTGCCCAAGCCGGTGGTCAAGCAGCCGCCCAAGCCACAGCCCAAGCCGGTCGAAGCGCCGCCGCCGGCCCCGGCGCCGGTAGCTGCCCCAGCACCGCCTGCGCCACCCGCGCCGGCGCCGGTCACGCCGCCATCGGCCAACGCCGCGTACCTGAAGAACCCGGCGCCGGAGTACCCGCAGATGGCCCAACGCCGGGGCTGGGAAGGCACCGTGCTGCTGCGTGTCGAGGTCCTGCCCAGCGGCAAGCCGGGGCAGATCCAGATCCAGAAAAGCAGCGGCCGCGATGCGCTGGACAGTGCTGCCTTGGCAGCGGTCAAGCGCTGGAGTTTCGTCCCCGCCAAGCAGGGTGACGTGGCCCAGGCCGGCTGGGTCAGCGTACCGATCGATTTCAAGCTTCGTTAACTTTGCCCGAACATAGGAAGACATCATCATGAGCCTGTTGGCATCCCCTCTCGAATCCGTCGAAAGCGCAGTCATCTGGCTGCTGGTCGGCTTCTCCGTCGTCACCTGGGGCCTGGCCCTGGTCAAGGTCGTGCAGTTCGTACGGCTGAAGAACCAGGACAAGCGCTTCCACCAGCAGTTTTGGGCAGCTTCGAGCCTCGACTCGGCCGCCGAGCTCAGCCACGAACTCCCAGGCCCAGCGGCGCGGGTGGCGCAGTCCGGCTATGCCGCGATCGCCGTCGGCGATACCCAGGCCAACGACCTGAGCCATGCCATCAACCACCAGGATCGCCTCGAACGCGCCCTGCGCCAGCAGATCGTGCGTGAACGCCGCTCGCTGGAAACCGGCCTGGCGGTGGTGGCGAGTATCGGCAGCACCTCGCCGTTCATCGGCCTGTTCGGTACCGTGTGGGGCATCATGGAAGCGCTCAAGGGGATCAGCGCGGCAGGTTCGGCGAGCCTCGAGACCGTCGCCGGGCCGATTGGCGCGGCGCTGGTGGCCACTGGCGTGGGTATTGCCGTCGCGGTGCCGGCGGTGCTGGTCTACAACTACTTCCTGCGCCGTCTCAAGCTGACCGCCGCCGACCTCGACGACTTCGCTCACGACTTCTACAGCCTGGCGCAGAAGAATGCCTTCCGCGTGCTGGTGCACCCTGCCGTGCACAAGGCCCAGGCCGGCTTCACCCAACCGGTGAAGGAGGCGTCCTGATATGGCCTTTTCGACCCAGGACAGCGACGAAGTCCTCAGTGAAATCAACGTCACGCCACTGGTCGACGTCATGCTGGTGCTGCTGGTGGTGTTCATCGTCACCGCGCCGCTGCTGACCAATGCCATCCCCATCAACCTGCCCAAGACCGAGGCCGTGGCCCCGGTGGAGCAGAAGGACCCGTTGGTGGTGAGCATCGATGGCGACGGCAAGCTGTTCATCAACAAGGATGAGATCCAGCCCGACTTGCTGGAAACCAACCTCAAGGCGGCCAAGGAAAAGGACGCCGAGGTACGGGTGCAGCTGCAGGCCGACGATGGGGTGAACTATGGCGAGGTGGCGCGGGCGATGGCGGCCATCGAGCGTGCCGGGATCAGCAAGCTGGCGGTGATTACCGCGCGCTGATCGGCGACAGACTTCAGGCAAGTGACTCTCGCTCGTGCGAGGGGGGCCAAATCTCTTGGCAGGGGTTGGCCCTTTTTTTTGTCTGTGCCGGCCCTTTCGCGGGTGAACCCGCTCCTACAGGTCCCCCGCCTCCTGTAGGAGCGGGTTCACCCGCGAAAGGGCCGGTAAAGACAAAACTTACAGTTATTAATAAATAGCTTCTTATTCCTTTACTGATATAACTCCCGCCCTATACTTGTTGCCAAGCACGCAAACTTCACGGAGGCGTTCCCATGCGCAATGAGTCGATTCGTTACCTGATTGTGCCGGGCTGGCAAGGATCGCCAGACAACCATTGGCAAAGTCACTGGCAGCGCACCCTGCCCAACAGCGCCCGGGTCGAGCAGTACGACTGGCTGACCCCGCAGCGCCGCGACTGGGTGCAAGCGCTCGAGCAGGCGATTGCCGTCGACCGCTCGCCGGTGATCCTGATCGCCCATAGCCTGGGCTGCGTCACCGTCGCCCATTGGGCGGCGCAGGCCAGCCCGACGTTGCTGCGTCGCGTACGTGGCGCCCTGTTGGTGGCCCCGGCGGATGTCGAGCGACCTACCTGCGCGCCGGCCTTGCGCAACTTCGCGCCGATCCCGCAGCAGCCGCTGCCGTTCCCCAGCCAGGTGGTCAGCTCCGACAACGACCCGGCGGTAAGCGTGCCACGGGCGCTGCACCTGGCCCAGGCCTGGGGTGCCGAGGCAGGGTTGCTGACCAATGCCGGGCACATCAACGTCAAGTCCGGGCACGAGCGCTGGGAGCAGGGCTTCGCCTACCTCTACCGCCTGCAAAGCCGGGTCGAGCAGCGGGCGCTGCGCCGCGCCTGATCGGCCCTACCGTTCACCGTTTGCCTGACACCCGGCCCCGCAAGGCCTGGGGTGGGAGTTTCTCATGACGTTTCAAAACCCGTTCGGCCAGCCGCTGCTGACCTTCCCCGAAGTGGACAAGAGCCCGCTGAGCGTCCGTGCCAAGGCGCTGGTGTTCATCGACCCGCGCTCCCAGCAGTTGCGCCAGGCCCTCGAACGCCTGGCGCCGCAATCGCTACCGGTACTGGTGCGCGGCGAGACCGGTACCGGCAAGGAATTGCTGGCGCGACAGATCCACCGGGCCAGCGACCGGGGCGGGTTGTTCGTGTCGGTCAACTGCGCCGCCATCAGCCCCACCTACGCCGACGCCGAACTGTTCGGCTACACCGCAGGCGCCCACGGCGGCACGGCCAGCAGCCGGGCCGGCTGGTTCGGCTCGGCCAACGGCGGCACGTTGTACCTGGACGAAATCGCCGACCTGCCGCTGGCCATCCAGGGCAAGCTGCTGGCCGCGCTGGAAAACCGCGAGGTGACCCGTGTCGGGGCGCACCAGCCGCAGCCGGTGGACGTGCGCCTGGTGGCCGCGACCAGCATCGACCTGGCGCGCGTGGTCCGCGCCGGGCGTTTCAACGAGCGTCTGTACCTGTATCTGCGCGAAGGCGCGTTGGAGCTGCCGCCGCTTCGCGAGCGTCCGGGAGATATCCTGGCATTGGCCGAATACTTCGTGGGGATCTACAGCGCGCGCCTGCAGCGCGATGTGCCCTTGATCAGCGAGGCAGCCCAGCACGCGTTGGAGGCTCATGCCTGGCCGGGCAACACCCGGGAGTTGGAAAACGTCATTCACTTCGCCTTGCTGGTCAGCGAAGGCGAAGAGATCCTCCCGGAAGACCTCGACCTGCCCAATGCCGCGAGCTAGACGGGCGCGTAGCGGCTCATAAGCAAAAGTCATGATGGCAAGTTGTTTCTGTTATAAAAACCAAATAAAAAGATATTGTTGAGGAATAAAAAATCTCGGTATCGTCCGCCTCACGCCCGTAGGCCTGGCCGCGGGCACCCAGATATCGCCATCGAAGATGGCTCCCGCTCAAGTAAGGAACACCATGAAGAAGACCCTGCTGACCACGGCCCTGGCCGCCGCCCTGTCGTTCGCTGGCCTGGCCAATGCCGCCGAGAAACTGGTGGTCGCCGCCACCCCGGTGCCACACGCCGAAATCCTCGAATTGATCAAGCCGACCCTGGCCAAGGAAGGTGTGGACCTGGAAATCAAGGTCTTCACCGACTACGTGCAACCCAACGTGCAAGTCGACCAGAAACGCCTGGACGCCAACTACTTCCAGACCCTGCCTTACCTGCAGAACTTCAACGAAGGCAAGGGCACCCACCTGGAAACCGTGATCGGTGTACACGTCGAGCCGTTCGGTGGTTACTCGAAGAAGGTCAAGAGCCTGGACGAGTTGAAGGAAGGCGCCACCGTCGCCATCCCCAACGAGGGCAGCAACAGCGGTCGTGCCTTGCTGCTGCTGCAGAAGGCTGGGGTGATTACCCTGAAGGATCCGAAGAATGCCCTGGCGACCCCCAAGGACATCGCCGAGAACCCGAAGAAGCTGAAGTTCCGCGAGCTGGAATCGGCCATGCTGCCGCGTGTACTGGACCAGGTCGACCTGGACATGATCAACACCAACTATGCGCTTGAAGCTGGCCTGAACCCGGCCAAGGACGCACTGGTCATCGAAGGCAGCGACTCGCCGTACGTGAACTTCCTGGTTGCCCGCCCGGACAACAAGAACAGCGAAGCCATCCAGAAGCTGGCCAAGGCCCTGACCAGCGCGGAAGTCAAAGCCTTCATCGAGAAGAAATACCAGGGGGCGGTGCTGCCGGCGTTCTGATCGGTTGCAGGCCCTGTCATGAAAACGCCGACGCATTTGCGTCGGCGTTTTCATGTGTGGCGGGTGACAAAACCGCGTTAGCGCGGCCCACCCAGGGCTCGGCGCAACGCCATCAACCACAACAATTGTTCGTTCGGATCATTCAAGCAGGCACTGTTCATCAATTATCGTCCTTGTTGGTTTGATGGCCTTGCAATCACGGCAGGTGAAGCCATTTGAGGCGTGCGGGAGAAGAAAGTTTCAGTGATATCAATATGCAATAAAGGTATTTATTAAAAGTTTTTTATACCTTTAAAGTCTAGCGATCGCGGTCTCCGCCTACGCCAGATCTTCTCATGCCGTTTTTCGCAAAACTTGTGTCGAGGCGACATCCATGACCTTCGACACCGCATTCATGCTCAGCACCCTGCCTGCGTTCTTTCAGGCCGTGGGCGTTACCCTGAAGGTGGGCGCGATCGCCATCGTCACCTCGCTGCTGGTGGCCGTGGCCAATGCCATGATCCTGGTGCTGCGTACGCCTTATCTGTGGCGCCTGGTCAAAGGCTACGTCGAGCTTGCGCGCAACACGCCGTTGCTGATCCAACTGTTCTTCGTCTATTTCGCCTTGCCCGCCCTGGGCGTGAAGGTGTCCGGCTTCACCGCCGCGATCGTCACCATGACCTTCATGGGCGGCGCCTACCTGACCGAGGTGCTGCGTGCCGGCGTCGAGGCGGTACCCCGCGCGCAGCTGGAGTCGGGGCGCTCGATCGGTTTGTCGGAAGGACAGTTGCTGCGCCATGTGATCCTGCCCCAGGCGGGAATCCTCAGCCTGCCGGCGCTGTTCGCCAACTTCATCTTCCTGCTCAAGGAAACCACCGTGGTGTCCGCCGTGGCGGTACCGGAAATCCTCTACACCACCAAGAACTACATCGCCCTGTACTACAAGACCTACGAGATGCTCGCGGTCCTGACGTTGCTCTGCGTGGTGCTGTTCCTGCCGCTTTCGCTGTTGCTGCGTTACCTGGAAAGGAGGCTGCAACATGGCCAGTACGGCGCCTGAACTGTTATGGGTATCGCTGCCGCTGCTGGCCAAGGGCGCGGCGCAGACCTTGGCCATTTCCGCCCTGGGGATTCTCTTCGCCACGCTCGGCGGGGTGCTGTATGGCGTGCTCGCGAGCCTGGGCAACCGCGCACTGGACATCCTCTTGCAGGTCTATCTAGAGCTGTTTCGCGCCATCCCGGTGTTGGTCTGGCTGTACCTGGTGTTCTTCGGCTTGCCGATCTTCTTCGCCATCAGCATCCCCAGCTTCTGGTGCGCGGTGCTGGTGCTGGGGCTGTGGGGCGCCAGCGAGGTCGGCGAGGTGGTACGCGGCGCCTTGCGTTCGTTGCCCCGCGGCCAGCGTGAAGCGGGGCTGTCGATCGGCCTGTCCGGCTGGCAGTTGTATGGCTACGTGCTGCTGCCCCAGGCGCTCAAGCGCATGACCCCACCGACCATCAACATCTACACGCGGATCATCAAGACCAGCTCGCTGGCCGTGTTGATCGGCGTGGTCGAGGTGATCAAGGCCGGCCAGCAGATCATCGAACGCACCTACGAATCGGTGCTGATCTACGGCGTATTGTTCTTGTTCTTCTTCATCGTCTGCTATCCGCTGTCCGCCGCCTCGCGCGTGCTGGAACGCCGCTGGGCCCACTCATGAGCGCATTGATCGAATTCCAGGGTTTCAACAAGTATTTCGGCGAGCATCAGGTGCTCGACCATGTCGACTTGCAGGTGCATTCGGGGGAGGTGGTAGTGATCCTCGGCCCCAGTGGCTGCGGCAAGAGCACCTTGCTGCGCTGCCTGAACGGCCTGGAGCAGGCCCACAGCGGCCACTTGCGCCTCGATGGCGTGGACCTGCTGGCACCCGGCACCGACTGGCGCCAGGTGCGCCAGCGGGTCGGCATGGTGTTTCAGAGCTACCACCTGTTCGGCCACATGAGCGTGATCGACAATCTGCTGCTTGGCCCGCTGAAGGTTCAACGTCGTCAGCGCGCCGAAGCCCAGGCCCAGGCCGAGGCGTTGCTGGCGCGAGTCGGTCTGCTGGACAAGCGCGACGCTTTTCCCAGGCAGCTGTCGGGCGGGCAGCAGCAACGCATCGCCATCGTCCGTTCGCTGTGCATGAACCCCGAGGTGATGCTGTTCGACGAAGTCACCGCCGCCCTCGACCCGGAAATGGTCAAGGAAGTGCTGCAGGTGATCCAGGGTCTGGCCCGCGAAGGCATGACCTTGCTCATCGTTACCCACGAAATGGCCTTCGCCCGCGCGGTGGCCGACCGCATCGTGTTCATGGAGGCCGGCAGGATCCTTGAACAGAGCGACCCCGAGAGCTTTTTCAGCCAACCGCGGACCGCACGCGCGCAGCAGTTCCTGGACAAATTCTCCTTCGTAGAAAGCCTGCCAAAGACACTACACAAGGAACTGTCATGAAAACTGCCAACTTCACCAAGCTGCTGGCGCCGCTGTTCGGCCTGGCCCTGCTGGCCGGCTGCAACAAGGCCGAAGAGCCGAGCAAGCCCACCGCCGCGTCCCCTGCCACCAGCTACCTGGAGACCATCAAGGCGCGCGACAAGCTGATCGTCGGCGTATTCACCGACAAGCCGCCGTTCGGCTTCGTCGATGAGAGTGGCCGCTATGTGGGCTTCGATACCGACATCGCCCGCCGCCTGGCCAAGGATTTGCTCGGCGACGAGAACAAGGTCGAGTTCGTGGCGGTGGAGCCGGCCAGCCGGATTCCCTTCCTGCAAAGCGACAAGGTCGACCTGATCCTGGCCAACATGACCGTGACGCCGGAGCGTAAGGAGGCGGTGGACTTCACCAACCCCAATCTGCGTGTCGCGGTACAGGCCATCGTCGCCGACGCAAGCCCGGTCAAGCAGCTCGATGACCTGGCGGACAAGACCATCATCGTCACCACCGGCACCACGGCCGATATCTGGCTGACCAAGAACCACCCGGACTGGAAGCTGCTCAAGTTCGAGAAGAACAGCGAGTCGCTGCAGGCCCTGGCCAATGGCCGTGGCGATGCCTACGCCCAGGACAACCTGATCCTGTTCAGCTGGGCCAAGCAGAACCCGGGCTACCGCGTGTTGCCGCAGTTCCTTGGCGATGAAGCACCGATCGCGCCTGCGGTGAAGAAGGGCAACACCGAGCTGCGTGACTGGGTGAATGCCGAGCTGGCCAAGCTGGGTGAGGAGAAGTTCCTGCTCAAGCTGTATGACCAGTACGTGCGCAAGGAACTGAGCGATGACACCAAGCCTGAGAGCGTGATCGTCGAAGGGGGCAAGTGGCAGGGTTGATGGGTTGATCTGGAGGGGGCCGCTGAGCGGCCCAATCGCCGGCAAGCCGGCTCCTACTAGCGGTTGCGCGGCAGCCAGTTCAGCAGGAAGTCGTTGATCACCTGCGGGTTCTCCTGGCTCGAGATATGCCCGGCGAATGGAATCTGCGCTGCCAGGCAGCCGATGAGCCGCGCCATCTCGTTGCTCTCTTCGGGCGGGCGGGGAATGTCCTGGTCGCCGCACATCACGATGGTTCGTTCGCTGGGTAGTTCACCCAGTCGCGCCAACAGGTCGGGCCGGCCAAAAATCACCCGGCCCAGCGGGTCGAGGCTTTGCCGGATCACCTCTGCACTGCTCGACTTGAGCGCCGCACGAAACGCCTCGCGCAGCTCCGGCACCGTTTCGCCGCTGGCATGGAAGAAGATCGGCACGATGATATCCAGCAGCGCGTCTGGGAAGCAGCCTGCGGCGCTGGCCGCATCGAGCAAGGCGAAGTACTTGAGCCGGGTGGCTTCTGGTTCGGCGCCCAGGTAGGTATCCATCAACACCAGGCGGTCGACCCGCTGCGGATGATCGATGGCCAGTTCTGCCCCCCACATGCCGCCCACCGACAGCCCGACCAGGTGGCATTGGGCGATGTCCAGGGCATCGAGCAGCGCCAGGTGCTGGCGGGCCAGTGCGCTCATGTCGGTGGTGGTCGTCGGTGGTGCCTCGGAGTCGCCGTGGCCCCAGAGCTCGGGCACGATCACCCGAAAGTGTCGGGACAAGGCGTCGATCTGCGGTTGCCACATCGCCGCCGACCACAGGTAGCTGTGGCCCAGTACCACCGGGAAGCCCTGGCCTTGGTCGACATAGCTCATGCGCGCGCCGTCGATCTCGATGAAGTGTTTTTGCATGGGAAATCCTCGATCTGGAAGGGTTACCGACTGGGAACCAGGCGCAGGGTACTCTCGGCAGGTATCACCGCCATCAGCGCCTTCTGATACTGGCCCTGCACATAGCCTTCGGCCTGGTCGGAATAGTGCTTGTCGAATGGCACGCCACTCTGACCGACCGGGTTGGCGGTCAGTGCCTGGCCGGCGTCGGCGAAGTCGATCAGCCGCCGCGTGGAGGGGCCATAGTTCACCGCCCAGGGGGCGGGCCCGATCTTCGCCGACAGGTTGTTCGGCACCTCATGGCTGCCGGGCGCGGCGAACGGCCCGACGTTGAACAGCAGGTTGAGTGGCTTCTGGCCGCCCAGCGGGTGGTTGTGGGTCAGCGTGTGCGCCTTGCCCCACTGCCAGCTGGCGGGATCGCTGCCAAGGGTGGCGCGCAGGTGCTCCAGGCTCTTGCGCCAGGCCATGCGCACGATGGCGGTGCGATCGGTGCGTTCGCTGGCGCCGCGCAGGTTCCACCAGGGCGACTGTGCATCGGCGGCCAGGCGCGGCAGGGCCGCATCGATGGCGCGGGTGCTGAGCAGCACCGGGAACCAGGTGTCGCCGAGTTCGTCATGCAGGGCCGCGTAGGCGAGTTCGTAGAGGAACTGGTTGAACAGCGTGGCGCTGGTGGAGTCCAGCGGGTAGTCGCCGCGCCAGGCCGCCAGTTGCTCGACCAGCTCCTGTTCTTCGTCGCCCTCGGCGATGCCGCGCAGGGTCGCCAGCAGTGGCGCCAACGTGCGTGGGCCATAGTCGTTGCTGGTGTCCAACTGCAGCGCCTGGCTGTTCTGGGTGTCCCATTTCACCTCGGGGTTGGCCAGTTGCCGGTCCAGTTGGCGGCCACGGTCGGGCAGGTTGTAGTAGCCGGGGATCGGCACCACCGCAGGCGGCTGGTAGTTGGCCGAGACGATGTAGCCGCTGGCGGGATTTTCCTGCTGCGGGTTGACGCTGAAAGGGTAGAAACCGAGCTTGTCGGCTTGCGCGCTGCTGCCGTCGAGGATGAATGTCGGCTCGGCGCCATCCGGGCGAATCGGCAGCTTTGCCGCGGCCCACCAACCGATGTCGCCACGGGCGTTGGCCCATACCAGGTTGAGCCCCGGGGCCTGGACCTTCTCGGCGGCCTCGCGCATCTTCGCCAGGGTGTCGGCGCGGTTGATCTGGTAGAAGCCTTCGAGCACCGGGTTTTCGGTTTCCAGGAACGCCCACCACATGGCGATCGGGGCGCTACCGGAGGTGGCGCCGAGCACCGAGTTGACGATCGGGCCGTGGGGTGAGCGCAGCAGGGTGAGGGTGACGGGCGCCTCGCCCTTGACGGCAATCGTCTGCTCGGTCTTTTCCAGGGTTTGCCATTGGCCGTGCACCAGCACCTGGTCGGGGTTTGCCGGGTTGGTCTTTTCCGCGATCAGGTCGACGTCGTCGTTCTGGAACATGGTCAGGCTCCAGCCGAAGTCGCGGTTGTGGCCGAGCAGGGCGAAGGGGTTGAGCGCCTGGAAGTAGCCGTACAGGTTGAAGTCCGGCGCCGACAGTTCGGCCTCGTACCACACGGCGGGCACAGCGAAGCCGATATGGGGATCGCCCGCGAGCAGGGGCTTGCCGCTGCGGGTACGGCTGCCGGAAACGGCCCAGGCATTGCTGCCTTCGAACGCAGGGATGCCGGCCGCCCCCAAGGCCTCATGACTGACCCGCGCCAGGGCCTCGAGGCTGTGCCAGTCGGCAGCGGCCAGCGGGGTGGCGAGCTGGCCTTGCGGCTGCCAGTCGAGGTCGAAGATCTTCAGGTAGTCGGGGCCGAGCTGGTCACGCACGTAGGTCAGCGCAGGCTCGGTGCGAAAAGCGGCTGCAAAGCTGTAGGCCAGGTAGCCGGCGACGCTCAGGGTGTCTTCGGCTGTGAACGGCCGAGGGGTGATGCCGATCAGGTCGAACTCGACGGGCTTGGGGTGGCTGGCCTGCCAGCTGTTGATACCGTCGAGGTAGGCTTGCAGGGCTTGCCAGGCGGGGCTGTTCGGGTCGTGGCGCTGGACCATGGCTGCGGCGCGTTCGCGAATGCGCAGGCTGCGGAACAGGGTGTCGCTGGGCACCAGCTTGCTTCCCAGCACCTCGGCCAGTTCGCCACGGGCCAGGCGTCGGACGATTTCCATCTGGAACAAACGATCCTGGGCGTGCACGTAGCCGAGGGCGCGATACAGGTCCTGCTGGTTGCGTGCCTGCAGATGCGGTACGCCACGGGCGTCGTAGCGCACGCTGACCGGGGCCTGCAGGCCGGCGATCGCGACCTCGCCCTGGCGTTGCGGCAGCTTGCCGTGCACGTACCAGTAACCGCCGGCGCCAGCGGCCACGGCCACCAGGACGGCGAATAGGGTGAGGCTGCGTTTCATCGAGACTCCTTGTAGACGCGAGCGCAATGCCAGTGCCGGTCTTCGACGGGCCGGCGCACACAGCTTAGCCGCTCCAGGAGCAATAGCAGCCCACGGCCAAGGTGTTTGAGGCATTGACCGGGCGGCCGCCCTGCAGTGCCTTGATGATCGGTTCGACGAAGCTGTTGCTGGCGTTGCACACCGCCCCTTCGCTGTAGGGGCCGAAATAGGCGAGCTTGCCCTGTTGGTCCCAGATCGCCACGGCCGGCGAAGCGGGCAGGTGCTCGCTGCCGGGCAGGCTGGCGATGGCGTGCAGGCGGGCGAGGTTGGCCGGTAGCTGGCCATGGCTGCCGGGTTTTTGCAGCACATGGAAGGTGACGCCCTGGCCTGCGAAATGCTCGATCAGTTCGCCCAGGTGCTGCTGGTTGCCGACGTTGCACGGGCAGGCCGGGTCCCAGAGGTGCACCACGCGAATCGGACCCGGGCCGGCAAGCTCAGGGGGCAGGCGCAGTTGGCTGCCGTCGAACAACGTGGCCTGGCTGGCGAACGGGCGCAGGTAGCGGGCCTGGAAACTGCTGTAGGCCTGCCAGAGCACGGCGGCGCAGAGCACGAGTGCGAGGGCGATACCTAGCTGTCTGGTTCGGATGGACATGGGTGATCCTGGGTTGCCCGAAACGCGATGGAAAGCGGCCAAGCTTGCCACGATGCCGGCCAGAGCTGAATATCGCAGGTCAATACTCGTTGCGTTGTGGATTTGCCTGATGCCCGCTGCTTTTCATCCCGACCTCCTGCGCGCCAGCCTGGCGCCCCTCGCCGAGCGCCAGGCGCTGACCGACCAGGCGCGGGACTACCAGCGCTTCTACGGCCTCGACCTGCCCGCGCAGAGCTGGCTGGGCCGCTTCCGGGCAGCGGGGTTCGATGTGGTGGGGCAGGTATGGCTCCCAGAGCGGGCGAGCGCGACGCTGTTCCTGCTGCACGGCTATTACGACCACATGGGCCTCTACCGGCATGTGATCCGATGGGCGCTGGAGCGAGGCTATGCGGTGATCAGCTGCGATTTGCCAGGTCATGGCCTGTCCAGTGGCGAGCGTGCCAGCATCCGCGACTTCTCGCAGTACCAGCAGGTGCTCGAGGCCTTGTTCGACCAGGCCCGCCTCCTGGACCTACCGCAGCCCTGGCATCTGTGCGGGCAGAGCACCGGCGGCGCCATCGCCGTGGACCATCTGTTGCACAAGGGCGTGCAAAGCCCGATCGATGGCCAGGTCATTCTCCTGGCGCCGCTGGTGCGTCCTCGCGCCTGGAAGTGGTCGAAGTTCAGTTACCGGGTGCTGCGCCACTTCGTCAACGGCATCGAGCGACGCTTCAGCGAGAACACCAACGACCCGGCCTTTTTGCCGTTTCTCGAAGCCGATCCGCTGCAGCCGCGGCGTCTGCCCACGGCGTGGGTCGGCGCGTTGATGGCCTGGGTCAAGCGGATCCACGCCGCGCCGCACAGCACGCGGCGGCCATTGATCGTGCAGGGGGAGGCCGATGGCACGGTGGACTGGCCGTACAACCTGCAGGTGCTCAGGGCCAAGTTCAGCGAGCCGCAGATTCTCATGCTGCCCGAGGCGCGTCATCACCTGGCCAACGAACTGCCAGGCATCCGTCAACGCTACTTCGACTTCCTCGACCAGCGCCTGGGCTGACTTACTTCAGGTCTGCCGCGCTCTGGCCCACTGCCAGGCCGGCGCGAACCGCAGCCACAGCGGCCTGGTAGTAGGCCTTGCCTTCCGGCGACTCGGCGAAGGTGGCGAACTCTTCGAGCTCGGCGTCGGACAGGTCGCGGTAAACGTACAGCAGGGTGTTGTTGAGGTCTTCGCCGATCTGCTGCATCAGGCGCTGGCGCTGGCCGTCGAGCAGGCCCTGGGCCTGGCCGCCACCGAACAGCCCGGGGAGCATCGAACTGAGGCTGTCGGCGGCCACGCCGGCAATGGCCAGGCTGACCTCGGCACCGGCCTCGCGCGCGGGCAGGGCCTGGGCCAGGTGACCGATGATCAGCAGGCGGTTGTCGCTGGCCTCGATCTTGGGCAGGCCCTTGGCGTTCTTGGCCAGTTGGTCCTTGCGCGTGGCCAACAGCTCGGCGGCGACGATCTTGCGACCCAGCGGCGACTGGAAGAAGGCCAGGGCGGGTGAAGGGTTGGGCAGGGTGGCGCGCAGCTGTGCCTGGGCACGGCGGTCCATGGCCTGGGCCTGGAAACGTTGGTTGCTGTTGTTGACCAGGGCCTGGTAGACGGCCGGTGGCAAGCTGTTGCGATAGCGCTGCTGGGCCGCGCTCAGCGCATCGCTGAAGTGGGCGCGCTGGTCGGGCCAGCCGGCGGCCTTGTACAGCTGATCGAGGCTATCTGCCCAGACAGGCATGGTGCAGATCATCAGCAGAAGCAGGGAAAACAGACGGCGCATTCAGGACTCCTGTCGGCAGGAGGCTATTGTCCTTGGCTCGGCGCCGGTTTGTCGAGATACCGCAACGCTTCTCGGCCAAGTGGCGCTGTGCGAGTGCAGGGCGAATGGATATGATGCGCGCCATGCACACCTCCCTCGAACACCCGATGCTATCGGCCGTCGTCGATGACCTGGCCACCCGTGGCTGGTCTCAGCAGGCCCTATTCTTGCCTGCTGCGCTGGCGCGCGCGCTGGCGGCCGAATGCCGCCGTCGCCATGCCGAGGGTGAGCTCAACCCCGCCGGGGTGGGGCGCGGTGCGGCCCAGGAGGTGCGCGAGGCGATTCGCGGCGACCAGATTCAGTGGATCGACCCGGGTCAGGCCGAAGCCTGCGACCAGTATCTGGCGGCCATGGATGAGTTGCGCCAGGCCATCAACCAGGGGCTGTTCCTGGGCCTGGAGGACTTCGAGTGTCATTTTGCCCTGTATCCGCCCGGGGCGTTCTACCGGCGTCATCTGGACCGTTTTCGCGACGATGACCGGCGCATGGTCTCGGCGGTGTTCTACCTCAACGAAGACTGGCAGCCCGAAGATGGCGGCCAGTTGCGCATGTTTCTGGCAGGAGACGTGGCCCACGACGTGGAGCCACAGGCCGGCTCCCTGGCGGTGTTCCTGTCCGGCGAGATTCCCCACGAGGTGCTGCCCGCCGGGCGCGAGCGTCTGTCATTGACCGGTTGGTTCCGACGCCGTGGCAACGACCCGTTCTGAATTGCCCAAGGTGCTGGTCAGCGCCTGCCTGCTGGGCCAGCCGGTGCGCTATGACGGGCGCAGCAGCGGGCACCCCGATCTGTTGCAGCGCTGGCAGGCCGAAGGCCGGGTGGTGCCGCTGTGCCCCGAAGTGGCCGGCGGCTTGCCGACGCCGCGCCCGCCTGCGGAGATTCCCGGCGGGCAGGGCGGTGAGGTGCTCGATGGCGCAGCGGTGGTGGTGACGGTGACCGGTGACGATGTCAGCGCCGCGTTCGTTGCCGGGGCCGGGCAGGCCCTGGCGCTGGTGCGCAAGCATGGGATTCGGGTGGCGGTGCTGAAGGCGGGTAGCCCTTCGTGTGGCAACCGGTTGACCTATGACGGCACGTTCAGCGGTGTGAAGGTGCCGGGGGAGGGGGTGACCACCGCGTTGCTGCGGCGCGAGGGGGTGCTGGTGTTCGGCGAGTTGGAGCTTGAGCAGGCGCAGGTGGCGCTGGCTGGCCTTACGGAGTAGGTCTGCGGCGGCCTCTTCGCGGGACAAGCCCGCTCCCACAGGTTCAGTGCGGTACCTGTGGGAGCGGGCTTGTCCCGCGAAGAGGCCGCCACAGACCTACTCCGAACTTACTGCCCAGCCGCCGACTGCTGCGCACCCTTCAACCACTTCTGCTCCAACGCCGCCATGCGTCCGTCGTCCTTGATCCGCTGCAGGGCATTGTTGACCGCGCTTTCGAACGCCGGGTTGTCCTTCTGGAACGGAATCACCAGTTGCTGGCTGCTGTAGGGCTGGCTCACATCCAACTGCTCGCCCTGATTGCTCTTGGCCTGGTTCAGGCTGATGTCGTACTTGCCGTTCTCGACGCCGGTCATCGCTTCGTCGGCAGGCGCCTCGATGAATTCGGCGCGCAGGTCCAGTTCCTTGGCCAGGGCCTGGCCAACCTCTATCTCGAAACCGGTCAGGCGGTCGTTTTCCTTGAAGGCATACGGCGCGTTGTCTCCCTG
Source organism: Pseudomonas putida (assembly GCF_005080685.1). Lineage (NCBI taxonomy): Bacteria > Pseudomonadati > Pseudomonadota > Gammaproteobacteria > Pseudomonadales > Pseudomonadaceae > Pseudomonas > Pseudomonas putida. Next base: position 6,236,349 of record NZ_CP039371.1, on the reverse strand, counting down.
CACGGCGATGCGCAGTTCCCCCCGGTCGGCGATTTCATCTATCAGCTCGGCGTGCGCCAGCGGCGTGATCAGTGCTGCCAGCAGTAGGCCTATGGTCGAGCGCATGAATGCCCCTTTTTCTTCTGTATATGAATAACTTTCGCCACGACTTTGTTCCTCGTCGCGGTCGAGCGCAGCCTATGACTGTGAAGCCTGGGCGATGTTTAACCCTAACTGAAATATTTCTCTTTGTGGGCTATGGTGAACTACCGCCGTCGTTGTCCATGGGCTGCGGTCAATGAATGAATCACAGGAGAAGTGAATGAACAGCCTATTTTCGCGTGCTGCCGTTGCCGGTCTGCTAATGGGGGCCTCGGTAGTTGCCAGCGCTGCGGACGCCCTGAAAAGCCAGGAGCCGCCCAAGGATGCCAAGGTCGTCATCGTTTCCCCCTCCGATGGCGCCACGGTCGACAAGACCTTCACCGTCAAGTTCGGCATCGAGGGCATGCAGCTCAAGCCAGCGGGTGACCAGACCCCGCACACGGGCCATCACCACCTGCTGGTGGATGTGGACGAGGAGCCGGTAGCCGACATGCCGCTGCCCTCCAGCCTCATGCCAGAGAGCGGCACCGCGCTGCCGGCTGGCCCGCAAGTGCTGCACTTCGGCAAGGCGCAGACCGAGACCACGATCACCCTCACGCCAGGCAAGCACACCCTGCAACTGATGCTGGGCGATCAATACCACGTGCCGTTCAAGCCGAGCGTCGAATCGAAGAAGATCACCGTCGAGGTGAAATAGCCCCACGCGGCGCAGACAAAAAAAGGGAGGCCACCAGGGCCTCCCTTCTTCATGCAGCGGCCACGTTCAGAACAATACGCGCGAGCGGATGGTGCCCTTGACGTGTTGCAGCTTCTCTTGCGCCAGGTCCGAGTACTCGGCGTCGACGTCGATTACCACGTAGCCGACTTTCTCGTTGGTCTGCAGGAACTGACCGGAGATGTTGATGCCGTTTTCGGCGAAGACCTTGTTGATCTCGCTGAGCACGCCCGGGATGTTTTCGTGGATGTGCAGCAGGCGGTGCTTGCCTGGGTGCGCCGGCAGGGCCACTTCCGGGAAGTTGACCGAAGACACCGAGGTACCGTTGTCGCTGTACTTGACCAGCTTTTCTGCCACTTCCAGGCCGATGTTGGCCTGTGCCTCGGCGGTGGAACCACCGATGTGCGGGGTCAGGATCACGTTGTCCAGGCCACGCAGCGGGCTTTCGAACTCTTCGTCGTTCGAGCGCGGCTCGACCGGGAAGACGTCGATGGCGGCGCCGATCAGGTGCTTGTCCTTGATGGCTGTAGCCAGGTGATCGAGCTCGACCACGGTGCCGCGGGCAGCGTTGATCAGGATCGCGCCTTTCTTCATCGCGCGGATTTCCTTCTCGCCGATCATCCACTGGGTGGACGGCAGCTCTGGCACGTGCAGCGAGACGATGTCGGCCAGGCCCAGCAACTCGTTGAGGCTGGTGACCTGCACGGCGTTGCCCAGTGGCAGCTTGGTCAGCGGGTCGTAGAAGTACACCTGCATGCCCAGGTTCTCGGCCAGGACCGACAGTTGGGTACCGATCGAGCCGTAGCCGACGATGCCCAGCTTCTTGCCACGGATCTCGAAGGAGTTGGCCGCGCTCTTGATCCAGCCACCGCGGTGGCAGGAGGCGTTTTTCTCGGGGATGCCGCGCAGCAGCAGGATGGCTTCGGCCAGCACCAGCTCGGCCACCGAGCGGGTGTTCGAGTAGGGGGCGTTGAACACGGCGATGCCGCGCTCGCGGGCAGCTTCCAGGTCGACCTGGTTGGTGCCGATGCAGAAGCAACCGACGGCGACCAGCTTCTTCGCACAATCGAAGATCTCTTCGGTCAGCTGGGTGCGCGAGCGGATACCGATGAAGTGGGCATCGGCGATCTTTTCCTTCAGCTCGGCTTCGGGCAACGAGCCAGTGAGGTACTCGATGTTGGTGTACCCGGCGGCCTTGAGGGTATCCACCGCGTTCTGGTGCACACCTTCAAGAAGAAGGAACCTGATCTTGCTCTTGTCGAGAGAAGTCTTGCTCATCTGCGTAAACCTGTATCCCGGAGAAAAAATGGCGAGGGGTGAAACGGCGTCGGCCTTAGCACGAACAGCGGGAGCGCTATGCTAGCATACGCGACACAATCTGAGCTTATCCCGACAGGTGAAGAGTGCTCAGGGTGACTATGAATAAGTCGAGAGTTCCTGCGATGACCCACCCCGCGGTAATTGATGAGCTGATGACCCTTGTAGACCCTGGCAAGGTCCTGACCGACGCCGCGTCCCTGGAGGCCTACGGCAAGGACTGGACCAAGCACTACCCGCCAGCACCGTCGGCCATCGTCCTGCCGCGCAGCATCGAACAGGTCCAGGCGATCGTCGCCTGGGCCAATCGCCATCAGGTGGCCCTGGTGCCGTCTGGCGGGCGCACCGGCCTTTCGGCGGGCGCGGTGGCGGCCAATGGCGAGGTGGTGGTCGCCTTCGACCTGATGAACCGCATTCTCGACTTCGATGCCTTCGACCGTACCGTGGTCTGCCAGCCTGGTGTCATCACCCGCCAGTTGCAGGCGTTCGCCGAGGAGCAGGGTCTTTATTACCCGGTGGACTTCGCTTCGAGCGGCTCCAGCCAGATCGGCGGCAATATCGGCACCAATGCCGGCGGCATCAAGGTGATTCGCTACGGCATGACCCGCAATTGGGTCGCTGGCCTTAAGGTGGTCACCGGCAAGGGCGAGTTGCTGGAGCTGAACAAGGACCTGATCAAGAACGCCACCGGCTACGACCTGCGCCAGCTGTTCATTGGTGCCGAAGGCACCCTGGGCTTCGTCGTCGAGGCGACCATGCGCCTGGACCGGGCCCCGCGCAACCTGACCGCGATGGTGCTGGGCACGCCCGATTTCGACTCGATCATGCCGGTACTGCACGCCTTCCAGGGGCGGCTCGACCTGACGGCCTTCGAGTTCTTTTCCGACAAAGGGCTGGCCAGGATCATGGCCCGCGGCGATGTGCCCGCGCCGTTCGACACCGACTGCCCGTTCTACGCCCTGCTCGAATTCGAGGCCAGTAACGAAGACATCGCCAACCAGGCCCTGGCTACCTTCGAACACTGCGTGGCGCAAGGTTGGGTGCTCGATGGGGTGATGAGCCAGAGCGAGACCCAGCTGAAGAACCTGTGGAAGCTGCGCGAGTACCTGTCCGAGACCATTTCCCACTGGACCCCTTACAAGAACGACATCTCCGTCACCGTTTCCAAGGTGCCGGCGTTCCTGCGCGACATCGACGCCATCGTCAGCGAGCATTACCCGGACTACGAAGTGGTCTGGTACGGCCATATCGGTGACGGCAACCTGCACCTGAACATCCTCAAGCCCGAGCACATGAGCAAGGACGCGTTCTTTGCCTCCTGCACCAAGGTCAACAAGTGGGTGTTCGAGATCGTCGAGCGCTACAACGGCTCCATTTCTGCCGAGCACGGCGTGGGCATGACCAAGCGCGACTACTTGCACTACAGCCGCTCGGCCGAGGAAATTGCCTGCATGAAGGCAATAAAGGCCGTGTTCGACCCTAACGGCATCATGAATCCGGGTAAGATCTTCGCTCCCGTATAAAAGCAGTACCAAAGGAGTCGGCCATGAGTTACCAGCATCAGTACGTAGACGGCACGCGCATCCACTTCCCGCTGGGCAAGGTGGTGTGCATCGGCCGCAACTATGCCGAGCATGCCAAGGAACTGAACAACCCCATCCCCAGCGAGCCGCTGCTGTTCATCAAGCCGGGCAGCTGCGTGGTGCCGCTGGAAGGCGGGTTCAAGATCCCGACCGACCGTGGATCGGTGCACTACGAGGCGGAAATCGCCGTACTGCTGGGCAAGCCGCTGTCCTCCAAGGCCACCGAGGAAGAGGTGCTGGACGCCATTTCCGGCTACGCCCCGGCCCTGGACCTGACCCTGCGCGACGTGCAGTCCAAACTCAAGGAGAAGGGCCTGCCGTGGGAACTGGCCAAGAGCTTCGACGGCGCCTGCGTGCTGCCGCCGTTCGTCAGCGCCGCGAGCTTCGAGGATGTCACCGACATTCCCGTGCGCCTGACCATCAACGGTGAGGTTCGCCAGGATGGCAACAGCGCGATGATGCTCAACCCGATCGTGCCGATCATCCAGTACATGGCCGCGCACTTCTCGCTGCAGGCCGGTGACGTGATCCTCACCGGCACCCCGGCCGGTGTCGGCGCGTTCAATGTCGGCGACAAGCTGGTGCTGGAGCTGCCTGGGGTTTCGCGTTTCGAAAGCCAGGTGCTCTGAGGCTGGCTGCTGCTCCTGCCAATACGTGAAGCAACTGTCGTGCTCGGTGGGAGCGGGCTTGCCCGCGAAGCCGACACCGTGGTGGATGGCACGGGCTTCGCCCGTGTTCGCGGGCAAGCCCGCTCCCACAGGGATCGCGCCAGCTTTTAGAAGTTGAGCAAGACAGTTGCTCCCACAATTGCCCTGGCGCGGCAGAGCCCAGCGGCAACATTTGCGTTTTTTTCACAACCTATCGGGATAATGCGCGGATCTACGCACATTTCTCAGGAACCCCGCATGCCCTCTCCCTCCAGCGCCCAGGCAACCCCCAAGCGCCGTTTCTTCCTGCGTTGGCCCTTTGGCCTGGCCGTCGTGGCGGTGATCGCCTATGGCGTGGCAATCGCGATGCATTGGGACGACCGCGGCGTGCTGTGGATCAAGGAGCATTTCGAGAGCAAGGTCGAGCAGCGCGAAAGCGTGTGGTTGCCGGCCTATCGGGTAGACATCGACGGCAAGGCCTTCGGCGATGAGGACGACGAAGCCTCGGACCTGGCGTTCAATCCCAAGACCCGCACGCTGTTCGCAGTAATGGGCAAGAACCCGTTCCTGGTCGAGCTCAGCCTCGAAGGCGATATGCTGCGCAAGATGCCCCTGCAGGGTTGGGAAAACCCCGAAGGCGTGGCAGTGCTGGAAGACGGGCAGTTGGCCATCGTCGATGAGCGGCGCCACGACCTGACCCTGGTCAAGGTCGACGCCAGCACCACCACGCTCAATCGCACTGACTTCCAGAGCTACGACCTGGGTGAGTCGGTCAAAAGCAACAAAGGCTTCGAGGCCGTGGCCTGGGATGCCGTGCGCAAGCGCCTGGTGATCGGCGAGGAGCGTCCGCCACGGCTGTTCACCTGGAGCACCGATGGCCGCAGCCCGCTTGCTGGCGACAAACAGCCCCTGGCCAACGACGAACTGGACCTGCGCAACCTCTCGGCATTGAACGTCGATCCACGCACCGGCCACCTGCTGCTGCTGTCGGCCGACTCGAACATGCTGCTGGAGCTGGACGAGCAAGGCCAGCAGGTCAGCTTCATGACCCTGCTCGGTGGCTTCAACGGCCTGGCCGATACCATTCCGCGCGCCGAAGGCGTGGCCGTGGACGATCAGGGCAACCTGTACATGGTCAGCGAACCGAACCTTTTCTACCGTTTCAAGAAAACCCAGTAAGTCCTTCGGACTTTTCGGACCCGGCTTTTAAGATTTACTTCAGTTGTGCATGGTTAGATGGGCCTTCCCCACGTTGAGCCTTTCTACCATGCGTCGTCCCGTTCGCTCGTTGTTCATCGTAGGCCTGGCCGGGTTGCTGTTGCTCGGTGGTGTGGCTGCCCAGGAATTTCGACTGTTCGAGCGGGCCTGGTTCAACCTCAAGACCTGGTGGCAGCCCGCCACGCAGGGCATCGGGCTTGAGCGTTACCAGGTGGCGCTCGAGGCACAGCCCATCGAGGGGTTGAACGCCGACATCTCCGCGCTGACCTACGACCCGGATCGCAAGAGCCTCTTCACCGTCACCAACAAGAACCCCGAGCTGATCGAGCTCTCGCTCGACGGGCGCATCCTGCGGCGGGTGCCGCTGACCGGTTTCGGCGACCCCGAGGCGGTGGAATACGTTGGCACCAACAGCTACGTGATCACCGACGAGCGCCAGCAGCGGCTGATCCAAGTGCGGCTGGACGACGACACAGGGTTTCTCGACGCCGCTGACGCCGAGCAACTGACCCTGGGCATCGGCCTCAATGGCAACAAGGGTTTCGAGGGCCTGGCGTACGATTCGGTGGGCAAGCGCCTGTTCGTGGCCAAGGAGCGTGACCCGATGCTGATCTACGAAGTGCACGGCTTCCCCCACGACAACCCCGAACGGCCCTATGCGGTGCATGTGGTGCAGGACCGCAAGCGCGATGCGCGGCTGTTCGTGCGTGACCTGTCGAGCCTGCAGTTCGACGAACGCAGTGGTCACCTGGTGGCGCTGTCGGACGAGTCGCGGCTGGTACTGGAGCTGGATGTGAAAGGCAGGCCGTTGAGCACCCTGTCGCTGCGCAAGGGGTCTCAGGGCTTGAAGCGGACGGTGCCGCAGGCGGAAGGGATCGCGATGGACGACGCGGGGACTATCTACCTGGTCAGTGAGCCGAACCTTTTCTATGTCTTCAGGTTGCCGGCCGATTGATGGGGCGTGGGCGTCTTCTTCGCGGGGCAAGCCCGCTCCCACAGAAACCCGCTGCCGGAGTACCTGTGGGAGCGGGCTTGTCCCGCGAAGGGCATCACTCGGCCTTGAGGCTCTTCACGCCTTCGGCGGTGCCCAGCAGCAACAGGTCGGCCGGGCGGGCAGCGAACAGGCCGTTGGTGACCACGCCGACGATGGCGTTGATCTGTGCCTCGAGCTCCACCGGATTGGTGATCTGCAGGTTATGCACGTCGAGGATGACGTTGCCGTTGTCGGTCACCACGCCTTCGCGGTAAACCGGGTCGCCGCCCAGCTTGACCAGTTGGCGCGCCACATGGCTGCGGGCCATTGGAATCACCTCGACCGGCAGCGGGAAGGCGCCCAGGACCGGTACCAGCTTGCTGCCGTCGGCGATGCAGATGAAGGTCTTGGCCACTGCCGCGACGATCTTCTCGCGGGTCAGCGCCGCGCCGCCGCCCTTGATCAGGTTCAGGTGGGCGTCGCTTTCGTCGGCGCCGTCGACGTAGAACTCCAGTTCGCTCACGCTGTTCAGCTCGTAGACCGGGATGCCATGGCCCTTCAGGCGCGCAGCGGTGGCCTCGGAGCTGGCGACCGCGCCGTCGAAAGCGGTCTTGTGCTGGGCCAGGGCGTCGATGAAGAAGTTGGCGGTCGAACCGGTGCCGACGCCGACGACGCTCTTTTCATCCAGCTTGGGCAGAATGAAGTCGACAGCGGCCTGGGCGACGGCCTGTTTGAGTTGGTCCTGGGTCATGCGGGCTCCGAAAGGGGCGGGGGAGGTTTTCAAAGGGGGCTAGTATAACGGCTCGCGCGGCTTTGCTGTGGTCGCCCGACGTAGCGCTGGGGTAGACTCCCAGGCCTTGTCCCGCGGCCCAGTGATGCTTTCCCGATGCTCGAACAGTACGTCAAGAAGATCCTCACCTCGCGCGTTTACGACGTCGCGGTAGAAACCCCGTTGCACAGCGCCGGGCAACTGAGCAAGCGGCTGGGCAACCAGGTGCTGCTCAAGCGCGAGGACCTGCAGCCGGTGTTCTCGTTCAAGATCCGCGGTGCGTACAACAAGCTCGCTCAGTTGAGCGCCGAGGAACTGGCCCGTGGCGTGGTCACCGCGTCTGCCGGCAACCATGCCCAGGGCGTGGCCCTGGCCGCGCGCGAGCTGGGGATCAAGGCGACCATCGTGATGCCCAAGACCACACCCGAGATCAAGGTCGAGGGCGTGCGTTCGCGAGGCGGCAAGGTGGTGCTGCACGGCGACTCGTTCCCCGAGGCGCTGGCCTATTCGCTGAAGCTGGTGGACGAGAAAGGCTACGTCTATATCCACCCCTACGATGATCCGCACACCATCGCCGGGCAAGGCACCGTGGCCATGGAAATCCTCCGCCAGCACCCCGGGCAACTGGACGCTATCTTCGTGCCGGTCGGGGGCGGTGGTCTGATCGCCGGCATCGCCGCGTACGTGAAGTACCTGCGCCCGGAAGTGAAGGTAATCGGCGTGGAGCCGGACGACTCCAACTGCCTGCAGGCAGCGATGGCGGCGGGCGAGCGGGTGATCCTGCCGCAGGTCGGGCTGTTCGCCGATGGTGTGGCGGTGGCGCAGATTGGCCAGCACACCTTCGACATCTGCAGCCGCTACGTGGACGAGGTGATCACCGTCAGTACCGATGAGATCTGCGCGGCTATCAAGGATATCTACGACGATACCCGCTCGATCACCGAGCCTGCTGGCGCGCTGGGTGTTGCCGGCATCAAGAAGTACGTCGAACTCAAGGGCGTCAGCGGGCAGACCCTGGTGGCCATCGATTCAGGCGCCAACGTCAACTTCGACCGCTTGCGCCACGTGGCCGAGCGCGCCGAACTGGGCGAAAAGCGCGAAGCGATCATCGCCGTGACCATCCCCGAGCGTCCAGGCAGCTTCAAGGCGTTCTGCGAGGCCATCGGCAAGCGCCAGATCACCGAGTTCAACTACCGCAAGCACACCTCGGACGAGGCGCACATCTTCGTCGGGGTGCAGACCCACCCGGAGAACGACCCGCGTGCCGCGCTGGTGCAGCAACTGATCGACCAGGGCTTCCCGGTCACCGACCTGACCGACAACGAACTGGCCAAGCTGCATATCCGGCACATGGTCGGCGGCCATTCGGCCGGCGCCAGCGACGAGATCGTGTTGCGCTTCGAATTCCCCGAGCGGCCCGGTGCGCTGTTCAACTTCCTGACCAAGCTGGGTGGGCGCTGGAATATCTCGATGTTCCACTACCGTAACCACGGCGCCGCCGACGGGCGTGTGGTGGCTGGCCTGCAAGTGCCGGAAGACGAGCGCCACCTGGTGCCGGCGGCCCTGGCCAAGATCGGCTACCCGTATTGGGACGAGACCGAAAACCCGGCTTACCGGCTGTTTCTGGGCTAAGCGGCTAAGCTTGGGCTGACGATCGCCTGTACAAGGACAAGATGACATGGAACACCTGACGACCCTGAAAGCCCTGCACATCGCCGCCACCGCGCTCCTGCTGCTGGGCGCGCTGGGGCTGGCGGTGTGGACCGTGCTCGCGCGCCGGCGCGGCGATACCGAGGCGTACGCCAAGCTGCTGCGCAGGCCGCTGGTGTTCGTCTGGCTGGTGATGGGGGTGAGCCTGCTGAGCATGCCGTTCAGCGGCTGGTGGCTGGTGCATCTGGTCGGTTGGCCGCTGGGGCAGACCTGGGTGCTGGCCTCCAGCGTCATCTATACCGTCGGGGCGTTTGCCGTGTGGTGGCTGGTGGCGCGTCTGAACCGGTTGCGCAAGGCCGAAGTGGTGGGCTTGCGTTTTACCTTGGCATTGGCGGTGTTCAGCGGGGTGTGCTTCCTGTCGATTGCCGGGTTGATGGGGGCCAAGCCGGTCTGACGGCCCTACAGGTACGGCGCCGCCCTCGGGAACGGCGCAGAGCCTGTAGGAGCGGGCTTGCCCGCGAAGAGGCCGGAACAGACAAGGCTCAATCGCGCAGCGACACCACCGGCCAACCCTGCCGCTCGGCCTCGGCCCGCAGGTTCGGATCCGGGTCCACCGCCACCGGATGCGCCACCCGCTGCAACAGCGGCAGGTCGTTCATCGAGTCGCTATAGAAGTAGCTGTCCTCCAGGTCGAAACCGTTCTCCATCATCCACCGCTCCAGCCTCGTCACCTTGCCTTCACGGAAGCACGGTATATCGGTACTACGCCCGGTATAGCGGCCGTCGACCTGCTCGCATTCGGTCGCCAGCAATGTGCGCACGCCCAGGCGGCGGGCGATGGGGGCGGTGACGAAGCGGTTGGTAGCGGTGATGATCAGCAGCTGGTCGCCGGCCTCGCGGTGGCGCTGCAGCAAGGCCAGGGCCTTGGGCAGGACGATCGGCTCGATGCAGTCACGCATGAAGTCGCGGTGCCACTCGTCGAGTTGGGCAGGCTCCGTGGCGGCAAGGATTTCCATGGAAAAGGCCAGGTAGGCCTGCAGGTCGAGGGTGCCGTTCAGGTAGTCCTGGTAGAAGGCATCGTTGCGCCGCTTGTAGGCGATCGGGTCAAGGATGCCGCGTTCGCACAGGTAGTCGCCCCAGGCATGGTCGCTGTCGCCACCGAGGAGGGTATTGTCCAGATCGAATAAAGCCAGGCGCATCGCGGTCACTCGCATCAGCTACGGGGTAGGCCCGCAGAATACGGAGTTTTCACCTCGCTGCACATAAGCTTGGCGGGCGCGTTGCTGCGCTCGCAGGCTTTGTGGAACAATGCGGTGACATGCGTTTGCGAGGTTGCTGCCGTGATCGACCCGGATGGTTTTCGCCCCAATGTCGGGATCATTCTCACGAATGATGCCGGGCAGGTGCTATGGGCTCGACGGATCAACCAGGATGCCTGGCAATTCCCGCAGGGTGGCATAAACCCTGACGAGACGCCGGAAGATGCCCTGTACCGCGAGCTGAACGAAGAAGTTGGCCTTGAACGCGACGATGTGGAAATTCTTGCCTGCACCCGCGGCTGGTTGCGTTATCGTTTACCCCAGCGCCTGGTGCGTACCCACAGCCAACCGCTGTGCATCGGGCAGAAGCAGAAGTGGTTCCTGTTGCGCCTGGTGAGCAACGAGCAGCGGGTGCGGATGGACCTGACCGGCAAGCCTGAGTTCGATGGCTGGCGCTGGGTCAGTTATTGGTACCCGCTGGGTCAGGTGGTGACATTCAAGCGTGAAGTCTACCGCCGCGCCCTGAAAGAGCTAGCACCGCGTCTGCTGACGCGCGACTGACGACGGAGTTCGACCCCGAGCCATGCTCAATACGCTGCGCAAGATCGTCCAGGAAGTGAACTCCGCCAAAGATCTCAAGACGGCGTTGGGGATCATTGTCTTGCGCGTCAAAGAGGCCATGGGCAGCCAGGTCTGCTCGGTCTACCTGCTCGACCCGGAGTCCAACCGCTTCGTGCTGATGGCCACCGAGGGCCTGAACAAGCGCTCCATCGGCAAGGTCAGCATGGCCCCCAACGAAGGCCTGGTCGGCCTGGTCGGTACCCGGGAAGAGCCGCTGAACCTGGAGAACGCCGCCGATCACCCGCGTTATCGCTACTTCGCCGAAACCGGTGAAGAGCGCTTCGCCTCCTTCCTCGGCGCACCGATCATCCACCACCGCCGCGTGGTCGGGGTCCTGGTCATCCAGCAGAAGGAGCGTCGCCAGTTCGACGAAGGCGAGGAAGCCTTCCTGGTCACCATGAGCGCGCAGCTCGCCGGGGTCATCGCCCACGCCGAGGCGACCGGCTCCATCCGTGGCCTGGGCCGTCAGGGCAAGGGTATCCAGGAAGCGCGCTTCGTCGGCGTGCCGGGCTCGCCCGGTGCCGCCGTGGGCCGCGCAGTGGTCATGCTGCCGCCGGCAGACCTCGAGGTGGTGCCGGATAAAACCGTCGAAGACATCGACGGCGAACTCAAGTTGTTCCAGAACGCCCTTGAAGGCGTGCGTGCCGACATGCGCAAGCTGTCGGCCAAGCTGGCCACCCAGCTGCGCCCCGAAGAGCGCGCGCTGTTCGACGTCTACCTGATGATGCTCGAGGATGCAGCCCTGGGCGGCGAGGTGACCGAGGTCATCAAGACCGGCCAGTGGGCCCAGGGCGCGTTGCGCCAGGTGGTGGGCGAGCACGTCAACCGCTTCGAACTGATGGACGACGACTACCTGCGTGAGCGTGCCTCCGACGTCAAGGACCTCGGTCGGCGCCTGCTCGCCTACCTGCAGGAAGCCCGCTCGCAGTCGCTGGTGTACGCTGACAACACCATCCTGGTCAGCGAGGAGCTGACCCCGGCCATGCTCGGCGAGGTGCCCGAGGGCAAGCTGGCCGGCCTGGTTTCGGTATTGGGTTCGGGTAACTCCCACGTCGCCATTCTCGCCCGGGCCATGGGTATTCCCACGGTGATGGGCCTGGTCGACCTGCCGTACTCCAAAGTCGACGGCATCGAGCTGATCGTCGACGGCTACAAGGGCGAGGTCTTCACCAACCCCAGCGAGGTGCTGCGCAAGCAGTACAGCGATGTGGTCGAGGAAGAGCGCCAGTTGGCCCAGGGCCTGGATGCGCTGCGCGAGCTGCCCTGCGTGACGCCCGATGGCCAGCGCATGCCGCTGTGGGTCAACACCGGCTTGCTGGCCGACGTCGCCCGTGCCCAGCAGCGTGGTGCCGAAGGGGTGGGGCTGTACCGGACCGAAGTGCCGTTCATGATCAACCAGCGCTTCCCCAGCGAGAAGGAACAACTGGCGATCTACCGCGAGCAGTTGGCCGCCTTCCACCCGCTGCCGGTGACCATGCGCACCCTCGACATCGGCGGTGACAAGGCGCTGTCGTACTTCCCGATCAAGGAAGACAACCCGTTCCTGGGCTGGCGCGGCATTCGCGTCACCCTCGACCACCCGGAAATCTTCCTGGTGCAGACCCGCGCCATGCTCAAGGCCAGCGAGGGCCTGAACAACCTGCGCATCCTGCTGCCGATGATTTCCGGCATCCACGAACTCGAAGAAGCGCTGCACCTGATCCACCGGGCCTGGGGCGAGGTGCGCGACGAAGGCACCGACGTGCCGATGCCGCCGGTAGGGGTGATGGTGGAGATCCCGGCTGCGGTCTACCAGACCAAGGAACTGGCGCGCCAGGTGGACTTCCTCTCGGTCGGTTCCAACGACCTGACCCAGTACCTGCTGGCCGTCGACCGCAACAATCCGCGGGTCGCCGACCTGTATGACTACCTGCACCCGGCCGTGCTGCAAGCCCTGTATACCGTGGTGCGCGATGCCCATGGCGAAGGCAAGCCGGTGAGCATCTGCGGCGAGATGGCCGGTGACCCGGCGGCGGCGATCCTGTTGATGGCCATGGGCTTCGACAGCTTGTCGATGAACGCCACCAACCTGCCGAAGGTGAAGTGGATGCTACGCCAGATCAACATGAGCAAGGCCAAGGAGCTGCTGGCCGAAGCCATGACTCACGATAACCCGCAGGTTATCCACAGTTCGTTGCAGCTGGCGCTGAAAAACCTGGGCCTGGCGCGGATGATCGGGCCGGGGGCCAACAAGCCGCTCTGAGGTCTGCGCCGGCCCTTTCGCGGGACAAGCCCGCTCCCACAGGTGCCACACTGTTCTCAAGGGCAGTGCAGTACCTGTAGGAGCGGGCTTGTCCCGCGAAAGGGCCGGCCATGATGGCATCAGACCTCCAGGCAAACCTCACCCAGATGCCCACCAAACGGCCCGAAGCTGCGCTCCACCAGCCGGCGTCGACCCTGATCATCCACGATCAGCACCGTACTCGCCCGAGTCCCATAGTTCTGGCTGGCAATGAACACGCTCGACAACAGCTTCTCCGTGGCCAACCCCACGCCCGTTTCCGGCAAGTCTGCATCCGCCGCGGTTTCTCCATCGGCCAGCAACGCCAGCAATCGCTGCGGGTCTGCCGACTCCAGCAACCCCTCCAGCCCCCTGCGCGCCTTCACCAGCTTCGGCCAAGGCGTATCCAGCCCGGCATTGGAAAGCCCATAAACCCCAGGTTCGAGTATCCGCGCAGCTGCCTCGCGCGCATGCAGGTAGCCCAGTTGCCGCCCATCGCCCACCAACAAGTTGAACCCCGAATACTGCCTGCTGCGGCTGGCCACCTGGTCAAGGTAGGCCTCGACGCCAAGCTCGCCCTGCAGGTACGCCGCCACCAGTTCGCCACGCGAGCGGGGCCCCAACGGTTGCCCGGGTTCACGAATGTTGGTCAATGCGGCGAAGCGCCCCTGGGGCCCGACACCCAGCCAGGTACCGCCAGCCTCCAGGTCGCGCCCGGCATGCACGCCGGGAGCGTCTTCCCACGCACCCAGCGCCTGGGTGGGTCGGGCATAGAACTCGTCGCGGTTGGCCGCGACGATCAGCGGCAGGGCGTGCCCCGGCCGCCAGGCGAATACGATCAGGCACATAGGTAGGATCCCTGTGTTTTCGCCCACTGTACCGAGCGCGGCGGTGGCGATCCATCCTGTCACAGAGTTCACTAGAGCGGCGGGGCCGGCTTCCGTTACCATGCCGCATCGATTTCTCGGGGACGACGAATGGAGTTCGTACTCTATCTGCTGTTGGGAGCCTGTGCCGGCGTGCTGGCCGGGCTGTTCGGCGTGGGCGGCGGCATCATCATCGTACCGGTGCTGGTGTTCAGCTTCACCTTGCAGGGCTTCGACGCCTCGGTGCTGACCCACCTGGCTGTCGGCACTTCGCTGGCGACCATCGTCTTCACCTCCATCAACGCCGTGCTCGAACACCACCGCAAGGGCGCGGTGCAGTGGCCGATCTTCGCCTGGATGACCCTCGGCATCCTCCTGGGTGCCGGTGTCGGCGCCAAGACCGCCTCGCTGATCCAGGGCCCGCAATTGCAGAAGATCATCGGCGTGTTCGCCCTGGTGATCGCCGCGCAGATGGCCCTGGACGTCAAGCCCAAGGCCAGCCGTGGCACCCCTGGCAAGCCGGCGTTGATCGGCATGGGCGGGGTGATCGGCTGGGCCTCGGCGATCTTCGGCATCGGCGGTGGCTCGCTCACCGTGCCGTTCCTGACCTGGCGCAGCCTGCCGATGCAGCAGGCGGTGGCCACGTCCTCGGCTTGCGGCCTGCCGATCGCCCTCGCCAGTGCCCTGAGCTTCATGCTGCTGGGCTGGCACGAGGAGCACCTGCCACCCCATAGCCTGGGCTTCGTGTACCTGCCGGCATTGGTCGGCATTGCCGTGACCAGCATGTTTTTCGCCCGTTTCGGCGCGCGTCTGGCGCACAAACTGTCGCCACGCCTGCTCAAGCGTCTGTTCGCCGCGCTGCTGTTCTGCGTGGGCCTGAGCTTTTTGATTTGAACCAAGAGGAATTTGCATGCTGCCTTACCCGCAGATAGACCCCGTGGCCGTAGCCCTCGGCCCGCTGAAGATCCACTGGTACGGCCTGATGTACCTGATCGGTATCGGTGGCGCCTGGCTGCTGGCCTCGCGCCGGCTGAACCGCTTCGATCCGACCTGGAGCCGGGAGAAGCTCTCCGACCTGGTGTTCTGGTTGTCGATGGGGGTGATCGTCGGCGGGCGCCTGGGTTACGTGCTGTTCTACGACCTGCACGCCTACCTGGCCAACCCGACACTGATCTTCGAGGTGTGGAAGGGCGGTATGTCTTTCCATGGCGGCTTCATCGGCGTGATGCTGGCGGCGCTGTGGTTCGGCAAGCGCAACAACAAGTCGTTCTTCGAACTGATGGACTTCGTCGCGCCGCTGGTGCCGATCGGCCTGGGCGCCGGGCGCATCGGCAACTTCATCAACGCCGAGCTGTGGGGCAAGCCCACCGACGTGCCTTGGGCGATGATCTTCCCGCCGTTCAGCGACCCCGCGCAGCTGCCGCGTCACCCGTCGCAGCTGTACCAGTTCGCCCTGGAAGGCGTGGCGCTGTTCGTCATCCTCTGGCTGTTCTCGCGCAAGCCACGGCCAACCATGGCGGTGTCCGGCATGTTCGCGTTGTTCTACGGCATCTTCCGCTTCATCGTCGAATTCGTCCGCGTGCCGGATGCCCAGCTGGGTTACCTGGCCTGGGGCTGGCTGACCATGGGTCAGATTCTTTGCGTGCCGATGATCCTGGCTGGCCTTGGCCTGATCTGGTGGGCTTATAATCGCAAACCCACGGCGAAACCCGCCTGAATATTCCCACGGCAGGGGTGATCCCCTTGCCGTTCTTGCTACAGGTAAGCCATGAAACAGTATCTGGACCTGGTCCGCGACGTCATCGAAAACGGCACGCTGCAGGAAAATCGCACCGGTATCCGCACCATCAGCCTGCCGGGCGCCATGCTGCGTTTCGACCTGCAGAAGGGCTTCCCGGCCATCACCACGCGCAGGCTGGCGTTCAAGTCGGCGATCGGCGAGATGGTCGGCTTCCTGCGGGGCGTGAAGAACGCTGGTGAATTCCGTGAGCTGGGCTGCAAGGTCTGGGACCAGAACGCCAACGAGAACGCCCAGTGGCTGGCCAACCCGTTCCGCCAGGGGCATGACGACCTGGGCGAGATCTATGGCGTGCAATGGCGCCAGTGGCCGGGCTACAAGCGCATCGCGCTGAGCAACCCGGCAGCCATCGAGATGGCCGAAAAGGCGGGCTTTCGCAAGATCGCCCAGGACGAGGAGAATGGCCAGGCGTTCGTGGTTCTGTACAAGGCCATCGACCAGGTGCGCCAGTGCCTGGACACCATCGCCAACGACCCGGGCAGCCGGCGCATCCTGTTTCACGGCTGGAACTGCGCGCAGCTGGACGAAATGGCCCTGCCGCCGTGCCACCTGCTGTATCAGTTCCATCCGAATGTCGAGACCCGGGAAATTTCCCTGACCCTCTACATCCGCTCCAATGACCTGGGCCTGGGCACGCCGTTCAACCTCACCGAAGGCGCGGCGTTGCTGTCGCTGTTCGGTCGGCTGACTGGCTACACCCCCCGCTGGTTCACGTACTTCATCGGCGATGCCCATGTGTACGAGAACCACCTGGACATGCTCAACGAGCAGCTCAAGCGCGAACCGCTGGAAGCGCCGAAGCTGGTGATCAGCGACCGAGTGCCGGATTTCGCCAAGACCGGGAAATACGAGCCGCAGTGGCTGGAGATGATCGAGCCGAGCGACTTCAGCCTGGAAGGGTACGAACACCACGCGCCGATGACGGCACCGATGGCGGTCTGATCCCTGGATTGACAGGGGCGCAAGGCCGCTCCCACAAGCGCTCCCCGTGGCAGCGGCCTTGCGTCGCGATTGGGCTGCAAAGCAGCCCCGCGATCTCAATGCCCGTGGCTGCGCCCGACGTGCGAATGCTCGGTATCCGGCACCGATACCGCACCATTCTCTTCCAGCCGCTGCAGGATCGCGCACTCGGCACCTTGCGCGCTGCAGCGCCTGCGCAGCTCCACCAGTTGTGCCTGCAGCGCCACCAGCCCGTCGATACGCGCCTGCACGTGCTCGATATGCTCGTCGATCAACGCATTGACGCTGCCGCATGAATCGTCTGGGCTGTCGCGCAGGCGCAGAAGGCTGCGGATCTCGTCCAGGGTCATGTCCAGGGTGCGGCAGTTGCGGATGAAGGTCAGCCGCTCCACGTGTGCCTGGGTGTACTGCCGGTAATTACCTTCGGTGCGCGCCGGCTCCGGCAGCAATTGCTCGCGCTCGTAATAGCGGATGGTCTCGACGGGGCAGTCGGTGGCCTTGGCCAGTTCTCCGATCTTCATGGCGAAAACTCCAGCAGATGGCTTGACCCTATAGTGGCTACAGGGTGTTCACTTGGCAACAGGCCCATTTAAGGACGTCCCCATGAACCAGCCTGTCAGTCACGACCATGATCACGAGCACGCATCCACGCATGCGCACGGCCACGCATGCTGTGGCTCGCATGCCGCGCCGGCCCTGGTGCAACTGACTGAAACGGCCAGTGACGCAGCCCAGGTCAGCCGTTTCCGAATCGACGCCATGGATTGCCCCACTGAACAGACCCTGATCCAGGACAAGCTGGGCAAGCTTGCAGGCATCGAACAGTTGGAGTTCAACCTGATCAACCGCGTGCTCGGCGTACGCCACACCCTGGGCGATACCACCGAGATCGAGCGCGCCATCGACAGCCTTGGCATGAAGGCCGAGCCGTTCGACGATGCCGATGACGCCGCCCCCAGCGCAGCGCAGCCCCATGCGACCCGCTGGTGGCCGCTGGCATTGTCCGGTATCGCCGCGGTCGCTTCGGAAATCGTGCACTTCGCCGGGCTCGCCCCTGAGTGGCTGGTGGCGCTCTTGGCCCTGGCCGCCATCCTCGGCTGTGGTCTGGGCACCTACAAGAAGGGCTGGATCGCCCTGAAGAACCGTAACCTCAACATCAACGCCTTGATGAGCATCGCCGTGACCGGCGCGGTGCTGATCGGCCAATGGCCGGAAGCGGCGATGGTCATGGTGCTGTTCACCGTTGCCGAATTGATCGAGGCGCGCTCGCTGGACCGCGCGCGCAACGCTATCAGTGGGCTGATGCAACTTACGCCGGACATGGCCACGGTCAGGCAGGCGGATGGCGAGTGGCGCGAGGTCGAGGTCGGCGACGTGGCCGTCGGCGCGTTGGTGCGCCTGCGTCCCGGTGAACGCGTCGGCCTGGATGGCGAGGTGACGAGCGGACAGTCCAGCGTCGATCAGGCGCCGATCACCGGCGAAAGCCTGCCTGTCGAGAAGGGCGTGGGCGACAAGCTGTTCGCCGGCACCATCAACCAGGCCGGCGCCCTCGAGTACCGGGTGACCGCCGCCGCAGGGCAGTCGACCCTGGCACGTATCATCAAGGCCGTTGAACAGGCGCAAGGGGCACGCGCGCCCACGCAACGCTTCGTCGACCGGTTCTCGCGCATCTACACCCCAGTGGTGTTCGCCTTGGCGCTTGCCGTTGCGGTCATTCCACCGTTGTTGCTGGCCGGCGCCTGGTTCGATTGGGTCTACCGCGCCCTGGTGCTGCTGGTGGTGGCGTGCCCCTGCGCGCTGGTGATCTCGACCCCGGTGACCATCGTCAGCGGCCTGGCCGCAGCGGCGCGCAAAGGCATCCTGATCAAGGGCGGCGTGTACCTGGAAGGCGGCCGCAAGCTGGACTTCCTGGCGCTGGACAAGACCGGCACCCTCACCCACGGCAAGCCTGTGCAGACCGATGCCCAGGTGCTCGATCCACGCTTCGAGGGCCGCGCCCAGGCATTGGCCGCGAGCCTGGCCACGCGCTCGGACCACCCGGTTTCCGGCGCCATCGCCCAGTTCGCCAAGGCGCAGGGTTTGTCGTTGAGCGAAGTCGACGGGTTCGCTGCCCTGGCTGGCCGTGGCGTGCGCGGGGACATCGACGGTGAGGCCTACCACCTTGGCAACCATCGCCTGGTCGAGGAGCTGGGGTTGTGCTCGCCAGCGCTCGAAGCGCAACTCGATACCCTGGAGCGCCAAGGCAAGACGGTGGTCCTGTTGCTCGACCGCTCCGGCCCGCTGGCGCTGTTCGCCGTGGCTGACACGGTCAAGGACAGCAGCCGCCAGGCCATTGCCGAACTGCATGCACTGGGCATCAAGACGGTCATGCTCACCGGTGACAATCCACACACCGCGCAGGCCATCGCTGCCCAGGTGGGCATCGATCGCGCCGAAGGCAACTTGTTGCCAGCCGACAAGCTGCAGAGCATCGAGCACCTGTATGCCCAGGGCCATCGGGTGGGCATGGTCGGGGATGGCATCAACGACGCACCGGCTCTGGCCCGCGCCGAGATCGGCTTCGCCATGGCGGCGGCCGGTACCGATACCGCCATCGAGACCGCCGACGTGGCCTTGATGGATGACGACTTGCGCAAAATCCCGGCGTTCGTCAGGCTGTCGCGCCAAAGTGCGGCGATCCTGGTGCAGAACATCGTTCTGGCGTTGGGCATCAAGGCCATTTTCCTGGCGATCACCTTCGCCGGCATGGCCACGCTGTGGATGGCGGTATTCGCCGACATGGGCGTCAGCCTGCTGGTGGTGTTCAATGGTCTGCGCCTGCTGCGCAAGTAACGAGGTCCTGCAATGCTGAGTGCCGAGCTCAAAGCCTTCTACATGGTGGCCCGCCTGGGCAGCATCACCCAGGCGGCGAAGAAGCTCGGGCTCAGCCAGCCCACGGTGACCACGCAGATCCGCAACCTGGAAAGCCACTACGCGGTGGAGCTGTTCTTCCGCGGCGGCCGGCGCCTGGTGCTGAGCGAAGAGGGCGTGCGCCTGTTGCCGATGGTCAAGGCACTGTTGCAGCAGGAGGCCGACATCGAGTTCGAGCTGCGCAACAGTGGCCAGGCCCAGGGCAGCTTGCGCATCGCCGCCACGGCGCCTTACTACATCCTTGACCTGGTGAAGATCTTTCGCGAGCGCCTGCCCCAGGTTGAGGTGGCGGTGGAGATCGGCAACTCCCAGCAGGTGGTGGAAATGCTCGAGGATTACCGGGTCGATATCGCCGCATCGTCGCAGCTGGTCGAAGATGCGCGGCTGGTGCGGCGAGTGCTGGGCACCGACCCGCTGGTGGTGGCGGTGCACCGCAATCATCCGTTGGCGCATCGCCAGTCAGTGTCCATCGAGGCGGTGGCCGGGCACTGCCTGCTGATGCGCGAGCAAGGCTCGACCACGCGCAAGCTCACCGAGCAGATGATGCAGGCTGCCGAGGTCACGGCCGGAGCGCTGTTGGAGATCGGCAGCCGCGAGTCGATCCGCGAGGCGGTGCTGCGCAACATCGGCATCAGCATCATCGCTCGGCATGAAGTGCCGCATAACGCCGAGCTGCGGGTGTTGGCGCTGGAGGATGCGCCGGTGATGCACGAGTACCTGTATTGCCTGAAAGAGCGGCGCCAGGCCCGGTTGCCGGCGGCATTTCTGGGGGTGGCGCAGGAAGTGGCCGGGTCGCAGTTCTAGCGTCGTCTTCTTCGCGGGCAAGCCCGCTCCCACAGGTACTGCTTCGCTCTCTGGTTCCGTGCAGTACCTGTAGGAGCGGGCTTGCCCGCGAAGAGGCCCTCAACGCCACTACAAAATCTGCCTATACCACTATCACCCGCTTTTGCCCTAAAGCCACATAACCTTCGCACTGCCTTCCTAGCATGGCCTCACTTGTTCGATGAGGCCTTGCCATGAACCACGCCACTCCAGGCGCACAGATGAAAGTGCGCGGTATCCACAAACGTTTCGGCGCCTTCACCGCGCTCAACGATGTTTCCCTGGACATATCCGCTGGTGAGCTCGTGTGCCTGCTGGGCCCGTCGGGCTGTGGCAAGACCACCCTGCTGCGTTGCATCGCCGGGCTCGAACGCCAGGATCGGGGCGAGCTGTACATTGGCCAGAGAGACATCTCCGAACTGCCGCCCCAGGCCCGTGACTACGGCATCCTGTTCCAGTCCTATGCGCTGTTCCCCAACCTCACCGTCGAAGCCAACATCGCCTATGGCTTGACCGGCAGTGGCCGTGACGCCAGCCGCCAGCGGGTGACCGAGATGCTCGAGCTGGTCGGCCTTGCCGGCAGCGAGAAGAAATATCCCGGCCAGTTGTCCGGTGGCCAGCAACAACGGGTGGCACTGGCCCGGGCGTTGGCGCCGTCGCCGTCGTTGCTGTTGCTCGATGAGCCGATGTCGGCGCTCGATGCCCGTGTCCGCGAGCACTTGTGTAGCGAGCTGCGCCAATTGCAGCGCCAGCTCGGCATCACCACGTTGATGGTCACCCACAACCAGGACGAGGCCATGCTCATGGCCGACCGCATCGCGGTGATGAACAACGGCCAGGTCGAGCAGTACGCCACCCCGCAGGAAATCTACGACCGTCCCGCCACCCCGTTCGTCGCCGATTTCGTCGGCCAGGGCAACTGGCTGCCGTTCCAGCGCAGCAGCGACAGCCATGCGCGGGTCGGTGGCATGAACATGCGCCTGGCCCCAGGGGCCACGCAGGCCCGCAGTGGCCGGCTGTTCTGCCGCCCGGAAGCGATCACCGTCAACCCCGTCGTGCATGAGGAAAACCTGTTTCCGGCCAAGCTCAACGAGATCACTTTCCTCGGCAACCGTTGCCGCATGAGCTTCGAGTTCAAGGCCCTGCCAGGCCATGCGCTGCTTGCCGAACTGGCGCCGGAGGCCATGCCGCGCCTGGGCTCGCAGGACATCTGGGTGGCGCTGCCGCCACAGAGCCTGCAGGTGTTCGCCTGAGATGGGCGCGCCAATGACCCTGCCGCTCGGCCAGGCCAAGCGTGCATCGCGTGGCGGAGTCGCCCTGGGTGACCGCCTGTTCGTAGTCGGCGGCAAGAGCTTGCTGCTGGTGCTCCTGCTGCTGGCGGTGGTGATGCCGCTGCTGGCGATCTTCTGGCGTGGCTTCAGTGGCGATGCCGGCCAGGGCGGTGGCGTGCTGGCGGCGCGCGAGTTGTTCGCCAGCGCCAACTTCCGCTGGCTGCTGGGCAACAGCCTGGCGGTCGCCTGCACCGTGGCCGCCATCGTGGTACCGCTGGCTTACCTGTTCGCCTACGCCCTGCAACGCACGCTGATCCCGGCCAAGGGCCTGTGGCGCGGCATCTCGCTGTTGCCGCTGTTGGCGCCGTCGATGCTGCCGGCCATTGCCCTGGTCTACCTGTTCGGCAACCAGGGCCTGCTGCGCGATTTGCTCAGCGACAACATCTATGGTTTCTGGGGCATCGTCCTGGGCGAAGCCATCTACACCTTCCCGCATGCGCTGATGATCCTGCTCTCGGCCCTGTCGCTGGCCGATGCGCGGCTGTTCGACGCGGCTTCGAGCATGGGCGCCGGGCCCTGGCGGGCGTTCTCCAGCATCACCTGGCCGGCTTCGCGCCAGGCGGTATTCGCGGCTTTCTGCCTGGTGTTCACCTTGACCATCACCGACTTCGGCGTCCCGGTCGTGGTCGGTGGCGACTATCAGGTGCTGGCGCTGGAGGCCTACAAGGCGGTGGTCGGTCAGCAACAGTTCGGCCGTGGCGCGTTGATCGGCATGGTGCTGCTGGTGCCGGCGCTGCTGAGCTTCGCCGTCGATGCCTGGCTGCGTCGACGTCAGGGCGACGCCATGAGTGGTCGTGCCCAGGCCTTCGAGCCCAAGCCGTCACGCCTGCGAGATGCCTGCTTCCTGGCCCTGGTGTTGCTGGTTTGCGCGGTGCTGCTGGTGGTGATCGGCATGGCGGTGTACTCGTCGCTGGTCACCTTCTGGCCATACAACCTGACCTTGTCGTTCAAGCACTACATGTTCGAGGACACGGCAGGCGGTGGCTGGCTGGCTTACCGCAACAGCGTGACCATGGCCATCTGCACCGCGCTGGTCGGCAGCCTGGTGATCTTCACCGGGGCCTACCTGATGGAGAAGACCCAGGGTCAGCGCCTGCTCAACCAGATCCTGCGTCTGTTGAGCTTCATCCCCATGGCGGTGCCGGGCCTGGTACTGGGTCTGGGCTACGTATTCTTCTTCAACCTCGCCGGCAACCCGTTGCACGTGTTCTACGGCAGCATGGCGTTGTTGGTGCTGTGCACCATCGCTCACTACCTGACCACTGCGCAGATGACCGCGACCACCGCGCTGCGCCAGCTCGATGGTGAGTTCGAAGCCGCCGCGCTGTCGCTCAAGGCGCCGCTGTACAAGCACTTCGTACGGGTCACCGTGCCGATTTGCCTGCCCGCGCTGCTGGATATCGTTCGCTATCTGTTCGTCTCGGCGATGACCACTGTCTCGGCGGCGATCTTCCTCTACAGCCCCGACACCATCCTGGCCGCCGTCGCGGTGTTGAACATGGACGACGCCGGCAACGTCGGTGGTGCCGCCGCCATGTCGACCCTGATCCTGCTCACCAGTGCCGCCGCGTCCCTGCTGCTGGCCGCGGCTTCGCGTGGCCTGCTGCGCCGCTCCCAGGCCTGGCGCCAGCGCGCGCCGGGTCACTGACCGATTGCCCACAACGTCTGATTGCCCAACGATAGGAACCGCATCATGTTCAAGCCCCTTGCACTTGCCGCTGCCGTGTCTGCCGTCTTCAGCCTGCAGGCTTCGGCCGCAGCCACCCAGTTGACCGTCTATACCGCCCTGGAAGCCGAGCAGCTGCGCAGCTACAAGCAGGCGTTCGAAAAGGCCAACCCGGACATCGAGATCAAGTGGGTGCGTGACTCCACTGGCATCATCACCGCCAAGCTGCTGGCCGAAAAAGACCGCCCGCAGGCGGATGCAGTCTGGGGGCTCGCGGCGTCCAGCCTGGCCATCCTCGACCAGAACGGCATGCTCGAAGCCTATGCGCCGAAAGACCTGGGCAAGATCTCGCCCAACTACCGCGACGCCGCCAATCCGCCGGCCTGGGTCGGCATGGACGTGTGGGCCGCGACCATCTGCTTCAACACCATCGAGGCCGAGAAGCAGGGCTTGAGCAAGCCGGTGAGCTGGCAGGACCTGACCAAGCCCGAGTACAGGGGCAAGATCGTCATGCCCAACCCAGCCTCGTCCGGCACAGGTTTTCTCGACGTGAGCGCCTGGTTGCAGACCTTTGGCGAGCCGCAGGGCTGGGCCTACATGGATGATCTGCACCAGAACATCGGCCAATACGTTCACTCCGGCTCCAAACCCTGCAAGCTGGCGGCGTCGGGTGAATTCCCGATCGGCATCTCGTTCGAATACCCGGCAGTGCAGCTCAAGCGCCAGGGCGCGCCGCTGGACATCGTGCTGCCCAAGGAAGGTCTGGGTTGGGAAATCGAGGCCACCGCGGTGATCAAGGGCTCGCCAAAGGCCGATGCCGCCAGGCGCCTCGCTGACTTCTCGGCAAGCCCGGCGGCGATGGAGCTGTACAAGGAAAACTTCGCCGTACTGGCCGCGCCGGGGATCGCCAAGCCGCAGACCGAACTGCCGGCCGACTATGAACAGCGGTTGATCAAGAACGACTTCGCCTGGGCTTCGAAGAACCGCGACCAGATTCTAGCCGAATGGCGCAAGCGGTATGACGGCAAGTCGGAGAAGGTGGCGCAGTAGGGTATGGCTTGAGAAGGCGGGTGTTCATGAGATCGAGCGCCGCGCGGGCGGCGCTCGATTTCAGAGGCGACACATACCTCAAGCGCACGCTTCGCGATGCACCGCGCGATGCAGCGCTCGATCTCAACGGCGCCACATCTCTAAAACCAGACCTCGGCCCACCCTATATCTGCAAAACCAGCGCCTCCAGTTGCTCCTGCCGCTCCGCCTGGTTCACCTTCGCCCCAGGGTTCAGCGTCGACCACTGCGGGTGGGCCCGTGCCTTGCTCAAGGCCTCGGGCAACTTGCCTTCGCGCCAGGCTTTTTCATCCAGCTCACCCAGTCGGATGCTGTCCTGCGCCGCATGCCCACGGCGGTCCAGCGCGGCCATCAACTGCTGTTGGCGCAAGGCCAGCAACCGCAGCACGGTGTCATCCACGGTCAGTTCCCGTTGCCCCTTGAGCTTGCCCATCAACCGCGACCCATAGTTGCGCGCCGTTTGCAGCGCGCCTCCGGCAACGGCACCGGCCAGTGCGGCAATGCCGAGGGTCAGCCCGCCCACCAGCAGGTCGACCCCGGCGCCGGCAGCGGCACCCGCTGCCACGCCGCTGCCCAGGCGAACACCCAGCAGCTTCAAGGTTTCGGGGTTGAACAGGTCATCGCCCCAGCGGCCATCGAGCAGCGGCAGGTCGCCGGCATTGGCATCCTCGCGGCGGAAGGCATACAGCTTGAGCAATGCCTCGACGCAGCGTTGCTCGCGCTGGCGAACGTCTTGGCGCAGCGCCTCGATGGCCCTGGCTTCGGCGGCAGGTTCGGCCTGGACACTGCGCCGGCAGGCGGCGCAGTCGAGCAGCAGTTCGGCGATCAGGCGCTTGCCGCTGTGCTGGCGGGCCAGACGCTGCGCCTGCTGGTCCTCGATCAGCCGTTGCAAGGCCGGGCGCGCGTCTTCGAGCAGCAGCGCCAGGCTTTCGTAGAGGCGCCGCTCGCCATCTTCTGGCGGCGCCACGCTGTCGAACCGCACCAGCGCATGCAGGCCAAGGCGAGCCAGGGCTTCACGCCATTCGGGCTCGCGGTGCTGGCTGCTGGCGACGAAGTTGAGTACCGGCAACAGCGGCTTGCCGCAGCCGGCGAGCACCTCCAGTTCGTCGCGGTACTTGGCCAGCACCGGCTCGCGTACGTCGATCACGTACAGGCCGGCATCGCTGGCCAGCAGTTGGCGCAGCACCTTGGCCTCCTGTTCGAAGCGCTGGCGGGCCTCGCTGCCTTGCAGGAAGCGTGCGAGGCGCGCCGGGCCGTCCAGGCGTTCGCCAGGGCGCTCGAGGCGTTCGAGGTAGTCGAGCAGGGCGATGGCGTCTTCCAGGCCAGGGGTGTCATAGAGTTCGAGCAGCGGCTCGCCGTCCACCGACAGGCGTGCACCTTCGACGTGGCGGGTGGTGCTGGGGCGGTGGGAAACCTCGCCAAAGCCGACGTCGCGGGTCAGGGTGCGCAGCAGCGAGGTCTTGCCGACGTTGGTGTGGCCGACCACGGCCAGTTTCAGCGGCTCAGTCATGGCCATGCTCCAGCCAGGTCAGGGGCGAGGTGTCGGCGTGGGGCAGGCCGAGGCGGTCGAGGGCTTCGTGCCAGTCGCCCAGGCGTTGTGCGTCCAGGGCTTGGCCCGGCTCGGCCTGGAGCAGCCAGATGCGCGTGGCGCCGGCGTAACGCGCCAGCTCCGCGAGCAGTGCCAGGCTGCCGCGGTCGGGCGAGCGACGCGGGTCGCAGGCGATGGCCAGGCGCGCCGGTGGAAAGCGGCTGAGCTGTTCGAGCAGGCGGTTGCGCGACTCGCGGCTGTCGAGCACGCCGGCGTTGGTCACTGCCTTGGGCATTGCCGGTGGCCAGGGGCGCTGGTCGTCCAGCTCAAGGCCGACCAGCAGGGCGCCGCTGCTGCCGCTTTCCAGCTGGCCGGCCTGGAATTGCGGCAGGCTCTCGGGCGCGGCGTCCTGCACACCGATCCGCTCGCTGCGCGGCATCAGGACCTCGCGCAGTTGCGCATAGCCCGGCAGGCTGAGATCCAGCGCCAGGCGTTCGCGGCCCTGGCGCCAGCGCCACAGGCAAAGGCCGGCCAGCAGCACGCGTGGCAGCAGGCCATAGACCAGGACCACGCCGAGCAGCCAACTGGCCCAGGCCTGGCGGGCGATATCCAGGGCCGGCAGGGTCGCGCCGCTGGCGCGGATCATGGTCTCGTCCGGCACGGCGAAGCCAAGCAGCGAAGGCAGGGCGCCGAGGGTTTCGGTCAGGCGGATGAAAGGCTCTGCTGCCAGCAATGTGGTTTCCCAGACGAAGCCATAGCGCCGCGTGGCCAGCAAGGCCAGGAGCATGGCCAGTGCCGCCAGCATCGCCAGCAGCCACAGACCATGCACCAGCACGCCCAGCAGCCAGCGGTTGAGGCGCTGGCGCTGCAGCAGCACCAGCAGGGCGGGGGCCAGTTGGGCGGCCTTGGCGTCGCGGGCCAAGCGTTCGCTCAGCCACAACCACAAGCGCCCGAGGCTGGCGCCGTGCTCGCCGCTGAGCACCAGGCCTGCAGCCCAGCCCAGCAGCATCAGCAGGTTCAGCCCCAGCAGGCTGCCCAGGGCCCAGAACACGTTGACCGGACGCAGGCCGTCGCCCAAGGCGGCGAAGGCCAGCCCGGCGCCACTGAGCACGGCCAGCAGTGCCAGGGCCAGCAACGCCAGGCGCGCCCCTTGCTTCCAGCGGCGCAGGGCCGCGCTCATGCCGTCGCGTTCGGCCAGGCACAGCGCCCGGGCCTCGATGCGCGTGGCCAGGTCGCCGCCTTGCTGGCGGGCGTTGCGATTGGCCTCCTGGTCCTCCAGGGGGCCGGCCTGTTCTTCGCGCAGGCGCACCGCTTCGGTGAGCCAACGTTTGTCCAGTGAAGTAGGTGCAGTCACAAGCTCTTCCATTGCACGGTTCAGGGCAGAAGCATAACCCACACGCCGGGTGCTATCCTCGCCGGCATGAATACATCACTTCCCCTCAGCCTGATCGCGGCGCATGCCGAGAACCGCGTGATCGGCATCGACAATTCCATGCCCTGGCACCTGCCGGGGGACTTCAAGTATTTCAAGGCCACCACCCTGGGCAAGCCGATCATCATGGGGCGCAAGACCTGGGATTCGCTGGGTCGGCCCTTGCCGGGGCGGCTGAACGTCGTCGTCAGTCGCCAGCCGGGGCTGGAGTTGGCGGGCGCCGAGGTGTTCGCTTCGCTGGAGGCGGCGCTGGTGCGAGCCGAGCAATGGGCGCGCGAGCAGGGCGTGGACGAGTTGATGCTGATCGGCGGGGCGCAGTTGTACGCGCAGGCGTTGGAGAAAGGCTTGGTGAGCCGGATGTACCTGACCCGGGTTGAGCTGCAGCCGGAGGGCGACGCGTGGTTCCCGGAGTTCGACACCGCGCAGTGGCAGCGGGTGTCGAGCGAGGCGCAGGCTGAAGAAGGCAAGCCTGCGTACCATTTCGAGGTTTGGGACAAGCGTTGAGGTTGCCGGGGCTGCTTTGCAGCCCTTTCCGACCGGTCCGGCGCCCCGGCAAGACCGCTCCCACAGGCTTCAGCGTCCGCCGGCCCCGCCGAAAACTGTCAGGAGTGCTTCAACTCGGCATGCTCATCGCCGCCCAGCAGGTCCTTGTCGGTTTCCTTGAGCAGTTGGCTGGTCACCACGCCCGCCGTCATCGAGCCATTCACGTTCAACGCCGTACGGCCCATGTCGATCAGCGGCTCTACCGAAATCAGCAGCGCCACCAACTCGACCGGCAGGCCCATGGCCGGCAGCACGATCAGGGCTGCGAAGGTCGCGCCACCGCCAACGCCGGCGACCCCGGCCGAACTCAGCGTGACGATGGCCACCAGGGTGGCGATCCACAGCGGGTCGAAGGTGTTGATGCCCACGGTCGGGGCCACCATCACCGCCAGCATCGCCGGGTACAGCCCGGCGCAGCCGTTCTGGCCGATGGTGGTGCCGAACGAGGCGCTGAAACTGGCGATCGACTGCGGCACGCCCAGGCGCCGGGTCTGCGCCTCGATGTTCAGCGGAATGCTGGCAGCGCTGGAGCGGCTGGTGAAGGCGAAGGTCAGCACTGGCCATACCTTGCGCAGGAAACGCAGCGGATTGACGCCGGTCAGCGCCTGGATGATGCCATGCACCACGAACATCAGGCCCAGGCCGAGGTAGGACACCACCACGAAGCTGCCCAGCTTGAGGATGTCGTCCAGGTTGGAGCTGGCGACCACCTTGGTCATCAACGCCAGCACGCCATAGGGCGTGAGCCGCATGACCACCCGCACCAGGCGCATGACCCACGCTTGCAAGGTGTCGATGGCCGACAGGGCACGCTCGCCCTGGGCGGCGTCATCCTTGATCAGCTGCAACGCGGCAAGGCCGACGAATACCGCGAAGATCACCACGGCGATGATCGAGGTCGGCCGTGCCCGGGCCAGATCGCCGATCGGGTTGCTGGGGATGAACGACAGCAGCAGTTGAGGAATGTTGAGGTCGGCGACCTTGCCGGCGTAGTCGCTGTGGATGGCCTGCAGGCGCGCGTGTTCCTGCGCCCCGGCCACCAGTCCGTCGGCACTCAGGCCGAACAGGTTGGTCAGGCTGATGCCGATCAGCGCGGCGATGGCGGTGGTCAACAGCAGCGTGCCAATGGTCAGCACGCTGATGCGGCCGAGCATGGAAGCGTTGTGCAGGCGCGCCACGGCGCTGAGGATCGAGGCGAAGATCAGCGGCATGACGATCATCTGCAGCAGACCGACGTAGCCGTTGCCGACCAGGTCGAGCCAGGCGATGGTGGCCTTGAGTACCGGGTGGCCGGCGCCGTAGACCGTATGCAGGGCCAGGCCGAAGGCCACGCCCAGCACCAGGCCGAGCAAGACCTTCTTGGCCAGGCTCCAGTCGGTGCGGCGGGTTTGTGCCAGGCCCAGCAGCAGGGCCAGGAACGCCAGCAGGTTGAGAGACAGCGGCAGGTTCATTGAAGCTCCAGGAAAAAGCAGTAGGGGGCGTCGCTTCTGTGAGCGATTGCGAACGCAAATGCTAACAGGCTGAAAACAAACGAACTTATACCCAAAACTAATTTAGTTGGTCGTTTTTGGAATATAGACGTGCCGTTCACACCTACGTTCACGACGCCCAGAGCTGCATGAGAGTCGCTGTCGGAGCCTGCGGGCCTGGGTGATTGCACTAGCGTCTTTGGGTCATTTCAGGAGAAACGCACATGAAGTTCGCTTCGAAAGCCCTCGCGGGCGGCTTGGCCCTGCTGTGCTGTGTCGAATCCTTTGCTACCGAGCTCCAGCACTGGCCGGCGGACGCCGCCCGGCATCTGAATGCCATGATTGCCGCCAATGCCCACAAAGGTAACTACGCGGTGTTCGACATGGACAACACCAGTTACCGCTATGACCTCGAAGAGGCCCTGCTGCCCTTCATGGAAAACAAAGGTCTACTGACCCGCGACAAGCTCGACCCGTCGCTCAAGCTCATTCCTTTCAAGGACACCGCCGAGCATAAGGAAACCCTGTTCAGCTACTACTACCGCCTGTGTGAAATCGATGACATGGTCTGCTATCCGTGGGTCGCCCAGGTGTTTTCGGGGTTCACCCTGAAGGAACTGAAAGTGCAGGTGGATGAGCTGATGGCCAGCAACAGGCCGATCCCCAGCACTTACTACGACGGTGATCAGGTCAAGCCTATCGAGGTGCAGCCGCCGAAGGTGTTCAAGGGCCAGGCCGAGCTGTACAACAAGTTGATGGAGAACGGCATCGAGGTCTACGTGGTGTCTGCGGCTTCCGAGGAACTGGTACGCATGGTCGCCTCGGATCCCAAATACGGCTATAACGTCAAACCGGAAAACGTGATCGGTGTCAGCCTGCTGCTCAAGGACCGCGATACCGGCCAGGTGACGACCGCGCGCAAGCAAGTCGCCGAGGGACGCTACGATGCCAAGGCCAACGAGCGGCTGGAGCTCACGCCTTACCTGTGGACGCCAGCAACCTGGATGGCGGGCAAACAGGCGGCGATCCTCACTTATATCGATCAATGGAAGAGGCCGGTGCTGGTCGGCGGCGACACACCTACCAGCGATGGCTACATGCAGTTTCATGGCGTCGATGTGGGCAAGGGCGGCATCCACCTGTGGATAAACCGCAAAGCCAAGTACCTGGACCAGTTGAATGGGATGATCGCGAAGAATGCGGCGGCGCAGGCCAAGGAAGGGTTGCCGGTGACGGCGGACAAGAACTGGGTGATCGTGACGCCCGAGCAGATCCAGTAAGCACCAGGCTGTGCTCACTAGCGTTCACTGCCGGCAGGGCGCTTTTGACCATGGTCGAAAAACCGGCGCTTGGAGCGCCGGTTTTTCACGCAGAGAGCCTCACAGCCCTTCGAGCATCGCCTTGTTACGCACCGCACCCTTGTCGGCGCTGGTGGCCAGCAGGGCGTAGGCTTTCAGCGCGGTGGTCACCTTGCGCGGGCGGACTTCGGCAGGCTTCCAGCCTTTCTTGTCCTGCTCGATGCGGCGGTGGGCCAGTTCTTCATCGCTGACCAGCAGGTTGATCGAACGGTTGGGAATGTCGATCAGGACCTTGTCGCCATCGCGCACCAGGCCGATGGCGCCGCCGGCAGCGGCTTCTGGCGAGGCGTGGCCGATCGACAGGCCCGAGGTAC
This sequence comes from Pseudomonas putida, assembly GCF_005080685.1. Classification (NCBI taxonomy): domain Bacteria; kingdom Pseudomonadati; phylum Pseudomonadota; class Gammaproteobacteria; order Pseudomonadales; family Pseudomonadaceae; genus Pseudomonas; species Pseudomonas putida. Next base: position 6,205,191 of record NZ_CP039371.1, on the reverse strand, counting down.
CGCCGGAGAAGCGGCCGTCGGTGAGCAGGGCGCAGGCCTTGCCCAGGCCCTTGGACTTCAGATACGAAGTCGGATAGAGCATCTCTTGCATGCCCGGGCCGCCTTTCGGGCCTTCGTAGCGGATGATGACGATGTCACCGGCCTTCACTTCGTCGGCGAGGATGCCGCGCACGGCGCTGTCCTGGCTCTCGAAGATCTTCGCGGTGCCTTCGAACACCAGGATCGACTCGTCGACACCGGCGGTTTTCACCACGCAGCCGTCCAGCGCGATATTGCCGTACAGCACGGCCAGGCCACCCTCTTGAGAATAGGCGTGCTCGACGCTGCGGATACAGCCGTTCTCGCGGTCGTCGTCGAGGGTTTCCCAACGGGTCGACTGGCTGAAGGCGGTCTGGGTCGGGATACCGGCCGGGCCTGCCTTGAAGAAGGTGTGCACGGCTTCGTCATCGGTCTGGGTGATGTCCCATTTGGCGATGGCTTCTTCCATGCTGCGGCTGTGCACCGTCGGCAGGTCGGTGTGCAGCAGGCCGCCACGGGCCAGCGAACCGAGGATGCTGAAGATGCCGCCGGCGCGGTGGACGTCTTCCATGTGGTACTTCTGGATGTTCGGCGCCACCTTGCACAGCTGCGGCACCTTGCGCGACAGGCGATCGATGTCGCGCAGGTCGAAGGCGACCTCGCCTTCCTGGGCGGCGGCCAGCAGGTGCAGGATGGTGTTGGTCGAACCGCCCATGGCGATGTCGAGCATCATGGCGTTCTCGAACGCCTTGAAGTTGGCGATGTTGCGCGGCAACACCGAGTCGTCGTTGTCGCCGTAGTAGCGCTTGCACAGCTCGACGATGGTACGGCCAGCGGTGAGGAACAGCTGCTCGCGGTCGGCGTGGGTGGCCAGGGTCGAGCCGTTGCCCGGCAGGGCCAGGCCCAGGGCTTCGGTCAGGCAGTTCATCGAGTTGGCGGTGAACATGCCGGAGCAGGAGCCGCAGGTCGGGCAGGCACTGCGCTCGTACTCGGCGACTTTCTCGTCGGAGGCCGAGGAGTCGGCGGCGATGACCATGGCGTCGACCAGATCGAGGCCGTGGCTGGCCAGTTTGGTCTTGCCGGCTTCCATCGGGCCGCCGGAGACGAAGATCACCGGGATGTTCAGGCGCAGGGCGGCCATCAGCATGCCGGGGGTGATCTTGTCGCAGTTGGAGATGCAGACGATGGCATCGGCGCAGTGCGCGTTGACCATGTACTCCACGGCGTCGGCGATGATCTCGCGGCTCGGCAGAGAATACAGCATGCCGTCGTGGCCCATGGCGATGCCGTCGTCGACCGCGATGGTGTTGAATTCCTTGGCCACGCCACCGGCGCGTTCGATCTCGCGGGCCACCAGTTGGCCCAGGTCCTTCAGGTGCACGTGACCTGGGACGAACTGGGTGAACGAGTTGGCGATGGCGATGATCGGTTTCTTGAAGTCTTCGTCCTTCATCCCGGTGGCGCGCCACAAGGCACGGGCGCCGGCCATGTTGCGCCCTTGGGTGGAAGTCTTGGAACGATAATCAGGCATGTAACACTCCTGGCGGCTTAATCAGGTCACGAATAGGGGAGTGAGCTTCTCTTGTCCTTAGCGCCGCAGGCCGGTTGCCACTGGCACGGATGGGGCCAAGACCCCGCGGGATCGCCGCGTGCTTGGCCAGAGCTCATAAACCCGCCGGGGATGACTGGCGATGAATACGCCGATTCTACACCGCTGGCGCGGTGAGGGAATGAAGATGTGGATGGTTGGCGGGCAGATTGGCAGCAAGGGGCCGCTGGGCGACCCCGCTGGAGCAGGTATCAGCTGTTGGGCAGCAACCGGCAGGTGATGCTCTTGATGTAGCGGGTTTCGGCGATGGCCGGGTGTACCGGGTGGTCCGGGCCCTGGCCGCCGCGCTCGAGCAGTTGCAGGTTGCGGTCCAGGTGGCGGGCGCTGGTCAGCAGGATGTTGTGCAGGTCATCCTCGGGCAGGTGCATCGAGCACGAGGCGCTGACGAGGATGCCGTCCTTGTTCAGCATGCGCATGGCCTGTTCGTTGAGGCGACGGTAGGCCGCTTCGCCGTTTTTCAGGTCCTTCTTGCGCTTGATGAAGGCGGGTGGGTCGGCAATGATCACGTCGAAGCGCTCTTCGGCGGCCTTGAGCTCGCGCAGGGCCTCGAACACATCGCCTTCGATGCAGGTCAGCTTCTCGCTGATGCCGTTGAGCGCGGCATTGCGCTCGACGCCGTCCAGGGCAAAGCCCGAGGCGTCGACGCAGAACACTTCACTGGCGCCGAACGCGCCAGCCTGCACGCCCCAGCCACCGATGTAGCTGAACAGGTCGAGTACGCGCTTGCCCTTCACGTAGGGCGCCAGGCGTGCACGGTTCATGCGGTGGTCGTAGAACCAGCCGGTCTTTTGGCCTTCGCGTACCGGGGCTTCGAACTTGACGCCGTTCTCTTCCAGCGCCACCCAGTCCGGTACCTCGCCGTAGACGGTCTCGACGTAACGTTGCAGGCCTTCGGCATCGCGTGCGGCCGAGTCGTTCTTGAACAGGATGCCGCTGGGCTTGAGCACCTGCACCAGGGCGGCGATCACGTCGTCCTTGTGCGCTTCCATGGTGGCCGAGGCGAGTTGGACCACAAGGATGTCGAAGAAGCGGTCGACCACCAGGCCAGGAAGCAGGTCGGAATCACCGTAGACCAGGCGGTAGCAGGGCTGGTCGAACAGCCGCTCGCGCAGCGAAAGGGCGACGTTCAGGCGGTGTACCAGCAGCGACTTGTCCAGCGCCAGCTTGATGTCACGCGACAGCAGGCGGGCGCAGATCAGGTTGTTCGGGCTCAGCGCGACGATGCCAAGGGGCTTGCCGCTGGCAGTCTCGAGGACGGCCTGTTGGCCGGCCTGCAGACCCTGCAGCGGGGTGGCGGCAACATCGACTTCGTTGCTGTAGACCCACAGGTGGCCGGCGCGCAGGCGGCGGTCGGCATTGGCTTTGAGGCGAAGGCTGGGCAGGGACATGACGTCGCTCCGGGAAAAAGAGCGGGATTATAGCGTGTTGGCGTGTGGCGCGTCCCTTGTGGGAGCGGCCTTCGCGACGCAAGGCCGCTCCCACAGGCGGGGCTGTGTCAGCCTTGCAGGGCCTTGATCAACTGTTCGTTGAACGCCGGAATGTCATCCGGCTGGCGACTGCTGATCAGGTTGCCGTCGACCACAACCTCTTCATCCACCCAGTTGCCCCCGGCATTGCGGATATCGTCCTGCAGGGTCTTGTAGCTGGTCATGCGCTTGCCTTCGACCAGCCCGCAAGACACCAGCAGCCAGCCGCCGTGGCAGATCACCGCCAGCGGTCGACCTGCGGCCGCATGGCTCTTCACCAGTTTCTGAGCCCCAGGGATCAGGCGAATGGTGTCGGAGTTCTGCACGCCACCTGGCAGTACCAGGGCGTCGTACAGATCGAGATGGGCGGCCTCGAAGGTCGCATCCACGGCAAAACCATCCGCCGGCTCGTCGTGGTTCCAGCCACGCACCGAGCCCTGCTGGTCGCTGAGGATATCCACCACTGCGCCGCGCTGCTGCAAGGCATCGCGAGGGCCGGTCAGCTCCACCTGCTCGAAACCATCGGTTACCAGAAAGGCGACGCGCTTGCCGCTCAGGTCGCTACTCATCGGCTGTACTCCTTTTTCAATGGGCCTGAACATGAAGGCCTGCGCGCCGTAGGCAAAGTTCCTGCGCATTGCGCCAGTGGTCACTGCGCCACGGATTGCTGCCTTGGGCGCCGCACAGGGGTTAGAATCCCCCGTCCCCCACGAGTAGGTACCAATGTCCCAGGAACTCAGCGCCGAACAGATCCAGCAGGCCCTGCAAGGCATCACCATCCCGCCGCAACCGCAGATCATGGTCGACCTGCAGTTCGAGCAATACATGCCCGACCCCGACCTCGAGACCATCGCCAAGCTGATCTCCCAGGATCCGGGCCTGGCCGGTGCCCTGCTCAAGCTGGTGAATTCGCCGCACTTCGGCCTTTCCAACAAGATCGGTTCGATCCAGCGCGCGGTGAACCTGCTGGGCAGCCGCTCGATCATCAACCTCATCAATGCCCAGTCGATCAAAGGCGAAATGAGCGACGAGACCATCGTCACCCTCAACCGCTTCTGGGACACCGCCCAGGACGTGGCCATGACCTGCCTGACCCTGGCCAAGCGCACCGGCATCCAGGCCGCGGACGAGGCCTATACCCTGGGCTTGTTCCACGACTGCGGCGTGCCGCTGATGCTCAAGCGCTTCCCCGAGTACATGGGGGTGCTGGAAGAAGCCTACGCCAAGGCCGACGAGCAGACGCGCGTGGTCGACACCGAGAACCGGGCGTTCAACACCAACCATTCGGTGGTGGGCTACTTCACCGCCAAGTCCTGGCGCTTGCCCGAGCACATCAGCGCGGCGATCGCCAACCACCACAATGCCCTGGCGGTGTTCCGCGAAGAGTCCTCGCGCAACGCCCAGACCCAGCTGAAGAACCTGCTGGCGGTGTTGAAGATGGCCGAACACATCTGCGCGTCCTATCGGGTGCTGGGCAACCAGTCGGTCGATCACGAGTGGCAAGCGGTCGGCCCGCTGGTGCTGGACTACATCGGGCTGACGGACTACGACTTCGAGCAACTCAAGCAGAACATCCGCGAGCTGGGAGGGCACTGACCCATGCCTGAATTACCCGAGGTCGAAACCACCCGGCGCGGTATCGCGCCGCACCTTGAGGGGCAGCGGGTCAGCCGCGTGGTGGTGCGCGACCGGCGCCTGCGCTGGCCGATCCCCGAGGACCTGGATGTGCGCCTGTCGGGCCAACGCATCGTCACGGTGCAGCGGCGGGCCAAGTACCTGTTGATCAATGCCGAGGTCGGCACGCTGATCAGTCACCTGGGCATGTCGGGCAATTTGCGCCTGGTCGAGATGGGGTTGCCGGCGGCCAAGCACGAGCATGTGGACATCGAGCTGGAGTCGGGGCTGATGCTGCGCTACACCGACCCGCGCCGCTTCGGCGCCATGCTCTGGAGCCTCGATCCGCTCAACCATGAACTGCTGCTGCGCCTGGGCCCGGAGCCGTTGACCGACCTGTTCGACGGCGAGCGGCTGTTCCAACTGTCACGCGGGCGTTCGATGGCGGTCAAACCGTTCATCATGGACAACGCCGTGGTGGTGGGCGTGGGCAACATCTACGCCACCGAGGCGCTGTTCGCCGCCGGCATCGACCCGCGCCGCGAAGCAGGCGGCATCTCGCGTGCCCGCTACCTGAAGCTGGCGATCGAGATCAAGCGGGTGCTGGCCGCGGCGATCGAGCAGGGCGGTACCACCCTGCGCGACTTCATCGGCGGGGACGGGCAGCCGGGGTACTTCCAGCAGGAACTGTTCGTCTACGGGCGCGGTGGGATGCCCTGCAAGCTGTGTGGCACGACCTTGCGCGAGGTGAAGCTGGGGCAGCGGGCGAGTGTGTTCTGCCCGCGCTGCCAGCGCTGATACAGGCGGCCCTAGCGCCGGCGTGCCGGCGCTAGAGGGCGATCAGTCCTTGCCGGTGATGCGGCGGTACTTGGCCATCAGCTGCTCTTCGGTCTCCGGGTGCGCTTCATCCAGCGGGATGCAGTCGACCGGACAGACCTGCTGGCACTGCGGCTCGTCGTAATGGCCCACGCACTGGGTGCACAGGTTGGGGTCGATCACGTAGATCTCTTCGCCTTGGGAGATGGCCTCGTTCGGGCACTCGGGTTCGCAGACGTCGCAGTTGATGCAATCGTCGGTGATGATCAGGGACATGGGGGCTCCGGCCTGGGCATTGGGCCCGGGCATGTTCAAACGCAATGGGCACAATTGTGCCGCATTCGCGCCCGCAGTGCACGCGGGCGCGATGGTCAGGCGATGGGGCTCACTTCTTGAAGCGTTCTGTCAGCGCGTCTGCCACCGCCGGATGGACGAACTTGGTGATGTCGCCACCCAGCGCCGCGATCTCCCGGACCAGGGTCGAGGAAATGAACGAATAACGCTCCGAAGGCGTCAGGAACAGGCTCTCGACGTCCGGGGCCAGTTGCCGGTTCATGTTCGCCAGCTGGAATTCGTATTCGAAGTCGGACACCGCGCGCAGGCCGCGCAGGAACACGTTGGCGCCTTGTTCCTTGGCGAAGTGCGCCAACAGCGAGGAAAAGCCGATGACCTCGACATTGGGCAGGTGCTTGGTGACCTCACGCGCCAGCGCCACCCGTTGTTCCAGAGGGAACAGGGGGTTCTTCTTCGGGCTGGCCGCCACCGCGATGATCACGTGGTCGAACAGCCGCGAAGCGCGTTCGACCAGGTCGCCATGGCCTTTGGTAATGGGGTCGAAGGTACCTGGGTACAACACTCGGTTCATCGCGTCATCCTGGCTGGAGTGCGTCGGGAGTCGGATGGTAGCGCAGCGAATGCGCTGCGGCCAAGTGACACGGCCGACCGAAGGCACTATAGACAGAGCGCGCGATTGTTGTCATGCGCTGTGTGCCAGGTGGTGGTCGCCGACGCCTGCTTCAACGGATGAACAACTTGTAGACCAGGCGTTGCAAGGCCTTGCCGTAGGGTGGGTAGATCAGCCGGGCGGCATTCAGGCGCTGCTTGGCCAGCACGGCCTTGGCCTTGCTGAAAGTCAGGAAACCATCGTGGCCGTGATAGTGGCCCATGCCGGAGGGACCGATGCCGCCGAATGGCAGATCGTCCTGGGCGACGTGCGACAAGGTGTCGTTCAGGCAGACCCCGCCGGAGTGGCTGTTTTCCAGCACGCGTCGTTGCTCGGCCCGGTCGTATCCGAAGTAATAGAGTGCCAGTGGGCGTGGGCGTCGGTTGATGTAGTCGAGCGCCTCATCGAGGTGATCGTATGGCACCAGCGGCAGCAGTGGGCCGAAGATCTCGTCCTGCATCACTTGCATGGTGTCGTTCACCCGCAGCAGCAAATGCGGCGGCAGGCGCCGGCCCTGGGGGGCTTCGTCGGGGTACAGGTCGATGACCTCGGCGCCTTTGTCGCGAGCGTCGGCCAGCAAGTGCTGCAAGCGTTGCAACTGCCTGGGGTTGATGATCGCGCTGTAGTCGGCGTTGCCGGCGATGCGAGGGTACAGCCGGTGCACGGCCTCGCGGTACGCCTCGCTGAAGGCTTGAAGACGTTCGCGGGGCACCAGCACGTAGTCGGGAGCGACGCAGGTCTGGCCGGCGTTGAGGGTCTTGCCGAAAGCGATGCGCTCGGCGGCGGTGGCCAAGGGCACGCTGGCCGAGACGATGGCGGGCGATTTGCCGCCCAGTTCCAGGGTCACCGGCGTGAGGTTGTCTGCGGCGGCCAGCATGACTTGCCGGCCGACGCTGGTAGCACCGGTGAACAGCAGGTGATCGAAGGGCAGCCTGGCGAAGGCCTGGCCGATTTCCACCTCGCCCAGCACTACGCTGACCAGGTCAGCCGGAAACACCCGTTCGAGCAGCGTCTTCAACGCCTGTGCAGTGGCCGGCGTGGCCTCGCTGAGCTTGAGCATGACCCGGTTGCCGGCGGCCAGGGCGCAGGTCAGGGGGCCGATGGCGAGAAACAGTGGGTAGTTCCACGGCACGATGATCCCCACCACGCCCAGCGGCTGGTACAGCACCCGTGCACTGGCGGGTTGGAACGCCAGGCCCACGGCTCGCCTGGCCGGACGCATCCAGCGTTGCAGGTGCCGCTCGGCATGGCGGATGCCTTGCACCGAAGGCAGCAGCTCGGCCAGCAGGGTTTCGTCGGCGCTGCGGCCGTCGAAGTCCTGGTCGATGGCTGCGATCAAGGCTTGCTGGTTTGCCAGCAGTGCCGCGCGCAGGTGCTTCAGCCATTGCTGGCGCTGCGCCGCAGGCGGCATCGGGTTGCCGGCGAACGCCTTGCGCTGGAGGGCAAACGTCGAGGTCAGGTCGGTGTCGGAAGGCACGGCAGGCAGGGCGATGGGCGAGGTCACGGCAGTGTCCCGTCTGAATCTGTTTTTCTAGAGCCTATATTCTAGATCGAGCTCTGGTGCGTTTTTTGGTTCTTCATGGATTGTTTGGGGGGGCTGGCTGGTTTGGCATTGGGACTGGGAACGATCCATTTTGTGTAGCGGCGCTACTGGCCCCTTCCGCCTTTACGGCCATCCCTTTCAAGGTCTTTTGGTTTTGGCGGCCTTAATGACCCGATCGGTTGAAACGTGTGCATGCACTGCCGTGCCTTGGACCCAGGCTTTGGGCTTGGGCACCTTGGGACCTCGGGGGCTTTTAGCTACTTGCTTAGGCTGGATGTTTCTGGCCAGTTCAAGTAGCCGCCGGGCCAGGTCTTCCATAGAGACAACCGGCATGTACTCGGTTGGCAAGGCAATCTGCATGCCTTCGTAACCTCCTCTGATCTGCACCGCCAAGTGATAGATCGAAGCTTCCCAATTCTCGGGCAAGGCATCGCGGTGAGCCTGTTCAACACTTCGCTTGAGCAAGGCCAGAACGTTGTATGCCAGCACGGCAGTGGTGAATCCAAGCAAGGCCGCTCGCGGACTGCCGAGGGTTTCGATTTCACTTTCCAGAATCGCTTCCAGTCGCTGGAACATCCCCTCAATGCTCCAGCGACGCCGATAGAAATCTGCGATCTGTTGTGCACTGATGCTCTCGGGCAGGTTGCTCCAGAACATCAAGCTTTTGTCACCTGAGTCATTTGGTGAATGAAGTGTCAGTTCCACACGCCGCCAGCGGTGCCCGCCTTTTACTTCGATGGATTGTTCGCGCACTGTGCCTGTCGCTACGGGCATTGGCGCCTGCCACTCACTCTCCTGGATCAAGCGTGGATGCTTGGCCTGCTGGCGAATGACAAACGATGTGTTCACCTGCTCGCATGCCTCCATTACAGGCAGCGTGCAGTAGAGCCGGTCAGCAATCCAAACCTGATTGGCCTTTGCTTCAGCCAGCAACGGCAAAACACAAACTCGTTCGCTTGTGTAGGCGTCCTCGCACGGCTGGAGGTCAATTACCTGATCCAGATCGGGGTCGTAAACCACCACCGAGAACCCGGGGCGAGCCGCCCCGCGCTCTTGGCGCAACGCGCCAAGACGCTTTTCGGTAGAGGCCAAGTGGCTTCCATCGACCACTCGAACTTGCCAGCCAGGAAGCATGGCTGAACAGCCCAATTCATGGATTGTGGGCGCCAAGCGCCGCGCGCAGCCTGTCACCAGAGCACGCAACAGGGCAGGTTCGGTTCGACTGATCTTGTCGTACAGGGCTGCCAAGCTGACGGGAAGGTCGTCCAGTTGTCTGGCCGCAGCATGCAGCGATGGCTTCAAACCCAATGAAACAAGCGACATCAACTTGACGATGGTCGAGAACAGCAGCTCGCGAGAATACTGCCGTTGCCGGTGCTCCTCGAAAACCTGATCGATCCACTCCGGCGCAATGGCCTGCTCCAAGGCAAGTTTGGCCATTACGCTGGCGGGTGCTTTTTTCTCGAATCGCGCTAGTACATCAGCCCACATCTCGGATCTTCCTGACTGGATTTCAGTGGATTCTACCGAAGACCTTGAAAGGGATGGCCTTTACGGCGGGCAACTTTTTTCTTGGAAAAAGTTGCTCAAAACCGCTTGCTCCCACATACGGCCCTCCGCTGCGCTACGGGTCCCCTCGCTACGGCGCCTTCCGGGCCCGCGCGGCCTACGACTTGCTGCGCAAGTCTACATCTCGCGCCTCCGGCTACGCCGGAGGGTGCTGCGCACCTGGCCCTCCAGCCGCCTACGCTCGGCCTCCTGAGGTCGCGGGTAGATCAAGATCAAGATCAAGATCAAGAGCAGATCAAAAACCAGAGCAACGGCAGGCGAATCGCTGCGCTCTCGCTGTTTACCTATCGCTTCGTGTTGGAGCGGCCAGCGCGTTCTGTCTTTCGAAGATAACGCCAGTGCAGGCGCCGCCCCTAACTTTGCGACGTCAGGAGGCCGAGCGTAGGTGCCTGTAGGGCCAGGTGCGAAGCACCCTTCGGCGTAGCCGAAGGCGCGAGATGTAGACTTGCGCAGCAAGTCGTAGGCCGCGCGGGCCCGGAAGGCGCCGTAGCGAGGGGACCCGTAGCGAAGCGGAGGGCCGGATGCAGGAGCAAGCGGTTTTGCGTCCCTTTTTCCAAGAAAAAAGGGACCCGCCGTAAAGGCGGAAGGGGCCAGTAGCGCCGCTACACAAAATGGACCGTTCCCAATCTCAATGCCAACAAGCCAAGCCAAGCTCCCCAACAATCCGTGAAGACCCATTTTTTCACGCAGCCGAACGGTGCATCGTGAGCGTGATCCACCGTAATATGGCTGCATTATCGAAAGCCTGCAGATTGGGAACTGAGCATGGCCCCGCGCATGAAGACCCGAGAGCGCATCGTGCACAACAGCCTGGAGCTGTTCAACCAGCAGGGCGAGCGCAGCGTGAGTACCAACCACATCGCCGCGTACATGGAGATATCGCCCGGCAATCTGTACTACCACTTCCCCAACAAGCAGGCGATCATCGCCGTGTTGTTCAGTCAGTACGAAGAACTGGTGGACAGTTTCCTACGCCCTGCACAGGGGCGCGCAGCCACCGTCGAGGACAAGCGCTTCTACCTCAAGGCCCTGCTCGCGGCGATGTGGAACTACCGCTTCCTGCACCGTGACCTGGAACACCTGCTCGACAGCGACCCAGAGCTTGCAGCCCGCTACCGGCGCTTTTCCGCGCGTTGCCTGCGCCAGGGCCAGGCGATCTACCGCGGCTTCGTCGAGGCCGGAATACTGGCCATGGAGCCGGCGCAGATCGAGTCGTTGACCATCAATGCCTGGATCGTCCTCACCTCGTGGGTGCGTTTTCTCAGCACCACCCGAGAACATTCTGCGCACCTGGGTGAAGAAGCCTTCAAGCGAGGCGTCTACCAGGTACTGGTGCTGGAGCTCGGCTTCGTCACCGCCAATGCTCGCGGCGCGGTGGACGCGCTGTGCGAGGAATTCCACGTTCCGTTCAACCAGGCCCTGGAGCAGTAGGCCCGGGCCATCGAGCCATCGATCAGGAGATTGTCATGCCCCTTGCGCAATTGATCACCCCGCAACAGCTGGCCGAGCGTCTGGGCTCGCCCAAGCTGGTGATCCTCGATTGTCGTTTTGCCCTGGAAGATGCCGACTACGGCCAACGCAGCTATGCCGAGGGGCATATCGCCGGCGCGCATTTCGCCGACCTGGAGCGTGACCTGAGTGGCCCGGTGAGCAAGGGCAGAACAGGGCGCCACCCGCTGCCGGATGCAGGTCGTCTGGTCGAGCGCTTGCGCGAATGGGGTGTGGACGACGACAGCGAGGTGGTGTTGTACGACGATGGCCCCGGCGCCTTCGCCGCTCGCGCCTGGTGGCTGCTGGCCTGGCTCGGCAAGCGCAGTGGCGTGGCGATTCTTGATGGCGGCCTGAAGGCCTGGCACGCCGCGCACCTGCCGCTGAGCCTGGATGCCCCGGTCAAGCGCGAAGGCAGCTTCGAGGGCGAGCCTGACGCCAAGCTGCTGATCGATGCCGAGCACTTGGCCAAGCGCCTGGGCAGCGCCGAGCTTACCCTGCTCGATGCGCGGGCCTTGCCGCGTTTCCGCGGCGAAGTGGAGCCGATCGACCCGGTGGCGGGGCATATTCCGGGGGCTCAATGCGCGGCATTCACCGACAACCTCGGCCCCGATGGGCGCTTCCTGCCGCCGGATGCACTCAAGCAGCGTTTTGCCCAAGCGCTGGCTGGGCGCGCGCCGGAGCAGTTGGTCGCGTATTGCGGCTCGGGGGTGACGGCGTGCCATAACCTGTTCGCCCTGGCATTGGCCGGCTATCCGCTTGGCAAGCTGTATGCGGGGTCGTGGAGCGAATGGATCAACGATCCGCGGCGGGGTGTGGCGACCGGAGAATAGGCCAGGCTCCAACACCTCAAGGGGGCGGTGCTGCTATCTGCCCTCTACCAGCCACTGCGGAATCCGCCGCTCCAGGTAGTAGCTCGGGTTGCGCAGGCTGCCCTCGACGAACCCCACGTGGCCGCCACGCCTATGCAGCTCGAGCTGCGTTTGCGGCGCCAGTTCATCGGTCGTGGGCAGACTGTGGCTGGAGACGAACGGATCGTCGTTGGCATGGATGATCAGCGTCGGTGTGCGATTCTGCCCAAGGAAATAGCGGCTCGATGAGCGCCGATAGTAGTCGTGCGCATCGGTAAAGCCATTGAGCGGCGCGGTCACCTTGCCGTCGAAATCCCAGAATGTGCGCAGGTTGCGCAATGGCCCCAGGCGGTCGAGGGTAGCCAAGCCCTCGTGTTGCCCCTGGTCGCGGAAGTGGCGTTGCTTCAACTGCACATAGGCCAGCATCTCGCGCATGAAGTGCGCCTGGTAGACCTTGGAAAAGCCCTGGCCAATGCGGTCGGCGCATTGATCCAGGCGAAACGGCACCGAAACCGCCACCGCTGCCTCCAGCCCGCTAGTGGCGCCGCTTTCACCCAGATACTTGAGCAATACATTGCCCCCCAGCGAATAGCCGACCGCGTACAACGGCGCCAAGGGACGCTGGGCGCGCAGGTGGGCGACCACCTCGGCCAGGTCTTCGCTGGCACCGGAGTGGTAGCTGCGTGGCAACAGGTTCGGCTCACCCGAGCATCCGCGCCAGTTCACCGCGACGCTGGCCCAGCCACGAGCCTGCAGCGATTGCTGCAAGCCTTTGACATAGGGCGAGTGGGACGAGCCGGTGAGGCCATGCAGCACCAGGACCAGCGGCGCGTCGGCCTGATGCGGGCCGTGCCAGTCGAGGTCGAGAAAGTCGCCATCGGCCAGCCACAGGCGTTCGCGGTTGCGCTCGAGCGTGGGTAGCTTGCGCCATAGCGGCCCCCACAGGGTCTGCAAGTGGGGGTTGGACAGGCCGGCGGCCGGACGGAAGGTGGTGGTGAAGGTGGGCATGCTGGGCGACTCGTGATGTGCCTGCCTAGAGTGCCATGAAATTGCACCACTGTACGTGCGCTATTGGTCGAGGGCGGGTAGTTCCGGCAACGGTTGCTGATCGACGGTCGGCCCGACACTGACCCACACCGCCTGGCGCAGGTCGAGTCTGCGCCTGAGGGTTTCCCGTACTGCGTCGGTGGTGAGGCCGGTCAGCATGGCGTTGTAGCCGTTCAGATAACCCTCCGGTTGGCGCTGCCTGGCGGTCGCCGACAACAAGCCGGCGAGTCGTTTGTTCTGGGCGACGTCACGCAGCAGCTCGCCAGCCAACTGGTGACGGGCCAGTTCCAGTTCCGCCTCGGTTGGTCCTTCGTCGATGAACCGTTGCAGCAGCGTGCCGACCAGTGTCTTGGTCGCCTCTACCAGGTGGGGGGCGATGTCCCATTCGATCATGAACACGCCGCCTGAGCGCATCGCCGAGATCTGCGAGCTCACGTCATAGGTCAGCCCCCTGCGCTGACGCAGTTCAGTCATCAGCCTGGAGTCCAGACCTGAGGTCAGGATCTCGCGCGCCAGCACCATGGCCGGGAATTGCGGATCGTTTGCCGGAACGTTCATGGGCAATGCGAGGAGCACGCAAGTGCTCGCGCCTGGTCGCTCGATATGCCGCGTCGTGCCTGGGGCTTCGACGACGGCTGGCGGCGGTGTGGCTACCCAGCCCTGTGGCAATGCTTGGCTGATGCGGTGGGCAATGGCCTTGGCCTCGGTAGTGGACAGGTCACCCACCAGGGTCATCTGCATGTTGCTGGCACTATAGGCTTTGCGGTGGAAAGCCCTGAGGTCGTCTACCGTGACGGCTTCGATTCCCTCCGGCGTGGTGCCAATCGGATTGCCATAGGGGTGGCCGTCGAATAGATAGCCAAAGGCCTCGGTGCGTGCCTGTACGACGGGGCTTCTGAGGCGTGAGGCGGCATAGGCGTGCGTCTGCGACTTCACTTTTTCCAGCGCGCCCGGCAAGAAGTCAGGCTTGGCGGCCATTGCGCCGAACAGCGCCAGGGCTGGGTCGAGCAAGGTCCGCTGGCTGAGGCTTCGCAAGCTCAGCACGGCTTGTTCCAAGCGCACATCCTTGCTGACCTCTGCGCCCAGGCGCTCCAGGCCCGCCGCATGCTCGCTCGCGGTGAGCCCATCGCTGCCTTCATCGAGCATGTACAGCGTCAGTGCGGCCAGGCCCGATTTGTCGGTGTCCTGGACGATCCCCGCGCCAAAGCGCAGGACCAGATCGACGACCGGTAGCCCTCGCGCTTCGACGAACTGGACGCGGGTGCCCGCCTCGGTCGTCCAGGTCTGCACGTGGGTATCGATAGATTCCAGATGGTTCAGGTCCAGCCCGTGGAGGGAAGTCAAACGGGGCATGTCATTCATGATGGCTCTCCTTACCACTCATGAAAGTGGTCGTCAGGCGGTCGTCGTTCAGGAAGGCTTCTGCGGCTTGGCAGACTTGCACGTCGGTCAGTGCCTCGATCATCGTTGTCTCGAACGCCAGTTCGGTTGGGTCGAGGCCACAGGCGGCCATGCGCCCCAACGTGTCGGCTTGTTCGGCGATGTCATCCCGAGCAAACACCTCTCTTGCCATCAGCTGGGCTTTGGCCCGCTGGAGTTCTGCAGCGGTGGGTGGCGTCAGGCGAAGTGAGCTGATTTCCTGCAGCAATTGTTCCTGCGCCTGTTGCGGCGTGGCTTTGGCGGGGTCGTTGAAGGCGTAGAGCGTCAGCAGGCCGTCGCCGCGAAGCAGAGGGTCATAGTCGCCATACACGCCTTGTAGCAACTGTTGCTCCGCGACCATAGAGCGCTGCAGCCGTGCGGAGGCGCCCTGGGTGAGCAGTTCGGGGATCAGGCGCAACGCCTGGGCTTGGGTCGGGTGTTTCGCGGTGGCCAGGCTGGGGCAGTTGAAGCTCATGATCAGGCCTTCGCGCAGGCCGTCGATGCGCACCGATTGCGTGCGGCGGGTCAGCGTCTGGTCGTGTCGAGGAAGTGGCGCGATGGGCAGGGGATGAGCGGGGATCGCGCCGAAATGACGCTCTACCAGCGTGCGCAGTTGCGCCGGGTGCGCGGCGCCAACCACCGCCAGTGTGGCGTTGTTGGGGTGATACCAGTGTTGATACCAGCTAAGCGCCGCGGCCTGAGCCAGCTGCTGCAGGTCTTCTCGGAAACCGACGGTAGGTGTGGCATAGCCGCTCTTGCCATGCGCCAGCAGCTTGTGTTGCTCGAGAGCGGCGGCAAAAGGTTTGTTGTCGACATCTGCCCGGCGCTCAGCCATGACGACTGCGAGTTCGCGCTCGAACGGTGCTTCGCTCAATGTCGCCGTGGCCATCGCATCGGCCATGGCTTCGAGGGCGACCTCCATACGGCTGGCCGGCAAGGTGATGGGATAGACGGTGGCGTCCGGGAAGGTATAGGCATTGGGATCGCCACCGAGTCGCGACATCAACTTGAAATATTCGCCCGCGGCCAGTTTGCTGCTGCCCTCGAACATCAGATGCTCAAGGGCGTGGGATAACCCGCTGTGACCCTCGGCCTCGTAGCTGGATCCCACGTGGTACCAGAGTTGGACGCTGACCAGCGGGGCGCGGTGATCTTCGCGCAGGTAGACCTTGAGGCCATTGGCCAGGGTGAAGTGCTGCAATGAAAATTGCGCACGGGAGGTATCGGGCATGGCTGAACTACTCCTGGACGAAATGGAAGGAGCAGCTTCAGCCATACCCGGGGGGCGACGGCGGTAGTTAAGTCTTCGGTGGGGCTATCTGCCCGGTCAACCTCTGTGCCACAAGGCGTAATGCACCTGACCGGTCTTTTTCTCGCGATGCAGGCGCCAGTTGCCTGGCATCGCCAGGCTCGACGGTGCCGCTTCGCTTTCGGTGTAGATCCAGGCTTGCTCACGCAGCCATGCGTTCTGCTCCAGCAGTGCACAGGTGTCGGCCAGCAGGTCCTGGTGGAACGGCGGGTCGAGGAATACCAGGTCGAACTGCTGCTTGGCCGGGCCCTGCAGGTAGCGCAGGGCGTCGGTCTGGAGGATCTGACCGCGTGGGCAGCGGAGGATCTCGAGGTTGTTCTTCAGGTTGGCGATCGCCGCTGGGTTGCTGTCCAGCGCCACTGCATCTTCGGCGCCGCGCGACAGCGCTTCGAGCACCAGGGCACCGCTACCGGTGAAGGCATCCAGCACCCGGGCCCCTTCGATGTACGGCGCCAGCCAGTTGAACAGGGTTTCGCGCACGCGGTCCGGGGTTGGCCGCAGGCCTTCGCCGTCCGGCACCGCCAGGCGGCGGCTACGCCACTGGCCGGCGATGATGCGCAGGTGGCCCTGGCCCTTGCTTTGGCCCGGTTGCGGGCGGGCGGGAGGGGTGGATCTCGGCATTAGTGCTCCGGTACGCCGAGCGGCTGCTCGGCGGGTTTGTCTGTGGGGGCCGGCAGCGGTTTCTGCGGCACTTTCGGGCCGACGGTGACGATCACCAGCTTATCGGCGGCCAGGTGCTTGTTCATCGCGGCCTTGACCTGGTCGACGGTCAGCGCCTGGGACTGTTGCATGAAATCTTCCAGCCAGGTCAGTGGCAGGTTATAGAAGCCGATGGCACCCAGTTGGCCGACGATGCTGGCATTGCTGGCGTTGGACAGCGGGAAGCTGCCGGCCAGCTCACGCTTGGCGTCGTCGAGTTCCTGCTGGGTCGGGCCGTTCTTCAGGTAGTCGCCGAGGATGTCCTGGACCAGTTTCAGGGTGCCTTCGCTGAGTTCGGCACGGGTCTGCAGGTTGATCATGAACGGGCCGCGGACCTGCATCGGGCTGAACACCGAGTATACGCCGTAGGTCAGGCCGCGTTTTTCCCGGACCTCGCTCATCAGCCGGGTACCGAAGGCGCCGCCGCCGAGGATCTGGTTGCCCAGCGACAGCGCCGGCCAGTCCGGATCCTGGCGATCGATGCCCAACTCGGCGAGCATGAGGTGGGTCTGCTTGCTCGGGAAGTCGATATGGGTCATGCCCGCCTTGGGGTCGGCCGGCTCGGCTGGCGCGGCCAGTGCCGGGCCTTTGGGCAGGGCCGCGGAGACCTGCGCGGCGACTGCTTCGGCTTCGCTGCGGCTGAGGTCGCCGACCAGGGCGATGACCGCGTTGCCGGCGCTGTAGGCCTTGGCGTGGAAGGCGCGCAGTTGCTCCAGGGTAATGCCCGGGATGCTTTCGGCGGTGCCGTCGCTGGGGTGGGCGTAGGGGTGGTCGCCATAGAGCTTGGCGAACAGCGCCTTGCCGGCGATCTTGCCGGGGTTCTGTTTCTCGTACTCGAAGCCGGCCAGCAGCTGGTTCTTGATGCGCTTGAGCGCGTCCTCGGGGAAGGTCGGCTTGCCTGCCACCTCGGCGAACAGCTTGAGTGCCGGCTCACGCTTGTCCTTAGCGCTGAGGCTGCGCAGCGAGGCCACGGCCATGTCGCGGTAGGAACCGTTGCCGAAGTCCGCGCCCAGGCCCTCGAAGCCTTCGGCGATGGCGGTCACGTCCTTGCCGGCCACGCCCTCGTTGAGCATGGCGTTGGTCAGGGTGGCCAGGCCTGGGGTGCTGCCGTCCTGGCTGCTGCCGGCGGCGAAGGTCACGCGCAGGTCGAACATCGGCAGCTCGCGGGCTTCGACAAACAGCACGCGGGCGCCTTCGGCGGTGGTCCAGTTCTGAATGTTCAGCTGGCGCCGGCTGGGGGCCTTGCTGTCCAGCTCGGCCAGCGATTGCAAGGTGTTGGCCGGGCGCGCAGCGCTGGCTTCGGCCTCGGAGTGGGCCGGGCGGGCCAGCACTGCGGCCACGGCCACCACCAGCGCGATGATGCCGGTGCCGATCAGGGTGTAGCGTGGTGCGCTGCGATCACTCATGAGCGGACTCCTCGGGCAATACATGGGCAACGCTCAGGCGTTCGCGGGTGAAATAGGTGCGCGCGGCGTTCTGGATGTCCTGCGGCGTTACACGCTTGAGTTCGTCCAGCTCGCTGTCGATCAGCTTCCAAGACAGGCCGACGGTCTCCAGCTGGCCGATGGTGGTGGCCTGGCTGCTGATGGAGTCGCGGTCGTAGACCAGGCCGGCGATCACCTGGGCGCGGACCCGTTCGAGTTCTTCGCTGCTGGGTGGGGTGGTCTTGAGTTCATCGAGCAGTTGCCAGATGCCTTTTTCGACGTCGGCCAGGGTCTTCTGCTTCTGCACGTTGGGCGTTGCCGAGATCATGAACAGGCTGTCGCCGCGGGTGAAGGCGTTGTAGCTCGACGAAGCGCCGGCCACCAACTCCTGGTCGCGCTCCAGGCGTGCCGGCATGCGCGCGCTGTAGCCGCCGTCGAGCAGCGCCGAGATCAGGCGCAGGGCGTGCACGGTGTTGGGGTCCTTGGCGGTGGCCAGGCCCGGCACGTTGAAGCCGTAGATCAGGCTGGGCAGCTGGGTGCGTACATGCAGCGTGAGCAGGCGATGACCAGGCTCGGCCAGCTCCAATGGCAGCTTGGCCGGCGGTACGGCGCGCTTGGGGATGGCGCCGAAGTACTTCTGGGCCAGGCCCTTGACCTCGTCGGCGGTGACATCGCCGACCACTACCAGGGTGGCGTTGTTCGGCACGTACCAGGATTCGTACCAGTGGCGCAGCTCCTCGACCTTCATGCGTTCGAGGTCGGCCATCCAGCCGATGGTCGGGGTGTGGTAGCCGCTGGCCGGGTAGGCCATGGCGCGGAACAGCTCGAAGGCCTTGGCGCTCGGCTGGTCGTCGGTGCGCAGGCGGCGCTCTTCCTTGATGACTTCGATCTCGCGGCTGAATTCGTCGGCCGGCAGGCGCAGGCTGGCCAGGCGGTCGGCCTCAAGCTCCAGGGCTACCGGCAGGCGGT
Source organism: Pseudomonas putida (assembly GCF_005080685.1). Taxonomy (NCBI): domain Bacteria; kingdom Pseudomonadati; phylum Pseudomonadota; class Gammaproteobacteria; order Pseudomonadales; family Pseudomonadaceae; genus Pseudomonas; species Pseudomonas putida. The sequence goes on along the minus strand of NZ_CP039371.1, from coordinate 6,186,407 downwards.
CGCGGGCCAGCACCTGGTAGTAGGCGGTGTAGTCGTCGCTGGTGAAGGCGTTTTCCTCGGCGCCCAGGTCGCGCAGGATGCGCGAGGCTTCGCCAGGGCCTATCTTGGCGCTGCCCTTGAACATCATGTGTTCCAGGGCGTGGGAGAGGCCGGTCTGGCCGGGCGTCTCGTAGCTGGAGCCGACCTTGTACCAGATCTGCGAGACCACCACCGGAGCGCGGTGGTCCTCGCGCACGACCACCTTGAGGCCGTTGTCGAGAATGAATTCGTGGGTCGGCTGTGCATCGGCGGCGATGGCGGCCAGTGGCAGGCAGAGCGTGCTGAGCAGCAGGCCAGCGGCACGGCGGGCTAGAGCATTCATACGGTGTTTGACCTGTTCGGCGGCCCGCTGGGTTTAGCGTCGGCGGGCCAGGAGGTGCTAGGATACTGATCCGGTTGCCTGGCGACCATGCCTGTCGCCGTTCTGGCCCACAGGACCCTACGACAAAACGTTGCGCATGAACCAGCCGGATTCAAGATAGTCTGTTCTGCGTTTAGAGAATTCCTGATGCGCCAATGCTGGCCCATCGCTACCCTGAGATAGCCGTCTTCCATGTTTGGTTCCAACGACGACAAAAAAGCGCCGGCCGAGGCTGGCGAGAAAAAAGGCCTGTTCAGCTGGTTTCGCAAGAAGCCGCAGCAACCTGTCGCCGAACAGCCACAAGCCCCTGAAGCGCAGCCTGCCGAGCCGGTAGCGCCGCAGGTCGAGCCCCAACCTGCGCCAGCCCCAGCTGAGCCCGTGGCCGAGGTGCCTGCTGCCCCGGTGTCGGTGACCCTGCCCGACCCTGAGGGCCAGGCCGCTCCCGAGGCTCCGGGTACTTCTGCAGCGCCTGAGCCCGCGCAGCCTCCAGCGCCTGCCCTGGCGCCCGCGCCGGTGGTCCCTGCAGCCGCTACAGCGCCGGCGCCCGCGCAGCCTTCGCAGCCTGCCCCGGCCCCTGTAGGCGCCGGCTTGCCGGCGAGTGCGTCGCCCGCCGCAGCAGCGCCACAACCCCCTGCGCCGGTAGCCGTCGCCGCAGAGCCCGCGGAGCCTGCGCAAGCCCTGCCCGTCGAGGCGCCCGTCAGCAACCTGGTCCTGCCTGTCGCCGAAGAGCCTGTCGCCCTGGTGCCCGACCTTGAACCCAAGGCCCCGCCTGCCATCCCCGAGCGCCCCGCGCCCGAGCCGGCAGCGCCGGTCGTGGCTGCCCCGGCCAGCGCCGAGCAGTCCAAGCTGGGCTTCTTTGCCCGCCTCAAGCAGGGCCTGTCGAAGACCAGCGCCAGCATCGGCGAGGGCATGGCGAGCCTGTTCCTGGGCAAGAAGGTCATCGACGACGACCTGCTCGACGAGATCGAGACCCGCCTGCTGACCGCCGACGTGGGTGTCGAGGCCACTTCGGCGATCGTCCAGAACCTGACCCAGAAGGTTGCCCGCAAGCAACTGGCCGATGCCGACGCACTGTATCAGTCGCTGCAGGACGAACTGGCCGCGCTGCTGCGCCCGGTCGAGCAGCCGCTGAAGGTCGAGGCGCAGAACAAGCCCTACGTGATCCTCGTGGTCGGCGTGAACGGCGCCGGCAAGACCACCACCATCGGCAAGCTGGCCAAGAAGCTGCAGCTGGAAGGCAAGAAGGTCATGCTCGCCGCCGGCGACACCTTCCGTGCTGCCGCGGTCGAGCAGTTGCAGGTCTGGGGTGAGCGCAACAAGATCCCGGTGATCGCCCAGCACACCGGTGCCGACTCCGCCTCGGTGATCTTCGACGCCGTCCAGGCCGCCAAGGCCCGGGGTATCGATGTGCTGATCGCTGATACCGCCGGTCGCCTGCACACCAAGGACAACCTGATGGAAGAGCTCAAGAAGGTGCGCCGGGTCATCGGCAAGCTCGACGCCGAAGCGCCGCACGAGGTGCTGCTGGTGCTCGATGCCGGCACCGGGCAGAACGCCATCAGCCAGGCCAAGTACTTCAACCAGAGCGTCGAACTGACCGGCCTGGCCCTGACCAAGCTGGACGGCACCGCCAAGGGCGGGGTGATCTTCGCCCTGGCCAAGCAGTTCAAGCTGCCGATCCGCTTCATCGGCGTAGGCGAGGGTATCGACGACCTGCGCACGTTCGAGGCCGAGCCTTTCGTCAAAGCCCTGTTTGCCGAGCGGGAGCACCCATGATCCGATTCGAACAGGTTGCCAAGCGCTACCCCAACGGCCATGTCGGCTTGCATGAGCTGAGTTTCCGGGCGCGTCGGGGCGAATTCCTGTTCGTCACCGGGCATTCGGGCGCCGGCAAGAGCACCTTGCTGCGCCTGCTGCTGGCCATGGAGCGACCGACCAGCGGCAAGCTGATGCTGGCCGGGCAGGACCTGGGCCAGATCAGCAATGCGCAGATCCCGTTCCTGCGCCGGCAGATCGGCGTGGTGTTCCAGAATCACCAACTGCTGTTCGACCGCACGGTGTTCAACAACATCGCCCTGCCGCTGCAGATTCTCGGGCTGTCCAAGGCCGAGATCACCAAGCGCGTGGACTCGGCGCTGGAGCGCGTGTCGCTGGCCGACAAGGGCGAGCTGTTCCCCGCCGACCTGTCCACCGGCCAGCAGCAGCGGGTCGGCATCGCCCGCGCCATCGTCCACCAGCCGGCCTTGCTGCTGGCCGACGAACCGACCGGCAACCTCGACCCGCGCCTGGCGGCGGAAATCATGGGCGTGTTCGAGGACATCAACCGCCTCGGCACCACGGTTCTGATCGCCAGCCACGACCTGGCACTGATTGCGCGCATGCGTCACCGCATGCTGACCCTGCAGCGCGGCCGTCTGATCGGCGATGGGGAGGCCGGGCAATGAGCACTACACGTACACCCAAGGTATCCGAGCGCGTCGCGCCAAAGCCTGCGGACCCGCAACCGAGGAAGAAAAAACGCGGCGATCATGACGATGACGGCCCGGATTTTCGTACCCTGCTGCACGCCTGGCTGGAAAGCCACCGCGCCAGCCTGGCCGACAGCCTGCGTCGCTTGGCCAAGCAGCCGATCGGCAGCTTCTTCACCTGCCTGGTGATGGCGGTTGCCCTGAGCATGCCGATGGGCCTTTCGCTGTTGTTGAAAAACGTCGAGAAGCTTGGCGGCTCCTGGCAGCGGGCGGCGCAGATCTCGTTGTACCTCAAGCTCGATGCGGGCAGCCGCGAAGGCGAGGCGCTGCGTGACGAGATAAAGGGCATGCCGGGTGTGTCCGATGCCCAGTATGTCAGCCGCGAGCAGGCGCTGGACGAGTTCCAGCAGCAGTCGGGCCTGGGCGAAGCCCTGCGCGAACTGCCCGACAATCCGTTGCCTGGCGTGGTGGTGGTCACCCCGACCGAGGTCGACAAACCGGCACTGGAGGCCTTGCGTCAGCGCCTGGCCGAATTGCCGCGGGTCGAGGTGGCGCAACTGGACCTGGTCTGGGTCGAGCGACTGGCTGCCATCCTGAAATTGGGTGACCGCTTCGTCTTCGGCCTGGCAGTGATGCTGATTTCGGCGCTGCTGTTAGTAATCGGTAACACAATTCGTCTACATATCGAGAACCGCCGCACCGAGATCGAAGTGATCAAGCTGGTCGGCGGCACCGACAGCTACGTACGCCGGCCTTTCCTGTACATGGGGGCCTTGTACGGCCTGGGCGCGGGCGTGTTGGCCTGGGGTATCCTGGCCTTCGGCCTGAACTGGCTGAACGAGGCGGTGGTAGGGCTTTCGGGGCTATATAACAGTGACTTCGCCCTGGGCGGGGTGCCGGCCTCCGATGGTCTTTCTCTCTTGATCGGAGCGGTCTTGTTAGGGTATATCGGTGCATGGATCGCGGTCGCCCGTCACCTGAACGAATTGGCGCCTCGATAGTTTTTCTGTGCCAGCATTGACTTTTTTTCATCATGTGACGCCACCGGAACTTGTACAGTGGATTCCGGTCAATGTTGGCAGTGCCCACAAGGCACGAGTCTAGTGAGTCGGAGGTTCTTGAATGACCACTTCGTTGCAACCTGCCTATGCCCTGGTCCCTGGTGCGAACCTGGAAGCCTACGTGCACACGGTCAACAGCATCCCGCTGCTGACGGTCGAGCAGGAGCGTGAACTGGCCGAGCGTCTCTATTTCGAGCAGGATCTTGAGGCCGCTCGGCAAATGGTAATGGCCCACCTGCGTTTCGTCGTGCATATCGCACGTAGCTATGCCGGTTATGGTCTGGCACAAGCCGACCTTATCCAGGAAGGCAACGTTGGCCTGATGAAGGCCGTCAAGCGCTTCAACCCAGAAATGGGCGTGCGCCTGGTGTCGTTCGCCGTGCACTGGATCAAGGCGGAAATCCACGAATTCATCCTGCGCAACTGGCGTATCGTCAAGGTGGCCACCACCAAGGCCCAGCGCAAGCTGTTCTTCAACCTGCGCAGCCAGAAGAAGCGTCTGGCCTGGCTGAACAACGACGAAGTCCATCGCGTGGCGGAAAGCCTCGGCGTCGAGCCTCGCGAAGTGCGCGAGATGGAAAGTCGCCTGAGCGGCCAGGACATGGCCTTCGACCCGGCCGCCGAGGCGGACGACGACAGCGCCTTCCAGTCGCCGGCGTACTACCTCGAAGACCACCGTTACGATCCGGCTACGCAGTTGGAGGATGCTGACTGGAGCGACAACTCCACCAGCAACCTGCACGAAGCTCTGCAGGGCCTGGACGAGCGCAGCCGCGACATCCTCTACCAGCGTTGGCTGGCCGAGGAAAAGGCCACGTTGCACGAGCTGGCGGACAAGTACAGTGTGTCGGCCGAGCGTATTCGCCAGCTGGAAAAGAACGCGATGAACAAGGTCAAGGCATTGATCGCCGTGTGATCTAGCCTGGCTGGATTGAAAAGCCGCTGGCCCGGAGACGGGGCAGCGGTTTTTTTATGCTCGCCGTGAGGGCGGCGCCCGATATATACGGCGCTAAAACGCTCAAGCGTACGCCGCACTCGCCCTCAAGGCTGTCGCGAAGCGTCCAGCTGCATCAGGTAGCTCGGCCCACCCAACTGGCTCATCTGCCGGCGAATCCAGCTGGCACGGCTGGCCACATAGGCACTCGGCCGGCTGGCGCTCCACTTGATCGGACTGGGCAGCACCGCGGCCAGTTGCGCGGCCTGCTGGCGGCTCAGGCGGCTGGCATCGATGCCGAAGTGGTAGCGGGCGGCGGCTTGGGCACCAAACACGCCTTTACCCCATTCGGCGCTGTTGAGGTACACCTCGAGAATCCGCTCCTTCGACCAGAACAACTCGATCAAGGCGGTGAACCACGCCTCCAGCCCCTTGCGCAGCCAGCTGCGGCCCGACCACAGGAACAGGTTCTTGGCCACCTGCTGGGTCAGCGTGCTCGCGCCGCGGATACCGCCACCGCGCTCGTTGTAGGCCAATGCCGCCTGGATGGCCGGGATGTCGAAGCCCCAGTGGCTGGCGAACTTCTGGTCCTCGCCGGCGATGACCGCCACCTTGAGCTCATCGGAGATGTTCTCCCAGGGCTCCCAGTCGCGCTGCAGGTCGATCGGCTCACCGCTGACCCACGACTGGACCTTGCGCTCGACCATCAATGCCGTACCCGGCGGCGGTACCCAGCGAAACACCAGGACCAGCACGATGCTCGCGGCGGCGAACCAGAGCAGGGCACGGACGAATCGGCGAAAAAGGGATGACAGCATGGCGATGGCTTGGCCGGACCGGTGGAAGGGGCCATTATACAGACCCGTTCCAAGGAGTCGTCCCATGCTTCGCAGCTTCCTGATGCTTGCCGCGTTTTTCGGCTTCACCGGTGTCGCGCTCGGCGCATTCGCCGCCCATGGCCTGAAGAACCGGCTCAGCGCCGACTACCTGGCGATCTTTCATACCGGTGTAACCTACCAACTGGTGCATGCCCTGGCGATCCTCGCGGTCGCGGTGCTCTCGGTACACCTGCCCGGACGCCTGGTGGCCTGGTCGGGCGGGCTGTTCGCCGTGGGTATCGTGCTGTTTTCCGGCAGCCTGTACCTGTTGACCCTCACCGGACTGGGCAAGCTCGGCATCATCACCCCGATCGGTGGCCTGTGCTTTCTCGCCGGCTGGCTGTGCCTGGGCCTGGCAGCCTGGCGCCTGGGCTGACCAGGCGGTCCACAATCGCGACTAATGGTGCCCGGCGCCCTTGGGTTCGGAGGTTGATCGGGGCTAGAATGCGTGCCCCAAAGCACAATGGTGGCCGTGCGCATGCGCATTCAACTGAACGGTGAACCTTACGAATTGCCTGCTGGCGAAAGCGTCGCGGCCCTGCTGGCCCGGCTGGAGCTGGCCGGACGCCGCGTGGCGGTGGAACTGAACCTGGATATCGTGCCGCGCAGCCAGCACGACAGCACCTTGCTGAGCGAGGGCGACCAGGTCGAAGTGGTCCACGCCATCGGTGGCGGTTGAACCCGCCCGGCGATTCACCCGCAAGTCCCGTAACCTTTTCCCGAGGAACAACGATGAGCAACGTTCGTAGCGACAAGCCCTTCACCCTGGCCGGGCGTACTTTCCAGTCGCGCCTGCTGGTAGGCACCGGTAAATACCGTGACATGGAAGAAACCCGCCAGGCCATCGAGGCCTCGGGTGCCGAAATCGTCACCGTTGCCGTGCGTCGCACCAATATCGGCCAGAATCCGGGCGAGCCGAACCTGCTCGACGTGCTGCCGCCGGACCGCTACACCATCCTGCCCAACACCGCCGGCTGCTACGACGCGGTCGAGGCCGTGCGCACCTGCCGTCTGGCCCGTGAGCTGCTCGATGGCCACAATCTGGTCAAGCTGGAAGTCCTGGCCGACCAGAAAACCTTGTTCCCTAACGTGATCGAAACCCTCAAGGCCGCCGAAGTGCTGGTAAAGGACGGTTTCGACGTGATGGTCTACACCAGCGACGACCCGATCATCGCTCGCCAGCTCGCCGAAGCCGGCTGTATCGCGGTGATGCCGCTGGCTGGCCTGATCGGCACTGGCCTGGGTATCTGCAACCCCTACAACCTGCAGATCATCCTCGAGGAGTCCAAGGTGCCGGTACTGGTCGACGCCGGTGTCGGTACCGCCTCCGACGCCACGATCGCCATGGAAATGGGCTGCGAGGCCGTGCTGATGAACTCGGCCATTGCCCATGCCCAGCAGCCGGTGCTGATGGCCGAAGCCATGAAGCATGCCATTGTCGCTGGCCGCATGGCCTACCTCGCCGGCCGGATGCCGAAAAAACTCTACGCCAGCGCCTCTTCGCCGCTGGATGGTCTGATCAAGTAAGAGCCCCCGATGACTGACTCGCAAGATACGCCGATCCCCGCCGACGGCGACCAGCGCCACCACCGCCGCATCAAGAGCTTCGTGATGCGTGCAGGGCGCATGACCGAAGGCCAGCAACGTGGCCTGGAGCAGGGTGGGCCGCTGTTCATCCTGCCGCTGACCGACAGCCCGGTCGACTATGACCAGGTATTCGGCCGCTCGGCGCCGCGCACGCTGGAGATCGGCTTTGGCATGGGCCACTCCCTGCTGGAGATGGCCGCTGCCGCCCCGGAACAGGACTTCATCGGTGTCGAAGTGCACCGTCCGGGTGTGGGCGCGCTGCTCAACGGCGTGCTGACCCAGGGCCTGAATAACCTGCGAGTGTATGACTGCGATGCCATCGAAGTGCTCAACCGTTGCGTGGCCGATAACAGCCTCGACCGGCTGATGCTGTTCTTCCCGGACCCTTGGCACAAGGCGCGCCACCACAAGCGCCGCATCGTGCAGCTGGAGTTCGCCGAGCTGGTACGACGCAAGCTCAAGCCCGGTGGCGTGTTCCACATGGCGACCGACTGGGAGCCCTATGCCGAGTACATGCTGGAAGTGATGAGCGCAGCGCCTGGCTATCGCAACCGTGCTGCGGACGGTGCCTATGTGCCGCGCCCGGAAGAGCGTCCGATCACCAAGTTCGAACGCCGTGGCGAGCGCTTGGGGCATGGGGTGTGGGATTTGAAGTTCGAGAAGGTGGATTGATCGGCTGATCAGGCCTTTCGAAACGCTGTAGCCTGCCGCGATGCAGGCGAAAAAAAACCGCCTTTCAAAGGGCGGTTTTTTTGTGTGAGCGATAGGACTGAGTATCCATCGCTCTGGGACTTCACTGAAAACTCTACACAGTCACAAGATCATAAGCACGTTCAGCAGCAGGGTCAATGTGCGGAAATATCCGGCATCACGTGTGTCGAAGCGGTTAACAGCCTTGGCCGGAAAGTCCGAGTGCTATTGATTTGCTCCTGTGTGAGTCAATTCAGTGATGGGCCGGGTTAGAAGAAGAATTCTGCTTTCCGGCCCCTTCGACATGGCCTGAGAACCATGCCGGTGAATTTCTTCGAAGGGCCATCAACCTGGCCACTTCACTGAGAACTCTGCACAGTTTTCGAAGGCATCGAAGCACCGGTTAGATGCTGGAAGATTGGCCCGCCAACACGGAGGCCAAGGCTTATGAAGCGTTTGCTTGGTACGCTGAGCCGCGTCTGGAAGCTCGTCCGAATCTTGACTGTGTTCAAGACCGCTCGAGACTTCATGCGCGATCACTTCGATGACGCCCAGTAAGGGCTAGTCAGGTGGTTGGGCTGCCCCGGTCTTCCGGGGCAGCTTCTAGCAGCCTTAACCCCGGCGATCCGCCACCACGCCAATCAACACCAGCACCACCAGCAACACCGGTGCCAGCGCATAGTTGTTGAACTGTCCCAGTCCCTTCACCACCCATGGCGTGGCATAGATCAGCGCGGCCCCACTGCCGATCATCACCAGCAGCGCCATGAACGGCACGCGCAATGCGCCTGCCAGGCCGCCGAGGCGTTGTTCCACCCAGCCCTTTATGTCGGTGCCGAACAGCACCAGCAGGCAGCCGACCAAGGCCAGGGAAATTTCCGAGAGGTTGCTGCGGCTCCAGCGGGAAACCGTCGCGAGCAGGTCAAGTACCAGATCCATGGGTCATCCTTAGGTCAAGAAATACTGCAGCAGGTCGTTGAGGAACAACTGGCCGCGCGGTGTCGCCACCAGCCGATCCGGTTCGACCTGCAAAAGGCCCTTTTGTTCGGCCGCACGCCTCGCCTCGGCAAGCTGCGCCAGGGGCAGGCCGGTGCGTTGGGTGAACAGCTCGGCCTCCACGCCTTCGGTCAGGCGTAGGGCGTTCATCAGGAATTCGAACGGCAACTCGTCGACTGGCAGCAGCTTCTCGCCGGCCTTGAACGGTTTGGCGAGGTTCAGGTAATCCTTGGGCAGGCGGGTCTTCCAGGTGCGCAGGATTCGACCATCGGCGAAGGTCAGTTTGCCGTGAGCGCCCGCGCCGATGCCGATGAAATCGCCGAAGCGCCAGTAATTGAGGTTGTGCCGCGCGGCGCGCCCTGCCTGGGCGTAGGCCGACACTTCGTACTGCCTGAAGCCGTTTGCCGCCATCAGGGCCTGGCCGGCTTCCTGGATGTCCCAGAGGATATCGTCCTCGGGCAACTCCGGCGGCTGGTTCCAGAACACCGTGTTCGGCTCCACCGTCAGCTGGTACCAGGACAGGTGCATAGGCCCCAGGTCGATGGCTTGGCGCAAATCGCCCAGGGCATCGTCCAGAGACTGGTCGGGCAGGCCGTGCATCAAGTCCATGTTGAAGTTGTCGAAGCCGGCGGCGCGGGCCATGGCGGCGGCGCGGATCGCTTCATCGCCGTTGTGGATGCGCCCCAGCGCCTGCAGCTTGGCAGGCTGGAAGCTCTGCACGCCGATCGACAGGCGATTGATGCCGGTCTGCCGGTAGGCCTTGAACTTCTCCTGCTCGAACGTACCGGGGTTGGCCTCGAGGGTGATCTCGATATCTGCAGTGAACGGGATGCGTTGCTCCACGCCGCGCAGCAACCGCCCCAGCGCGTTGGCGCTGAACAGGCTCGGGGTGCCGCCGCCGAAGAAGATCGACGTGATCGGCCTGCCCTGCACGGCGGGCAGCTCCTGGTCGAGGTCGGTCAGCAAGGCATCGACGTAGGCCTCTTCCGGCAACTCAGGCCCGGCGGCGTGGGAGTTGAAGTCGCAGTAGGGGCACTTGCGCACGCACCATGGGATGTGGATGTACAGCGCCAGCGGCGGCAGGCTGGAAAGGCCTGTCGCGCCTGGCTGGGACAACGTTTCGATCATGCCAGGCCCAGACGTTTACGCAGCAGCGCCATGGCGCGGGCGCGGTGGCTGAGCTGATTCTTGTCCACAGGGGCGAGGTCGGCGCTCGAGCAGTCGCGCTCCGGCACCCAGAACAGCGGGTCGTAGCCGAAGCCATGCTCACCGCTGGCCTGGAACAGGATGCGCCCATGCCACAGGCCTTCGCAGAGGATCGGCAGTGGGTCGTCGGCATGCCGAACCAGGGCCAGCACACAGACGAACTGTGCGCCACGTTCGGCCTCGGGCACGTCCTTGAGGGCTTCGAGCAGCTTGGCGTTGTTCGCCGCATCGCCCTTGCCATCGGCATAGCGTGCCGAGTAGATGCCGGGGGCACCGCCGAGGAAGTCCACCGCCAGGCCCGAGTCGTCGGCCAGCGCCGGCAACCCGGAGATACGCGCGGCATTACGCGCCTTGAGGATGGCGTTCTCGACGAACGACAGGCCGGTTTCCTCGGGCTCGACCTGGCTGAACTCGCCGATCGAGCGCAACTGCACCGAGGCGCCGAGCATGGCCTGGAGTTCCTTGAGTTTGCCGGCGTTGTGGCTGGCCAATACGAGTTGCTGGAAATTCATCATTCGCCTGGGAACACTTCCTGGTTGAAACTGAGTGGATGGCTGATGCCGCCGGTTTCGACGTTCAGGTCGAAGGTCAGGGTCTCGGCCTGTTCGATCTTGAACTGGGCGATGTAGTACACCGCGCCCTGGTCGGTTATCTGCTTGAACGACAACGGGCTGCTGCGCCCGGTAAGGTCCTTCACCGTGCCGCTGACCACCGCCATGCTTGGCTTCCCGGTCTTGAGCACGGCGATGTTGAGCACGCCCTGGTTCTTGCTGCGGATCAGCCCGGTGGCAGCGGCAATGTCTGGTTGCAGCATGCTGGAGGTAAAGGCGCTGTAGTGGATCGTCACATCGCCGAACACTTCCTTGCGCTCGGGGCGGGCGGCGTCGGCCGCCAGGGCTGGCAGGGCCAGGCACAGGCTGATCAGGAACAGGGCTAGGCGACGCATGGTGCGAGTCCTCCGGTGGGCGTCAGACCGCGAGCTGATGCTCCTGCAGGCCTGGGCTGCTGACGCGGTAGATGCCGATTTCACCTAGAAGATTAGGCCAAAGCCGCCCGCCCCACCCGTTGCGGTGCAAGTGATCGACAGCCAGGCGGTCGAGGACCTTGGCATGGCGCTCGTGGCACAGCTCTTCGAAGTCGGCGAAGGTGCAGAAATGGATGTTGGGCGTGTTGTACCAGGTATACGGCATGAAGTCCGAAACCGGCATGCGGCCTTTGGTCGCCAGGTACCAGCGGCAGCGCCAATGGCCGAAGTTGGGGAAGGTGATGATGCACTGGCGCCCGACACGCAGCATTTCGTCGAGAATGCGATCGGGGTATTCAACGGCCTGCAGGGCCTGGGTCATGATCACCACGTCGAAACTGTTGCTGGCGAAGTTGCCCAGGCCTTTGTCCAGGTCCTGCTCGATGACGTTGACGCCCTTGGCCACGCACGCGGCGATGTTGTCGGGGTCGATCTCCAGGCCGTAGCCGCTGACCTGCTTGCGGTCACGCAGCGAAGCCAGCAGCTCGCCGTTGCCGCAGCCCAGGTCGAGTACCCGGCTGCCGGCGGGGATCCAGTCGTGGATGATTTCCAGATCGGCTCTCATGCTGTCCTCAGATGGCGATGCGGTTCATGTAGTTCGAGAAACCCTGCACGTAGCGAGGCGTGGGGATCAGGAAGGCATCGTGGCCGTACGGCGAGTCGATTTCCAGGTAGCAGACGTTCTTGCGCGCGGCCATCAGGGCATCGACGATTTCCCGCGAGCGGGCCGGCGAGAAGCGCCAGTCGGTGGTGAACGACATGATGCAGTAGTCCGCCTTGACGTGGGCCAGGGTGGCGGCCAGGTCGCCGCCCTGGGCTGCGGCCGGGTCGAAGTAGTCCAGAGCCTTGGTCATCAGCAGGTAGGTGTTGGCATCGAACCGCCCGGAAAACTCCTCGCCTTGGTAGCGCAGGTAGCTTTCGACCTGGAATTCGACGCTGTGGAAGTCGTAGTTGAGCTTGTCGCTCTTGAGCTCGCGGCCGAATTTCTCACCCATCGAGTCGTCGGACAGGTAGGTGATGTGGCCGACCATGCGCGCCAGCATCAGCCCGCGCTTGGGGATCACGCCCTGGTCCTGGAACGAGCCGCCGTGGAATTCGGGGTCGGTGAGGATGGCCTGGCGCGCCACTTCGTTGAAGGCGATGTTCTGCGCTGAAAGCTTCGGCGCCGAGGCGATGTCGACGCAATGGCGGACACGCTCGGGGTAGGTGATGGTCCATTGCAGCGCCTGCATGCCGCCGAGACTGCCGCCGACCACGGCGGCCCATTGGCCGATACCGAGGCGATCGGCCAGGCGCACCTGGCTGTGCACCCAGTCCTCCACGGTCAGTACCGGAAAGTCGGCGCCATAGGGCTTGCCGGTGGCCGGGTTGAGGCTGCTCGGGCCGGTGCTGCCATTGCAGCCACCGAGGTTGTTCAGGCTCACCACGAAGAAACGGTTGGTATCGATCGGCTTGCCCGGGCCGATGCAGCTGTCCCACCAGCCCGGCTTGCGGTCGGTGGCCGCGTGGTAGCCGGCGGCATGGTGGTGGCCGGACAGGGCATGGCAGATCAGCACGGCATTGCTCGCACGGGCGTTCAGGGTGCCATAGGTTTCGTAGACCAGCTCGTAGCTGGCCAGGGAACGGCCACAGGCCAGGGCCAGGGGCTCGTCGAACCGGGCGACCTGCGGGGTCACCAGACCGACGGAATCTTCGGGAAGGACAGTGGACATCGACCCTGCTCACGCTTGACGGAGGCGTAAGTCTAAAGAGCGCTACCCCCAGCGGCAAGCAAAGGCTTGCCGCTGGGCTCAACGAGCGCTGACCGGGGTCAGATCATCCGCCACAGTTCTTGCGGCATGCCGGCATAGGCGGCCAGCGGCGGCATGACGAACGACTGGATCACCTGGATGGCGATGAAGGCGAAGATCGGCGAAATATCCAGGCCGCCGAGGTTCGGCACCAGGCGGCGGAAGGGCGCGAGCACAGGTTCCGCGATCTGGTAGGCCAGTTCGGCAGCCGGGTTGTGGCTGTTGGGCGCGACCCAGGAGACGATCACCATGACGATCATCGCCACCCAGAAGATCTTCAGGAACAACGACGTAACGCCGATGATGGCCCACAGCAGCAGGTGCAGCACATCGCCGAACACGCCGTAGGTGAGCATCAGCACGAAGGCCATCAGCAGCGCCTGGATGACGATGGCGAGCAGCAGCGAAGAGGTGTCCAGCCCGCCGATGCTGGGGATGATCCGGCGGATCGGCTTGAGCAGCGGCTGCGTGGCACGCACCGCGAACTGGCTCAGCGGGTTGTAGAAGTTGGCCTTGACCAGTTGCAGCACGAAGCGCAGCAGGACGATCACCAGGTACAGGCTGACCAGGGTTTGCACCACGAAGATCGCGGCGCCGGACAGTGCATTCATCAAGAACTCCTTATTTGCCCAGTTGTTCGGCAAGTTCGGCAGAGCGCGTGGCCGCAGCCTGCAGCGCCTGCTCGACGATCGCCTCGAAAGCGTTGCCCTGGAACGACGTGATCGCCGCTTCCGTGGTGCCTGCAGGCGAGGTCACGCGGCGGCGCAGCTCGGCAGCGTCGACGTCGCTGGAAACAGCCATGCGCGCAGCGCCCAGGGCGGTTTGCAGGGTCAGTTGGGAGGCGGTTTCGCGTGGCAGGCCGAGCTTTTCGCCAGCGGCGGTCATGGCCTCGATCAGCAGGAAGAAGTACGCCGGGCCACTGCCGGAAACGGCGGTGACGGCATCCAGTTGCTGTTCTTGTTCCAACCACACGGCGGTACCGACAGCCGACAGCAGCTGTTCGGCCTGTTGGCGTTGGGCGTCGGTCACCTCAAGGGTGGCGTACAGGCCGCTGACGCCTTCGCGCAACAGCGCCGGGGTATTGGGCATGCAACGCACCACCGGGCGGGCACCGAGCCAGGCTTGCAGGCTGGCGCAGGTGATGCCGGCGGCGATCGATACGATCAGCTGGCCGTCCTGCAAGCTGGGCTGCAGCGCTTGGCACACGGCCTTCATTACCTGTGGCTTGACCGCCAGCACGATCACATCGGCAGCGGCGACAGCCTCGGCGTTGTCTTCGAACACCTCGATACCGTGCTCGGCATGGACGCGGCTACGCGTGTCGGCGCCTGGGTCGCTGGCGGTGATCTGCGAAGCGTCCAGGCCCTGGGCACGCAGGCCACCGATCAGACTGGCGGCCATGTTGCCGGCGCCGATAAAGGCGATACGAGTCTTGCTCATGTCAGGTCCTTGAGGGAAAGAGTGAGTAAAGCATGTAATCAGTGAGCTCCGTAGTCGCGCGCACCGAACAGGGCAGTGCCGATACGGACCCAGGTCGCGCCTTGGGCAATCGCCGCTTCCAGGTCGTGGCTCATGCCCATCGACAGGGTGTCCAGGCCAAGGCCCAGGTCATCGCGCAACTGGCGCACGGTGGCAAAGGCGGTTTCCTGGGCGGCGCGGTCGTCGGTCGGTTCGGGGATCGCCATCAGCCCGCGCAGGCGCAGGTTGGGCAGGGCCGCAACGGCCTGGGCCAGGCCCGGCAGATCTGCCGGGGCGCAGCCGGACTTGCTGTCTTCGCCGCTGACGTTCACCTGCAGGCAGATGTTCAGCGGTGGCAGGCCAGCAGGGCGCTGTTCGGACAGGCGTTGGGCGATCTTCAGGCGGTCCACGGAATGTACCCAGTCGAAATGTTCGGCGATGGCTTTGGTCTTGTTCGACTGGATGGGGCCGATGAAGTGCCAGATCAAGGGCAGGTCGGTGAGTTCCTGCTGCTTGGCCAGTGCTTCCTGGAGGTAGTTTTCACCCACGTCGCGCACGCCGGCGGCGTGGATCTCGCGGATCGCGCTGGCGGGCTTGGTCTTGCTCACCGCCAGCAACTGGATGCTCGCAGGGGCGCGGCCGGCAGCCTTGGCGGCGCTGTCGATGCGGGCGGCGAGGGCGGAAAGGTTGTCTGCTATGGTGGACATGGATCGATGCCGGCGGCTCAGGGGTCTGCGGCATTCTACCTGCTTGATGGTCTTTGGGGAGTCTCATGGATGTGACCGACCTGTTGGCCCTGGCTGTGGAAGCAGGCGCGAGTGACCTGCACCTGGCCGTGGGCGAGATACCGATGCTGCGCTGCGAGGGCGAGCTGCGACGCCTGGAGCTGCCGAGCCTGAAGCCGGCGATGCTGGACGATGCCTTGGCGCAATGGCTGGACCCTGGCCAGCAGCAGCGCTGGCTGCAAGGCGAGGACCTGGACCTGGCATTGGAGCTGCCGATACTCGGGCGTTTTCGCGTGAACCTGTACCGCCAGTTGCGCGGTGCGGCGGCCACGATGCGCCTGGTGCCGAATGCCATTGCCAGCCTCGCCGAACTCGACCTGGAAGAAGTGTATCGAGCTGTTGCCGGATACACCGATGGCCTGATCCTGGTCGGCGGCCCGACCGGCAGCGGCAAATCCAGCACTCTGGCTGCACTGCTGCAGCAGCTCGGTCGCCAGCGTGCGCTGCATATCGTCACGCTGGAAGACCCCATCGAAGTTATCCACAAGGCTGAGCGCAGTCTGGTGACTCAGCGGGAAATCGGCCGTCACTGCCGGGACTTTTCCCAGGGTCTGCGCAGTGCCCTGCGCCAGGATCCGGATGTGATCATGATTGGCGAACTGCGGGACCTGGAGACCATACGCCTGGCGTTGCGGGCGGCGGAGACCGGGCATCTGGTGCTGGCCACGGTGCACACGCGGTCGGCAGCCAGCAGCCTCGACCGCCTGGTGGAAGTGTTCGGCGCCGAAGAAAAGCCCCTGGTGCGGGCGATGCTGGCCGACTCACTGCGCATGGTGGTGGCGCAGGTGCTGGTCAAGCGTGTCGGTGGCGGACGTGTGGCAGCCAGGGAGGTGCTGATGGCGACGCCGGCGGTGCGCAACCTGATTCGCGAGGGGCGCATGGCGCAGCTGTGTTCGGTGATGCAGGCAGGGGGTGCCGAGGGGATGCGGACGATGGAGGGAGCGTTGCGGGAGCTGAAGGCGAAAGGTTCGATCGGTGACCTATAGCGTTTTGTTCGGGCCTCTTCGCGCCGAGCCGCGAAGAGCTCGGCAGGGAAAAGCGCCGATCTGATCAGCGCTTGGCCAGGTTCAGTTGCTGCTGGTCCTTGGGCAGTACGCGCTTGGCCACTACGTAATGCTTCTGCCAGTAAGGCTTGCTCAGGTTATCGATGCTCACCCGCTTGCCGCGGCGCGGGGCGTGGATGAAGCGGTCGTTACCCAGGTAGATGGCCACGTGGTTGACGCGACGGCTCTTGATGTTGAAGAAGATCAGGTCGCCAGGCTTGAGGTCGCCTTGCGCCACCTTGATGCCGTGACCCTGGGCCATGGCATTGGAGGTACGCGGCAGGTCGACATCGGCCACGTCGTTGAAGGCGTACTTCACCAGGCCGCTGCAGTCGAAGCCCTTCTTCGGGCTGCTGCCGCCCCAGCGATAGGGGGTGCCGAGCACGTTGACGGCGCGGCTGAGGACGTCGCTGCTCTGTTTCGGCGACATCGAGGCCACCGGCAAGCCGTGACTGCTGGCACCGTTGCTCGGGCGGGCACGCAGCGTGGTGTGCTTGACCGGGGCGTGTTTCACCGCAGCGTTGGTGGTATAGCCGGTAAACCCGTTGGGAAGGCGTTGCTCACGGTTGGTGGCGTGGGCGGCCAGGGGCAATAATAGGCAGAGGGTCAGCCATGTCTTGAACAAAGGCGGCATAGATGAAGCTCTTATGAATGTTGTGTGTTGGGCGCGCAACTTTATAACAGCTTTTTGATCAATTTCTGATCCGTTGGTCGATTGTCATGTTGCCGTACGTCGGCCTGCGCCGGAAAAGTCACATTTTCCGTTAGAAAATTTTTGGATAACCCCAGGGGGCTATGAATGGACAGTTATCAACAAGGCGTGCCGTATCACGACACCCATAGCAAGGTCATTGGCTACCTGTTGTGGATCTTCGGCTTCACCGGCTCGCACCGTTTCTACTATGGCAAGCCGATCACCGGGACCATCTGGTTCCTGACCCTCGGGGTGTTCGGTATCGGCTGGCTGATCGACCTGTTCCTGATCCCGTCGATGGACCGCGAAGCCGATTTGCGCTTTCAGTCCGGGCGTATCGACTACAACATCGCCTGGATTCTGCTGACCTTCCTCGGCATCTTCGGTGCCCATCGGTTGTATCAGGGCAAATGGATCAGCGCGATCATCTACTTCTTCACCGGCGGGCTGTTCCTGTTGGGCGTGCTGTACGACTTCTGGACGTTGAACAGCCAGGTCTCCGAGGGTAACGCCCGGCGTTGAGGGTGACGAGCTTCGCTCGCTCCCCGACAATCCGTGAGCCACAAAAAAAGGCCTTGTCGCAGGGTGCGACAAGGCCTTTTTCATTCCGCTGGCGTTACTGGCGAGTCTGCCGCTGTTGCAGAAGCAGGTTGCTGAAACCTGCCCCTGCCAACTGCTTCTGCGCCCCAGTCAGTTGCTCACGGTTGCTGAACGGGCCGACCAGTACGCGGTACCAGGTCTCGTCCTTGACCGTCCCCGACTCCACCTTCACCGCCTGGCCGAGCAGAATGATCTGCGCACGGACCCGGTCGGCATCGGCCTGCTTGCGGAACGAGCCAGCCTGCAGGAAGAACTGCGTGGTCGCTGCCGGCTTGATCACGGGCGGTGCCGGAGGCGGGGTCTGCCCCAACAATGCGGCCTGGGCGCGCGCGGTGTCGATCTTGGCCGCTTCGGCAGGCGTGACCGGGGTCACCGGCTGGGCCGGCACGGGCGGGGTCTTTTCCGGCACGGCTTCGGGCGGCACGATCACCTCCGATTCCGGCAGCAAGGTGTAGAAGTCGTACTTCGGCTTCACCGGCTGCTGCGGCGTGGTGGCGGTGGTGCCCTTGCTGGCCTCGGCCACCTTCTCCTGCTTCTGCTGTTCGGGCTTGGCGCGCTTGATGTCGCCGCCACCGGGTTCGAGCTTCATCAGGAAGACGATGAAAGCGCCCACGGTGAGGCCGACCGCCAGCCACACCCATCCCGGGATGGGCTGCTTGGCGGGGGCTTGCGGGCGGCTGGCGCCGCGTTTGGGAGCGGGTTTTTTCTTGGCAGCCAACTTACATGCGCTCCAGGGTTTCCAGGCCCAGCAGCTCGAGGCCCTGCTTGAGGGTTCGGCCAGTCAGGGCGGCCAGGCGCAGGCGGCTCTGTTGTTGCTCCGGGGTGTCGGCAGCGAGGATCGGGCAGTTTTCGTAGAAGCTCGAGAACAGGCCGGCAAGGTCGTACAGGTAGCTGCACAGCACGTGTGGCGTGCCCTTTTCGGCGACGTTGTTGAGGATTTCACCGAACTGGGCCAGGCGTGCGGCCAGGTCCTGCTCCTTCTCGGCCTGCAGTACGATCTGCCCATCCACCTCGTCGAAGCCCTTGCCCAGCTTGCGGAACACGCCGGCCACGCGGGTGTAGGCGTACAGCAGGTAGGGGGCGGTGTTGCCCTCGAAGTTGAGCATCAGGTCGAAGTTGAAGCTGTAGTCGCTGGTGCGGTGCTTGGACAGGTCGGCGTATTTCACCGCGCCGATGCCCACCACTTCGCCGATGTGGCGCAGCTCGTCCTCGGCCAGGCTCGGGTTCTTCTCCTTGACCAGGGCGTAGGCGCGCTCCTTGGCCTCGGTGAGCAGGTCGATCAGCTTCACGGTGCCGCCGTCGCGGGTCTTGAACGGGCGGCCATCGGCCCCGTTCATGGTGCCGAAGCCCATGTGCTCCATCTGCATCGGATGGCCGACGAACCCGGCCAGACGAGCGACTTCGAACACCTGGTTGAAGTGCAGCGCCTGGCGCTGGTCGACGAAATACAGGGCGCGGTCGGCCTTGAGCACGTTGCTGCGGTAGCGCACCGCCGCAAGGTCGGTGGTGGCGTACAGGTAGCCACCATCGGCCTTCTGCACGATCACCGGCAGGGGCTCGCCTTCGCTGTTCTTGAATTCGTCGAGGAACACGCACTGGGCGCCCTGGTCTTCGACAAGCAGGCCCTTGGCCTTGAGGTCTGCGACCACGTTGGCCAGGTCGTCGTTGTAGGCGCTTTCGCCCATCACGTCGGCCATGGTCAGCTTGACGTTGAGCAGCTCGTAGGTCTTCTGGCAGTGCGACAGGGAAATGTCCTTGAAGCGCGTCCACAGGGCCATGCAGTCGGCATCGCCGGCCTGCAGCTTGACCACCAGGCCACGGGCCCGGTTGGCGAACGCTTCGGACTCGTCGAAGCGCTTTTTCGCGGCGCGGTAGAAGTTCTCGAGGTCCGACAGTTCGTCGCTGGTGATCGGGTTTTCTTCCAGGTAGGCCAGCAGCATGCCGAACTGGGTGCCCCAGTCGCCCACGTGGTTCTGGCGGATGACATCATCGCCGAGGAATTCCAGGACCCGGGCGACGCTGTCGCCGATGATGGTCGAGCGCAGGTGGCCGACGTGCATTTCCTTGGCCAGGTTGGGTGCCGACATGTCGATCACCACCTTCTCGGCAGGGCCTGCCTTGCGCACGCCGAGGTGGTCGTCGGCGAGGGCGGCATCCAGGCGGCCGGCCAGGGCGCCGGTGTTCTGGAAGAAGTTCAGGAAGCCGGGGCCGGCGATCTCGACCTTGCTGATGTCGTCGCTGGCCGGCAGGGCATCGATGAGCTTTTCCGCCAGGTCGCGCGGCTTCATGCCGGCTTGCTTGGACAGCATCATGGCGATGTTGCTGGCGAAGTCGCCGTGGGTCTTGTCGCGGGCATTCTCGACCTGGATCGCCGGCGTCAGCCCTGCAGGCAGCACACCGTCGGTGGCGAGTTGGGTGAGGGCTTGCTGGATGAGCTGGCGAATGGTGTCTTTCATGGGATTCTCTTTTCGACCGCAAGCGCGGTGAGCGCCTGGATGCGCAGGTGGAAAAACTGGGTATTATCCGTTGCCGGGGCCAGGTTGCCAACCTTTGCGGCACGTGCCCTGGGCACGGTCAGTAAAGGTCGACGGGGTCCACGTCCAGCGACCAACGCACCTGGCGGCCACTCGGCATCTGCTCCAACACTAGCAACCAGGCGCTGATCAGTCGATGCAAGGGCGCCCGGGTGTTGGCCTGTATCAATAATTGTGCGCGGAAGCGCCCGGCGCGGCGCTCCATCGGTGCAGGGACCGGCCCGAGCAATTCGATGCCGGGAAGATGCTGCTCGGCCACCAGCCGTTCGGCGGCGCTGCAGGCCTCGTCGAGAAAGCCCTCCGCCTGGCCCGGCTTGTGCGCCTCGGCACGCAGCAGGGCGAGGTGCGAAAAGGGCGGCAGGCCAGCGTTGCGGCGCTCTTGCAGGGCCTGCTCGGCGAAGGCGAAATAGCCTTGTTCGGTCAGTTGCACAAGCAGCGGGTGGTCGGCCAGGTGGGTCTGGATGATGACCTTGCCCGGCTCCTCGGCACGCCCGGCGCGCCCGGCCACCTGGACGATGAGCTGGGCCATGCGCTCACTGGCGCGGAAGTCGCCGGAAAACAGTCCGCCATCGGCGTCGAGGATGGCCACCAGGGTGACCCGGGGGAAGTGGTGCCCCTTGGCTAGCATCTGGGTGCCGACGAGGATGCTCGGCTGGCCCCGCTGGATGGTGCTGAACAGGTTGTGCATGGCGTCCTTGCGCGACGTACTGTCGCGGTCCACGCGCAGTACCGGGTAGTCCGGGAACAACACCTTGAGGCGCTCTTCGGCGCGCTCGGTCCCTGCGCCCACGGCACGCAAGTCGACATGCTGGCACTTGGGGCAGTGATGCGGCAGGCGTTCGTCGTAGCCGCAGTGGTGGCAGCGCAGCACGCCCGAGCGCTGGTGCACGGTCATGCGCGCGTCGCAACGCGGGCATTCGGACAACCAGCCGCAGTCATGGCACAACAAGGTGGGCGCGAAGCCACGCCGATTGAGAAACACCAGCACCTGCTGGCCGGCTTCGAGGGTCTGGCGGATGGCCTGTTGCAGCGGGCCGCTGATGCCGCTGTCCAGGGGCAGGCTCTTGACGTCCAGGCGCAACATGCGCGGTGGGCGTGCGCCGCCGGCGCGCTGGTTCATGCGCAGCAGGCGGTAGCGCCCGGTCAGGGCGTTGTGCAGGGTTTCCAGCGACGGCGTGGCCGAGCCTAGCAGGATCGGGATGTTTTCCTGGTGGGCGCGCACCAGGGCCAGGTCGCGGGCATGGTAGCGCAGGCCTTCCTGCTGTTTATAGGAGCCGTCGTGCTCCTCGTCGATGATGATCAGGCCGGGGTTCTTCATCGGCGTGAACAGCGCCGAACGCGTGCCGATGATGATGTCTGCCTCGCCATCGCGTGCCGCCAGCCAGGCATCGAGGCGCTCGCGATCGCCCACTGCCGAGTGCAGCAGGGCGATGCGGGCGTTAAAGCGTTGCTCGAAGCGCGCCAGGGTCTGCGGGCCGAGGTTGATCTCCGGGATCAGCACCAGCGCCTGCTTGCCGGCTTCCAGGGTTTCGCGGATCAGTTGCAGGTAGACCTCGGTCTTGCCGCTGCCGGTGACGCCGGCCAGCAGGAACGCGGCGAAACCGCCAAAGCCTTCACGCACGCAGTCGAATGCCTCACGCTGTTCGTCGTTGAGCGGCAGTTCCGGTTGCGCCAGCCAGTGCTCGTGGCGTGTGCCCGGCAAATGGCGGCGTACCTCGACCTGAACCAGGTCCTTGGCCAGCAGCAGGTCGAGGCTGTCCTTGTTCAGGTTGAGCTTGCCCAGCAGGCTGTGTGCCACGCCGTGGGGGTGCTGGGCCAGGGTCTTGAGCGCGTCGCGCTGGCGCGGGGCGCGGGCGATGCGCGGGTCTTCCAGGCGTGCGCCGGGCGCCACGTGCCAGAAGCGTTCCTGGCGCATCTCGGCCGGCTCGCCCTGGCGCAGCAGGGTGGGAAGCGCCCAGCTCAGCGTGTCGCCAAGGCTGTGCTGGTAATACTGGGCGGTCCACAGGCACAGCTTGAACAACGAAGCCGGGATCGGCGAAACCGGGTCGAGCAGGGCCGTGGCCGGCTTGAGCTTGTCGGCGGGTACCTCGCTTTGCGTGCACACTTCCACCAGCACGCCGATCATCTCGCGCCGCCCGAACGGCACGCGGATGCGCATACCTGGCGTCAGGGCCAGGCGCGCCATGCTCGCTGGTGCCTTGTAGTCGAACAGGCGACGCAGGGGGGAGGGCAGGGCAAGGCGCAGGATGACGTCGGACACGCGGGAGGTCTCGGCAGGGCATTTCAAGATGTGGCGAGCCTAGCAGACGACCGCCGGTGCAAGCGACAACTTGCGCTGACGCCATGCTCTGGTATTATTCGCCGCCTAATTACGTGCGGTATTCAACAATTGGTGTTGGGTGGCGGCACGCAGCTCGAGGAAGTGACCATGAAAGCAGATATTCATCCGAACTACGAAGTAGTTGCAGTCACCTGCAGCTGCGGCAACAAGTTCGAAACCCGTTCGACCCTGGGCGACACCCTGTCGATCGACGTTTGCAACCTGTGCCACCCGTTCTACACCGGTAAGCAGAAAGTCCTGGACACCGGTGGTCGCGTACAGAAGTTCGCCGACCGCTTCGGCATGTTCGGTGCCAAGAAGTAATCATGCGCATGGCGAATCCTTCGGGTTTCGCGCTGCTGCAAAAAAAAGCGCCCCTTGTGGGCGCTTTTTTTGTGGGTGCGATTTGGCTTTTTCCTACTTCGGCCGCGGCCTTTTGCCCGCTGCCGACCCATCCGCAGACGGTGGCGGTACGCCAGGTGGTCGATGGTGACACCGTGCGCCTGAGCGACGGGCGCAGCGTGCGCATGATCGGCATCAACGCCCCGGAGATCGGGCGCAAGGGGCGCACCAGCGAACCCTATGCCGAGGCCGCCAGGCGCCGCCTGCAGGCGCTGGTCAAGGCCAGCGACGGTCAGGTCGGCCTGGTGCTGGGGGCAGAAGGCAAGGACAAGTACGGGCGTACCCTGGCTCATTTATATGGGCGCAATGGCGACAACCTCGAGGCGCGATTGCTCAGCGAAGGTCTTGGGTACCGGGTCGCGGTGGCGCCCAATGTCGGCCTGGTGGGCTGCCAGCAACAGGCCGAGCAGGCTGCGCGCACCGCCGGCGCAGGGCTTTGGCGGCAGTCGCCGGTGGTACGCGCCGATGCCTTGCGGCAGTCCGGCTTCGCCGTGCTTAGCGGCACGGTGCGTGGCATTGAGCGCAATCGCGGTGGGGTCTGGCTGGAACTGGACGATGCCGTGGTGTTGCAGGTGCCCGCTCGTCTGCAGCGGCGCTTCCCCTCCCGCTTTTTCGACGACCTCAAGGGCCGTCAGGTCGAAGCCCGTGGCTGGGTGCTGGATCGATCCCGCAAGGGCGGACTCAAGCCGGGTCAGCGACGTTGGGTTCTGCCGCTGACCGACCCGAGCATGTTGGAGCGCATTTCCGATTAAAACATGTAGACATTGTGGCGATGGATTGTACACACTGTTGGATGTATGCCCCGTGGGTTATAGCGTAAAGTCTTAGGCCCAAGGCCTTGACACAAGTGACTGAGCAGTCTTGTGGCTCCCCGGCTCTTTGCGTATCCTCGGCGGTCCGTCAGAACAGTAAACAAGCGGAATGCCCACCATGTCAGACCTGAAAACCGCCGCTCTCGAATATCACGCTCAACCTCGTCCGGGGAAACTGAGCGTCGAGCTCTCCAAGCCAACCGCCACTGCCCGCGACCTCGCCCTGGCCTACAGCCCAGGCGTCGCCGAACCGGTACGTGAGATTGGCCGCGATGCAGAGCTGGCCTATAAGTACACCGGCAAAGGCAACCTGGTTGCGGTGATTTCCGATGGTACCGCCATCCTCGGCCTGGGCGACCTCGGCCCACTGGCCTCCAAACCGGTCATGGAAGGCAAGGGCGTTCTGTTCAAGCGTTTCGCCGGTATCGACGTGTTCGATATCGAAGTCGAGTCGGAAAGCCCGCAGGCCTTCATCGACACCGTGCGTCGCATCTCCATCACCTTCGGTGGCATCAACCTCGAAGACATCAAGGCACCTGAGTGCTTCGAGATCGAACGCACCCTGATCGAACAGTGCGATATCCCGGTGTTCCACGATGACCAGCACGGCACCGCGATCGTCACTGCGGCCGGCATGATCAACGCCCTGGAAATCGCCGGCAAGAAGCTCGAAGAAGCCAAGATCGTCTGCCTGGGTGCCGGCGCTGCCGCCATTTCCTGCATGAAGCTGCTGGTCAGCATGGGCGCCAAGGTCGAAAACATCTTCATGATCGACCGCAGCGGCGTGATCCACGCTGGCCGTGACGACCTGAACCAGTACAAGGCCCAGTTCGCTCACGCCACTGACAAGCGCACCCTGGCCGACGCCCTGGACGGTGCCGACGTGTTCGTTGGTCTGTCCGGCCCGAACCTGCTGAGCCCGGAAGGTCTGAAGTCGATGGCCGCCAACCCGATCGTGTTCGCCTGCTCGAACCCGGACCCGGAAATCAAGCCGGAGCTGGCCCACGAAACCCGCAGCGACGTGATCATGGCCACCGGTCGTTCCGACTACCCGAACCAGGTCAACAACGTACTGGGCTTCCCGTTCATCTTCCGTGGTGCTCTGGACGTTCGCGCCAAGCGCATCAACGAAGAGATGAAGATCGCCGCTGCCATCGCCCTGAAGGACCTGGCCAAGCTGCCGGTGCCGAAGGAAGTCTGCGACGCCTACAACGTCCAGGCGCTGGAGTTCGGCCGTGAGTACATCATTCCGAAGCCGCTGGACCCACGCCTGATCACCGTGGTTTCCGACGCCGTGGCCAAGGCGGCCATCGAGTCCGGCGTGGCGACCCTGCCGTATCCGAAGCACTACCCGCTGAACAGCGTGGATGAAGTGTTCAACGGCTGATACCCGTCGTAGAAACACAGAAAAGCCCCGGCTCGCAGGAGTCGGGGCTTTTTGTTTGTCTGTGGATCGATGGGCGGGCCTGACAGCCCTATCGCCGGCACGCCGGCTCTGGCGATGGGGCCTACAGGATCTTGCGAATCAGAACAGGTCCATCGGTGCCGCTTCGTCGGCCGGCAGCGGGCTGCCTGGTGCTGCGCCGTTGCCCAGTTCGTCCACCGACGGTGGCGAGTCCTCGGCCTTGAACAGCTCGAAGTAGGCGTTCGGGGTGCTTGGCGAGGCTGCTCGGCCGCTGATCGGGTCGACCCGCAGGCTGAGGATGCCTTCCGGCTCGGCCGGCGGATGGCTCGGCTTGCCCTTCAGTGCGGCGCCCATGAAGTTCATCCAGATCGGCAGGGCCACCGTGCCACCGTACTCGCGGCGACCCAGGCTTTCTGGCTGGTCGAAGCCGACCCACACCGAGGTCACGTAGTCGGCGTTGTAGCCGGAGAACCAGGCGTCCTTGGATTCGTTGGTGGTACCGGTCTTGCCCGCCAGGTCGTCGCGGCCCAAGGCCAGGGCGCGGCGCCCGGTGCCACGCTTGATCACATCCTGCAGCATGCTGGTGAGGATATAGGTCGTGCGGCCATCGACGATCTGTTCGGCCACCGCCGGCGTCTGTGGCGGTGGCGCCACTTGGCCGAGGGCCGAAGGCGCCTCGCCTGGCAGGGCGGTGGTGCTGATCGGCTGCTCCGGCGCGGCTACCCCGGCGTTGTCCTCGGCGCCCTGTGGCACGCGGGCGGGGTTGGCGGTGAACAGGGTCTCGCCGCTGCGGCTTTCGATACGCTCGATCAGGTACGGGTTGATCTTGTAGCCGCCGTTGGCGAAGGTGCTCCAACCGGTGGCGATCTCCATCGGCGTCAGCGTCGCGGTGCCCAGCGCCAGGGACAGGTTGCGGGGCAGGTCCTGCTTGTTGAAGCCGAACTTGGCGATGTAGTCGATGGTGCGGTCCACGCCCATGGCTTGCAGCAGGCGGATCGACACCAGGTTGCGCGACTTGTACAGCGCCTCGCGCATGCGGATCGGGCCGAGGAAGGTGTTGGTATCGTTCTTCGGTCGCCAGACCTTGTCCAGGTACTCGTCGACGAACACGATCGGCGCATCGTTGACCAGGCTGGCGGCGGTGTAGCCGTTGTCCAGCGCGGCGCTATAGACGAAGGGCTTGAAGCTCGAGCCTGGCTGGCGCTTGGCCTGCATGGCACGGTTATAGTTGCTTTGCTCGAACGAGAAGCCGCCGACCAGGGCACGGATGGCGCCGCTGTACGGGTCGAGGGTTACCAGCGCGCTTTGCGCCGCCGGCACCTGGCTGAACTTGAGCGAGCCGTCTTCCAGGCGCTGCAGGCGTACCAGGTCGCCGACCTGGGCCACGTCCGCCGGCGATTGCGGCGCACGGCCCTGGGCGTTGGTGTTGAGGTAGGGGCGAGCCCACTTCATGGTGTCCCAGGCGACGTTCTCTTCCTCGCCGCCACGGGTCATGACCTTCAGGCCGGTCTTGTCGACCTGGGTGACGATGGCCGGCTCCAGCCCGCCCAGTGGACGTTGCTTGTTCAGTTCCTGCAGCCAGGCAGCGTGGGTCTTGCCCGGGAAGCGCGACTCAGGGCCGCGGTAGCCGTGGCGCTCGTCGTAGTCGGAGAGGCCGTTGAGCACAGCGGCGTTGGCCATTTCCTGCATGTCGCTGGGCACCGTGGTAGTGACCCGGAAGCCTTCGGTGTAGGCATCGCTGCCATAGCGGCCGACCATTTCGGCGCGGGCCATCTCGGCGATGTACGGCGCGTTCACTTCCGGCGTCGGCACGTGGTAGCTGGCGTTGAGCGGTTCGGCCAGGGCGGTTTCGTAGCTGGCCTGGTCGATTTTGCCGAGCTTGTACATGCGACCGAGAATCCAGTCGCGACGCTCTTTGGCGCGTACGGGGTTGGCCAGCGGGTTGAAGCGCGAAGGCGCCTTGGGCAGGCCTGCGATCATCGCCATCTGCGCCAGGCTGACATCGCGGATCGACTTGCCGTAGTACACCTGCGCCGCGGCATCGATGCCGTAGGCGCGGTTACCCAGGTAGATCTTGTTGACGTACAGCTCGAGGATCTCGTCCTTGGTCAGCTCGCGTTCGATCTGCAGTGCCAGGAGGATCTCGGTGGTCTTGCGCGAGAAACTGCGCTCGTTGGTGAGGAAGAAGTTCTTCGCCACCTGCATGGTGATGGTGCTGCCGCCGGTCTGGATATGGCCAGATTTCAACAACTGGGTCGCGGCGCGCATCAGGCTGCCAGGGTCGACGCCGTAGTGGTTGAGGAAATTGTCGTCTTCGGCTGACAGAAGTGCCTGGATGAATTGTGGGGGGATTTCCGCAAAGCGGATCGGCGAGCGGCGCATTTCGCCAAACTCGGCAATCAGCTTGCCGTCGTTGCTATAGACCCTCAAGGGGATCTGCAACTGGATGCTTCTGAGAGCGTCGACCGAGGGCAGGCTGGGACTAAGATACAGAAACGCACCGCTCACACCGAGTACGAGCGCGCAGATGACTGCGACGAGAGACCACCAGAAGAACTTCAGCAGGCGTATCAAGGCTTTTGGGTGTCCAGGTTGAGGAGTGGATTGCACGCGGCCAGCGCCGGAAAAACGCTGGGCATTATAAGCATTTTTCACCCCGCCGGGTCACCGCCTGGGCGGCTGGCCTCGGCACATGGCCTTTGTAGCCATCTGTCGGCGCGGGGTTCATCACACAGAGCAAAGGGAATCGCGATGCTTGGACGCTTCGGCAAGGATGCCGGATCACTGCTGGGGGTAGAGATCGCCTCCGATTCGGTGCGGGTCATTCAACTTCAGGGATGCCGCAGGCGCCACCGGGTGACGGCCTGCGTGTCGGAACCCCTGGCGCCGCAGGGGGCTGGTGGGGCAAACGCCGATCCAGACGCCATCGCCGCTGCCCTGCGAAGCGCCTTGCGGCGAAGCGGTAGCCGCCAACGCCTGGCTGCCCTGGCGCTGCCGGGGTCGCAGGTCATCTGCAAGCGTTGTCATCTGCCCATGGGCCTGGGGCCGGCTCAACTGGAGGCGCACTTGCTCGCGGATGCCGAGCGTCTGTTTCCGTTTCCACTGGAGGACTTGGCGCTGGACTTCCAGGTGCTTGGTGACGGTGGCGAGCGGGCCGGGTCCCAGGAGGTGCTGGTGGCCGCCTGTCGGCAACGTGCATTGGAGCCACTCGAACAGGTGGCTGTGCAGGCGGGGCTGCAACTGATGGCGGTCGAAGTCGACAGCATTGCCTTGCAGCGCCTCCTTCCAGCGGCCGATTCGGGTAACCAGGCGCTGTTGCGTCTGGAGCAGGGGGAAGCGACCTTGCATTATTGGCCGCGAAACCAAACGCCGCAACGGCATGCACTGGCCTTGTCGGCAGGCTCCTGGGGCGCGCCCTTGGCGCTGCAGTTACAGTCGCTGCCGGTCGTCGGCGACCAGGCGCAGGTACCTGAGCGTCTCGACGCATTTAGCAGGGTATTGGGTGTGCCGTGCCAACCACTGGCGGACTTGCCGGGTTTGGCGGCGGGCGACGGGGCCATGGCCCTGGCCTATGCCTTGGCGCTGGGAGGGCTGCGCTGATGCTGCGCCTGAACCTCTTGCCTTGGCGTGAGCGCCAACGCTTGTCGGCGGTACGTCGATTCAAGCAAGCATTGGTGGGCAGTCTATGCCTGGCCCTGTGCATGGTGCTGCTGGTCGACCAGCTGGCGAGGCAGCGCTTGCAACAACAGGCGAGCGTCAATGGTCAGCGTGAGCGAGCCATTGCGGCCCTGGATCGACAACTCGAACCACTCTCCGAGGTGCGCACGGCGCTCGAGCAAGTGCGCGGGCAGTCCCAGGCACTCGCTGCTCTTCGCGCCAGCCAGGAGCGCTTGCCAGCAGTACTGGGTGAGCTCGAGCGGGCGTTGCCAGAGGGTGTCGAACTGACCGAACTCACCTTCGACGGCACGCAGATGCAGATTGCTGGTTTCGCGGTGTCTGCCGGTTCGGTGGTGGCGTTCATGCACGGCCTGGAGGCGGGGGCGCGATTGCGAGAGCCGGCACTCAGGCATATGAAGCGCAAAGCGAGCGGCGAGCAATTTCGCATGACCGTGCGCGTATCGGCCTCGCCATCGTGATGCGCTGGCCTGGCGTTGACGCTGACTGGATCGCAAACCAGGCAGCCGGTGTGCGATGGGCGCTGGTGCTGTGCGCTGGGTCGCTGGTGCTTGTGGTGGGCGCCGCGTTGCGCTTGCCCAGCCTCTGGCTCATGCAGCAGGAACAGGGCTCGGCGGCCCAGGCGCTGCTCGGCATCGAGCAGGCTCGACGGGGCGAAGTGGCCGGGCTGGATGAGTTGCGAGCGACGTTGGCGGTCGCCGAACGCCAGTTGCAGGCGGCGCGTTGGCGGCTCTCGGCTGGCGAGGGGCTGGCCGGGCTGATGGAGCAGCTCGCCCGGTCGGCGCACGTGCATGGGTTGCTGGTCGAGCAACTGGACCTGCTCGAGGACGTCCGCAAGGACGGTTACTGGCAAACCCCCGTGCAGTTGCAGGTAATGGGGCGCTACGGCGCATTGCGGCTTTGGCTGGATGACTGGCTCGGGCAGTTGCGTCTGTTG